>JADLEH010000094.1 GCA_020846255.1 Propionibacteriaceae bacterium
CAGGACCGCGAACGGGTTGTCCGCGCCGGCGTAGGTGGCGAAGAAGTCCTCCGGGGCCCAGCCGTGGATGGCCGCACCGAGGCCGATGCCGACCAGCAGGTAGGGCCAGATCTTGCGCAGGATGGAGGCCACCTCTTCGATGCCCATCTGGATCCGGTCGTCCCAGGTCAGGTCGGTGGTGGAGTCGATGACCTGGCCGCGGAGCTTGGTCTCGAACACGAACGGCTCCACCCAGCGTTCCAGCTTGAGCCGGCCGATGGTGTAGCCGGCGACGATCGCGATGACCAGCCCGGCACCGACGTACATCAGGGTGGGGCCGACACCGAACAGGCCCAGGAGCAGGGCGATGGCTACCTCGTTGACCAGCGGGCTGGCGATCAGGAAGCTCATCGTCACACCCAGCGGGATCCCCGAGGCGACGAACCCGATGAAGGCCGGGACGGCGCTGCACGAGCAGAACGGGGTCACCACACCGAGGCCGGCGGCCAGCACATTGCCGATGCCCTCGCGCTTGCCGCCCAGCAGCGCCCGGGTGCGTTCCACGCTCATGAACGAGCGCGCCACGGTGACCAGGAAGATGATCCCGGCCAGCAACAGCACGATCTTGACCGTGTCGTAGAAGAAGAAGTGCACCCCGCTACCCAGCCGGGAGGCCAGGTCGAGGCCGAACACCCCACCGATCAGCCAGTCCCAGAACGGCTGGTTCACCAGGTAGAGCGCCCACCACGCCACGGCCGCGAGCGCCAGCAGTCCCCACCGCTGGATCGACCTGCGGCGGGAATCGGGCTGGGTGGACGTGGTCATCGAACCACCGTCAACTGCCGAGCCACCGACGCCGGGGCGGGCAGGGTTGAATGGAGCCGCTCCAGGGCGCCCTCGGTCAGGGAGTAGTCGATCCAGCGTCCGCGCTTGGCGCCCTCGATCAGGCCGGCCTCACGCAACACCTTCAGGTGATAGCTGAGCAGGTTGCCCGGAATCGGCGGTTCCGGCTGCAGGTCGCAGACGCAGCGCGTTCGCCCGACCAGGAGATGGAGCAACTGGAGGCGGATCGGATCAGCCACAGCGGTCAGCAGGACCGCCGATTCCCGCATCTCAGTCACTTTTGAATCAACCATGTTTGAATCATCCTCCGTCGTCCAGGGACGGTCAAGTCAGCCGAGCAGGGCGAACACGCGTTGCCCGGCGAGCAGCACAAGCGCGACCGCGAAGATCCGGGTCAGGGTCAGGCTCTTGACCCGCTTCGCCATGAACCGGGATCCCCACTGGGCCCCGGCGATCGCGGCGATGGTCGTCATCACCAGCAGGGTCCAGTCGAACCGGGCCTCGGGCAGGTGAGCGATGAACGCCGAGAAGGACGGGAGGGTCACCACAACGCTGTTGGTGGCCGCAGCGGCGCGCGCGGCGAAGCCCAGGAGCACCAGGGTCGGCATCATCAAGAAGCCCGGCCCCACCCCCAGCAGGCCGGCGAACACGCCGATCCCCGAACTTGCGCCGGCCGCCTTCCAGCGGGTGACGTCGGTGACCGTCGAGGGGGCCGAGTCGTCCTGCTTCGGCGGGAAGGCCATCCGCCAGGCCAGGAACAGCAGGACCGCCACATACAGCCACCACAGCAGGTCCGTGGAGGTGAACTGCAGCAGCCACACCCCCATCGGCGCCGCGACGGTCGTCACGATCAGCAGTGGGACGGCGGTGCGCCAATCGATCATCTTCTTGCGGGCGAAAGCCACCGCGCTGGAGATCGCCGTGACGCCGTTGAGCCACAACGACAGGGGCATGATCTCGTTCTTCAAGTCCAGGCCGAACATTGCCAGCACCGGTGTCGCGATGAACGCCACACCGAGTCCCATCATCCCCGACAGGAACGACAGACCGAACAACACCACCGAGAGCACCAGGTACAGCGTCCAGCCATCCACCGCGACATTCCAATCCTCATTGAATCAAGGCCGGTTGAACAGTACCTCTTCCGGACATGGCCGCGAGCGGGAACATGGGACTCGATGCCCCCGAGGTTGCTCACAGTGGCGAAGCCGCGGGCAGGGCCTCCGATCAGGCGGGGAGCAGCTCCCCGATCAGGGTTTCCACGCGGCGGCGGATCTCGTCACGGATGGGACGGACGGCGTCGATGCCCTGCCCGGCCGGGTCGTCCAGCACCCAGTCCTCGTAGCGCTTGCCCGGATAGAACGGGCAGGTGTCGCCGCAGCCCATGGTGATCACGACGTCGGAAGCCTTGACCGCATCCGTGGTGAGGATCTTCGGTTGTTCGGCGGCGATGTCGATGCCTTCCTCGGCCATCGCGAGGACCGCCATCGGGTTGATCGAAGCGGCCGGGGCCGAGCCGGCCGACAACACCTCGATCCGGTCGCCGGCGAGGTGGCGCAGGTAGCCGGAGGCCATCTGGGAGCGCCCGGCATTGTGAATGCACACGAACAGGACGGTGGGCTTGTCGGTCATGCGGGGGTCCCTTCCTCGGCCGGGCGAACGCCCAGCTCGTCCAACAACTTCAGCACCTTCAGGTCGATCTGATCGGCGATCCGGCGAACCTCGTCCAGGGCTGCACCCGCCGGGTCGGCGAGATCCCAGTCCAGGTAGCGCTTGCCCGGGTACAGCGGGCAGGCATCGCCACAACCCATCGTGACCACCACATCGGCCGCTCGCAGCACGTCGTCGGTCAACGGCTTGGGGAACTCGCCCTCGAACCGGATGCCGCGTTCGGCCAGGACAACCCCGACGCTCGGGTTGACGTCCGCAGCCGGGGAGGAACCCGCCGTCCGCACGTGCACCAGCCCGTCCGAGTGGTGCGACATCAGCGCCGCGGCAAGCTGTGACCTGCCGGCGTTCTGGGTGCAGACCATCAGTACCTCGGGCATGGGCTTGGCGAGCTTGCCCGACGCCTGCCCCAGGGCCGTCAGCCGCTCCTTGGCGAACCGGATCGCCAGCACCGGCAGGTGAACCTTGACCCTCGCCGTGCGATACAGGTTCTGGTAGGACTCATGGACGTGGCGATCCACGGTTTCCCGGCTGAACACCCCGGAGAACCGGAAGGCCAGGTCCTCAGCGCCACGCGCGAGCACATGCTCGGCCGAACCGACTCCCAAGGTGCGCGTGCGAGTGACCGCAGGCTCCTCCCGCGCCCGGGGGGACGTCGACGCGGCAGCCAGAGCCGCCAGGGCCTCCGACACCTCCACGAGGACCGCCCGGCTCAAGGCATAGCTGATCTGGGTGCCAGACCGACTTCGCACCAAGACCCCGGCCTCGAACAGGACCTTCAGGTGGTGGCTGATCGTCGGCTGCGACAAGTCGATCGACTCCCCCAACTCCCCCGCCGACAGCTCGCCATCTACGGAGAAGGCAACCAACTGCACCAACCGGAGCCGGACCGGCTCACTCAGAGCCTTCATCACCGACGCAACGTCCTGCGGTTCGCTGCACCTGCCCGCATCCATTGACATGACTCTATATTGACGCCTGCTGCCCGACCTGGCAACCCTCAGGCGATCGCCGATCCGAAGCCGGAGGAACCGTGTTCGACCTGGGCAGCGGCGCCGGCTTCGACTGCTTCCTCGCCGCCCGCCAGGTCGGGGCGACTTCGCCGAAGCCTTCGGGTTCTCAATCCCGGCGGACGCCTGGCAATCTCCGACGTCGTCGCTGCCGCCTGCGGCCGCAGTCCGCGACCACCTCAGGGCCTGTCCTGGCGACGTGCGCGGCGATGCTGCCACCCCTCCGCCG
>JADLEH010000095.1 GCA_020846255.1 Propionibacteriaceae bacterium
CACCCTGAGATTGAGCCTCACCATAGGTAGGCCTCCGGGACCGGGATATGGGGTAATCCCCCCAGACCGAATGGGGGAAGCGAGTGGGGGTCCCCGTCCCGGGCCCCGCCGCCACCGGGGACGGTTCCTTCCCGTCCAGCTCACCACAGCCGTCGAACCCGGGGACGGTTCCTTTTCCGTTCAGCTGACCCAAGTCGAAGGAGCCCTGGGTCGGGTCGCTCGGCTCAGGTGAACGGAAATGGAACCGGCCCCCGCCCCCGCCCCCGTCCCCGGTCCCCGGATGAACGGAAAATGGAACCGTCCCCCGTGCCCGGATGAACGGAAATGGAACCGTCCCCGGACGTGGGGTCAGACGCGGGCGAGGAGTTCGGTGCGGGAGTGCACCCCGCCCTTGCGGAGGATCGCACTGACGTGCTTCTCGACGGTCTTCGCGGAGATCCCGAGCCGGGTGGCGATCTGCTTGTCGGCGAGGCCCTGCTCGACGAGCCGGCGCACCTGGCTCTCCCGGTCGGTGAGCCGGTCGGGGCCGTCCATGGCCGGCAACCCACCCAGCTGGGCGAGGACGCCACCGAACACCAGCTCGTCGCCTCTGGCGACGCCGACGACCACGCGGCCGAGGCTGGTGGAATCGACGTCGACCTGGACGAAGCCGCGGGCGCCGGCGGCCGCCCATTCCCGGAGTTCACTTTCGGCCACGCCGGGGTCGGCGACCCCGACCACGCCGAGCTGGGGTTGGGCCTGCAGCAGCCCAGCCACCAGGTCGGCCGACGCGATTCCGGGCAGGGTCATACCGGCCAGCGCCACGTCCGGACGCAGCAGCCGCACCGCCTCGAGGGCCGGGCCGGGCTCGCCGACCTCGGCCACCACCTGCACCCCCGGCTCGCTCTGGTCGAGCAGCTGGACCAGCCCGGCCCGCATGGCCGGCAGCGGGTGCACCACGACCACCCGCAGCCGCGGGCTGGTGGAGTTGCCGGTCGTCGGGGTGCGGTAGGGCAGGTCGGCGCGGATGCGGGTGCCCCAGCCGGGGGTGGAATCGATCCGGACCCGGCCACCGACCTGGACCGCCCTCGCCACCAACCCGGGCAACCCGACACCGCGGTTGGCTGTGGCGTCCGGGTCGAACCCGCAGCCGTCGTCCTCGATGATCACGGCAAGGCCGTCGGAGCCGTAGACCAGGCCAACCCGCACCATGGTCGCGCGGGCGTGCTGCACCACATTGGTCAGCGACTCCTGGACGATCCGCAGCACCTGGGTCTCGACATTGCGGGCCAGCGGCTGTGGATCCCCGAACGAGCGGAAGGTCGTGGCCAGCTCCGAGGTGGCCTGCACCCAGTCGAGCTCGAGGGCGATGTTCTGGTCGATCGGGCGGCCGGCCATCCCGGCCGGGCCGAGCCCCCAGATCGCGCGGCGGCCCTCGTTCATGGTCTCCTGGGCCGCCTGCTGGGCAAGCGTCAGCGCCGGGATCGGGTCGCCACCATGGCTGGCCGTGGTGTGGGCGTCGGCGATCCGCAGGGCCACCGTCGCCAGGCCGCGGCCGATGCTGTCGTGCACCTCGAGCATCGCCCGTTCCCGTTCGGCCGCGACCGCAGCCGCCTTGGCGCGCTCGCTCGACTCCTCGTGCAGCCGGGAGTTGGCGATCGCGATGGCGGCGTGGGTGGCGAACCGCTGCAGCAGCTGGGCGTCGGCGGCGTCGAAGCGCTGGGCGTCGGTTGCGGCGAAGACGATGCAGGCGCCGATCAGGTCGGTCCGCAGCATGATCGGCACGCCGATCACCGCCCGCCGGTAGCGGTCCTCCTCCGGACGGATGTGGCCGCCCGGCACCTGGGCGTACTGCTCGAAGATGACCGGCTTGCGTGCCCGGGCGACGGCACCGGTGGCCCCCTCCTCCAGGGTGAACACCATGCCCGCCTGGCAGCCCTCGTCCAGGTCGATCTCCTTGCGGTAGGTGTGGCTCACCTGGTCGACCAGGCATAGTGAGCCACTTCGGCAGCCGAGCAGTTCGACGGCGCTGCGCAGGATGCGTTCCAGCAGTGGCTGCAGCCGGAACTCCCCGGCAAGGTCATTGGCCACTTCCGCCAGCGCGTCCACCGAAGCCCGCTGCCGGGCGTCCGCCTGCATCATTGCTGCCTCCGCGTGAGTTGGCCCAAGCCTAGGTGCGCGACCGGCGGCTGGGTAGGTGGGTGCGGGGGGCCAGCCTCGGCCCGTGCCGCGGGTGGTGCAGTCCAGCCATCGTGACCAGTCGTTGCACCCGGAGCCGCTGCGGACGGTAGGGCTCGAGCAGCTCAGCCAGCCCGGCGTCGTCGAGTTCGGCGCCGGTGAGGGCCCAGCCGAGGTCGCGGGCGACGTTGTAGTCGCCGAAGCTCACCGCGTCCGGGTCGCCGAGGGCCCGCGCCCGGACCTCTGCGCTGGTCCACACCCCGATGCCGGGGACGCTGCGCAGCCGCTGGTCGGCTCGGTCGGGCTCGGCCGGCAGGACGCGTTCGAGGGTGTCAGCGACCCCGGCAGCCGTGACCAGCGTGCGGCTGCGGGCCGGGTCGATGTGCAGCGCCAGCCACTCCCAGGACGGGATGCCGCGGACGACGTCCGCCGGAGGGAAGGTCCTGAGCCCGAGCGCCGCGCCTGGACCCGGGGCCGGCGAGCCGTACCTGCCGAGCAGCGAGCGGATGCCGATCGTCGCCTCCTGGCCGGTGACCTTCTGCTCGATCACCACCGGCACCAGGGCATCCCAGACGCTGCCGGTGCGGGCCAGCCGCCAGTGTGGCCGGCGACGGTGCAACTCGGCGACCAGGGGATGGTGCGGGACGAAGCCGGACGGGTCGTCGCCGGCCCCGAGCAGGTCCGGCAGTCGGTCGAGCACCCGCCCGGCCCCGGGACCCCAGGCTCGCGCCTCGATCACCCCGGCGGCATCCAGCGGTCGGACAGCCAGGGTGGCAGCGCCCTCGAGGGTGTTCAGGGCCCGCCAGTGCAGGCCGGAGCTGACCCGGTAGGTGGGGTCGGTGAGCCCCCGCTTGAACGAACTCCACACCTGGTCCACCGGGCAGGGCCACGCCGGCCGCCAGGTCCTGGTACTGGGTTCGTCCACCCGCAAAGCTAACCGCTGCCACCCACCTCGCCGCCACCCCTGCCCCGCGCCCCCTCCGACCCCAGCAAGCTGTGAGCTGGGCTCCGACAACGGCGCCAAACTCACAGCTTGCGCGGGAGGGACGCGGAAGGGGGGGGCCGGGCGCGCGGAGGGTGGCCGCGCGGGGGTGCGGGGTGGGCGCGCGGGCGGTGAGGTCGGGGGTGGCATCGAAAGGTTGTCCTGGAGTTCACCGTGGGTTCGCTGCCATGCGGCTGGGGAAAGGTAAGCATTGCCCCATCCCGACCGCCCGTACCAAGTTGAGGTCGTTCGGCACCGGGGCCGCACGGCCCTCTCGCCCCAGGAGGTCAAGTGTCAGCAAACCGTCCAGCAGCCCTCGCAGTGGCCCTGATCACCCTCGGTGGCCTCGCGATCGGCGTCCCAGCCCCAGCCAGCGCCGAAGTACCCCAGTCGGCACCGGCAACGAAGAAGCCAGCCGGCTTGACCAGCAAGGCAGTCTTCTTCGCCGCAGACGGCCTGCGCCAGGACCTCGTCGAGCGCTACGCATCGCAGGGTCGGATGCCGACGGTGCGGAGCCTGCTCCGCACCGGCGCCAAGGCCAGCGGCAACGGCCTGCTCACCCAGGCGCCACCCAACACCGGAGCCGGCTGGTACACCCTGGCCACCGGTGCCTGGCCGGGGGTTGCCGGCTCCACGAACAACACCTTCCACACCAACGGCACGGCTTTCGCCACGTCACGCAGCGCCGCGTTCGACGCCGGCGTGCTCCAGGCCGAGACCATCGCCCAGTCCGCGGAGCGGGGCGGGCTGAAGGTCGCCCAGGTCGAATGGGCCGGCGGCCGAAACGCCACCATCGACGGCCCGACCATCGACTACCGCAGCTTCCACTCCGGCCGCGGGGTCACCACCAACTTCATCGGCTCGGCCGGTGACACGCTGTTCGACGATCCAGCGCTGATCGCGTCGCTCGGCCTCCAGTTCGACCACCCGGACGGCCACGCCGGCCTTGACCCGTTCGCCGATGCCGCACCGTCGGATGCCACCGGCTGGAGTGACGTCCCTGCCTCCTACAGCCCGGCGAAGCAGGTGCGGATGCGGGTGCTCGACGGCGGCACAGACAAGTACGGCCTGAACGCCTACGTCTACGACAGCACCGACGACGGTGCGACCAACTACAACCGGGTGCTGCTGTCGCCAACCAAGTCGGGAGCCGACGCGGTCGGCACCCTGCGCGAGGGCCAGTGGGCCGACGTGAAGGTGGAGCTCAGCGGCGGCGCCCTGGACGGCAGGACCGCCGGCATGCTGGTGAAGGTCGAGACCCTCACCCCCGACCTGTCCAGGATCAGGTTGTTCCACACCTCGGTCACCCGGGCGATCGCCAGCTGGCCCGGCTGGGCCGGTGAGGCCGGCTTCACCGACTTCGCCGAGTTCCTCGCCGTGAAGTTCCCCACCTCGACCGCGGCCGACTTCGCCGTCGGCGAGGCCGGCATCGTCTCCGAGGACACCTACGTCGAGCAGGGGCTGGCGTGGACCAAGGCGCACTGGCCGATGATGCGCTACATCGCGCGGACGTACCGGCCCGACCTGCTGCTGGTCGGCTTCCCGACCACGGACGAGTTCTCGCACCAGTTCCTCGGCCTGGTCACGAAGAAGCTGCCCAACGGCGACGCCAACCCCGCCTACGACGACGCGAACCTCGACCACGTCCCCGACGGCCGGACCTCGGCGAGGGAACGCTACCTCCGCACCGCCTACAGCGAGGCCGACGCCACCCTGCGGCTCGCCCGCTCCCTGGTCGGCCACAACCCGACCACCTTCGTCGCCTCCGACCACGGCTTCGCCCCGCAGTTCCTGGCGATCGACGCCAGCCAGGTGCTGGTCGAGCTCGGCCTGCTCTCCAAGCCGCAGACGTCCAACTGCCGCCTGCCAGCAGGCGAGACCATCGGCAAGGCGAAGGCCTGCTGGGCCGGCGGTACCGTCCAGATCTACCTGAACCTCGCCGGACGTGACCCTTCCGGAGCCGGGCTGCAGCAGGTGGCTGCGGCGGACGAGAAGGCCACCGTTGCCCAGCTCAAGGCGGCCTACCTCGCCCTCAGCGACCCCAATGACTGGTCCGGGGACGGTGACCCGGAGGGCTGGAGCCCGATCGACCGCGCCTTCACCAAGGCCGAGTCCCGCTACATCCCCAACGGTCCCGGCTCGACCGCCGACATGGCCCACCCGACCCGGACCGGTGACCTGGTGGTGTTCTCCGCCGTGCCCTACCAGTTCGACGCCGCCACCCCGGGCACACTGATCGCGGAGTCGCACTTCTTCGGCCAGCACGGCTACGTGCCGGACGTCCAGGCGCTCGGCGCCAACACCAACCTGCGGGCCACGTTCATCGCCGGCGGCGCCGGCATCAGGCGCACGACCGTCAAGGCCAGCTCGATCGACCTCGCGCCGACGTTGTCGTTCCTGCTCGGCATCCCCGAGCCGGAGTACAGCCAGGGCAAGGTGCTGCGCGACCTGGTCGCCGGCGGCAGCCGGTACACGCCGGTGTCCGTGATCGGGCTGAACGACTTCCACGGCCAGCTCGAGCCGACGACCCGCTCCTTCGACGGCGTCAACACCCAGGTCGGCGGCGGCGCCTACCTGGCGACGATGTTCGACGAGGAGGCGGCCCGGCTGCCGGGAAGCGAGCTGCTGCTCGCCGGCGGCGACAATGTGGGCGCCTCGCCGGCGAACTCCTCGCTGCTGCAGGACATGCCGGCCATCGATGTCGAGAACGCGTGGGGGCTGGACGCCACGTCCTACGGCAACCATGAGTTCGACTACGGCGTGGCCCGGCTGCTGACCCAGCAGGCGCGCGCGAACTTCCCGTTCCTCGCCACCAACATCGTCGAGAGCAGCACCGGCAGGACGCCGTCCTGGGTCACCCCGTCGAAGGTGTTCCAGGTCAACGGGGTGCGGGTCGGCGTGATCGGGGCAGCCCTCGAGGGCACCCCGGAACTGGTCTCGGCCGGGGCGACCGCCGGGCTGAAGTTCCTCGACGAGGGACCGCGGATCAAGGCCGAGTCGGAACGGCTCCGGCGCCTGGGGGTCCGGGTGCAGATCGTGGTGATCCATGAGGGCACCGCCTCCGGGGCGAACGCAGCCGGCAACACCGCTGCGCAGCCGTGGGGCGGACCGATCCTGGCCATCGCGGACCAGCTGCAGGGCACGACCGTCGACGCGATGGTGGTCGGCCACACCCACCGCATCTCGAACCTGATGCGGGGCCGGATCCTGATCACGGAGGGCATCAATGCCGGAGCCAGCTACTCGGTCCTGCAGCTGATGGTCACGGGCGGCGACGTCGCCTGGGCCGGTGGCGCGACCCGGGTGGCCAAGACCCTCGGGGTGGCTGCGCGGGCGGACGTCCAGGACATCATCGACGACGCCAACGCCGAGACCAACGAGCTGCGCAACCAGGTGATCGGCTCCCAGACCGCCGACATCAAGCGGGACCCGACCCGGCTGCACGAGTCGGCCATGGGCAACCTCGTCGCCGATGCGATGCGGGCGAAGTACCCGGGCATCGACGCCGCGTACACCAACTCCGGCGGCCTGCGGCAGGACCTGGTCTGCAGCCCTCCGTCGGCCGGCGAAGCGGCCTGCGAGATCACCTGGGGCGAGATGTTCGCCGTCCTGCCGTTCGGCAACCGGACGGTGATCCTCACCCTCACCGGCGCCCAGTTGCGCGCGGTGTTCGAGAACGGGTTCTCGCCGGTGTGCAACTCGGCCATAGCGACGGGACGGTTCCCGCAGGTGTCCGGGTTGCGGGCGACCTTCACCTGCAACGGCACCACTCCTGAGGTGACCGGCATGTGGAAGACCCCGGACGGGATGGGCGGGACCCAGACTCCGATCGGCGACGCCGACACCGTCCGGCTGGTCACCAACGACTTCATGTTCACCGGTGGCGACGGCTACACCGCCTTCGCCGGTGGCACCGACGTCGCCCAGCCTGGTGACGACCTGCTCCAGGTGACCATCGACCACGTCGCTGCCAACTCCCCGGTCAGTTCGGCTGTCGAGGGGAGGATCACCCAGGACTGACCCGCCGTCCCGGCCGCGCCGGCGGCACTTCGCCCGAAGCGCCGCCGGCCCCCGGAGTGCAGGGAGCCGGCGCCTTCGGGAACGGGAGCCGGCTTCGGCTGCACGGGCACCACGGTGCGGGGTTGAGTGGTAGTCCTTGACCAAGGACACATCGAGCAAGGGGTGAAAGATGATCCGCTTCGACCTGCCGACGACGCAGGACCTTGTCCGTCTGGGGGAGTTCCACCCGAACGCCGTCACTGCCTACCTGCCGACCTCGCCGACACCAAGCGGTCGCGAACAGGCCCTCACAGCGGCCAAGAGCGCTGTGGACGAGGCCATCCGCCGCCTGCGGGCCGGGGGTCTGGACGCCGCAGCCCAGGATGCCATCCGCCTGCACTGGGAGGTGGTCGCCGAGGACGCGCACCTCTGGGGCAACCTGGCCGGCTCGCTTGCGATCTTCATCTCCCCCGAGCTCTCCGAGGAGTACGTCCTGCCGAACGAGCTGGAGTCGCAGACCCAGGTCGGGGACTACTTCGACCTCGGCCAGCTGGTGCGGGCGGTGACCACTCCGCAGGATGCGTTCGCCCTCACCGTCTCCAGTAGCGGCTGGAACCTGTGGCAGGCGTCCGCAACGACGAGGGCGACCGAGGTGGAGCTCGGCGGCGACTGGGCCGAGGACGCGGCTGAGGCGACCAACCGGATGACGATCCGTGGCCGTCAGCACCTGGGTCGACTGGTGGGCGACGAGGGCCGCAAGGTCCTGCTCGAGCGGTACGCCCGCACGGTTGCCGACGCCCTTCGCGCCGAACTCGGCAGGCTGGACCGGCAGGCGAGCCGGCCACTGTTCGTGTTCGCCACGGAGCCGCTGCTCAGCATGGTCATGGCCGAGGACCTGCCCTGGGAACGGGTGGCAGTGCCCGGATCGCCGGACGAGCTCCGTCCCGACCAGGTCGATGACGCGATCAGGTCCCGGATCGGGAGCCTCACCGCAGCCCGGCTCAGCGAGCGGGCCGAACTGATCGGGAACGGTTTCGCCGCGGGCCTGGCAGCGACCGACCTGGCCCAGATCGCCAGGGCTGCTTCCGCCGGCGCCGTCGGCACCCTGCTGTACGACTTCACCGTGAACGTGCCCGGCAAGCTCGACGACGCCACGGGCGCGATCACCTTCGACGACTCGGGCTACGACCTGCTCTCCCGGATCGCGATCAACGTGCTCCGCCACGGCGGGGAGGCGATCGCGGTTCGCCCGGGAGAGCTGTCTGCGCAGATCTGGAACGGAACGGCCCTGGCGCAGCTCCGGCACCCGCTCGCGTGAGTGGGCCCGGAGCAGTCCGGGCGGGGCCGGGCCGGCGTCAGGACCGAGGGGGATAGTTGGGTCATGCTGCTCAACGAGGTGGTGGAGACCTCGGCCCGGGTTGCCGCAACCGGCTCCCGGACCGCCAAGGTCGCGGCCCTTGCCGACACCCTGGCACGCGCCGACGGTGAAGAGCTGGAGACAGTGGCCCACTACCTGTCCGGGTCGCTACGCCAGCGTCGGACCGGGGTGGGCTGGCGGTCGATCGTCGCCCGACCCGAACCGGCCGCGGAACCGGGGCTCACCGTTGCCGAGGTGGACGGGGCCTTCGCCGAGCTGAGCCTGCTCGCCGGCACGGGGTCGCAGGGCACGCGGCAGCAGCTGCTGGCGGAACTGTTGGCCAGGGCAACCACTGCCGAGCAGGGCTACCTCGCCGGGCTGGTGACCGGGGAGACCCGCCAGGGCGCGCTCGAAGGCCTGCTGCTGCCGGCCATCGCCAAGGCGTTCGGGGTGCCCTTGGACGCGGTCCGGCGCGCCGCCATGTTCGCCGGCTCGATCCCGACGGTCGCTGTGGCTGCCCGGGCCGGCGGCGCAGCTGCGCTGGCCGGGATCACCCTGCAGGTCGGCCGTCCGGTGCTTCCGATGCTGGCGTCCAGCGCTCCGGACATCGCCTCCGCCCTCGACCGCTTCGGGGCCGGGACGCCGGTGGCCGTCGAGGCCAAGCTGGACGGCATCCGGATCCAGGTGCACAAGGACGGCGACCAGGTCTCGGTCTTCAGCCGCAGCCTCGACGACATCACCGCCCGGCTGCCCCAGGTGGTGGCCGCGGTCGCAGCGCTGCCGGCCGCGCGGCTGGTGCTGGACGGAGAGGC
>JADLEH010000096.1 GCA_020846255.1 Propionibacteriaceae bacterium
CGGCTGCCGTCACCCTCGCCGAGGTTCAGGTTCTCCAGCTTGCCGCCGGGGTATCGCGCCTTGAGCTGGCTGAACGTGAGGTTCAGGGGCACGTCGTCGGCCATCTGCAGCGGTTCGGCGAACTCCTCGGCGAGGCTGAACCCCCAGGCCGAGAGGTAGCGCGACGACCGCTTGGACTGGTCCTTGGCCGTGTACTGCACCCACAGCCCGCCGTAGATGACGGTCTGGGCCCAGGGGCTGCTGTCGTCGAACTCGCAGAGGATGCCCTGGGAGCTCTCGTCCGGGTCGCCCAGCTGGTCGCCGAGCAGCTCGCCGACGTCGACCTGCTTGGCGCCGAACTCGAACTCGCCCAGGCCGTCCCCGCGGAGGGTCAGGCTCGCGCCCTCATCTGTCGGTGTCGGGGTAGGCGTGGCCGAGGTCACGGTCGGCGTCGGCGTCGGTGTCGGGGTGGCCGAGGTCACCGTCGGCAGCGGCGTCGCGCTGGTCGCCGGCCCCACCGGGGGAGTCGTCGCGCAGGCTGCGAGCGCCAGCCCGAGCGCGGGGGCGAGGAAGACCATCAGTCGGTTCCGGCTCATCTGGGTGCTCCTACTCGATCGCTGACGCACTCCTAGGGTGCATCCTGCTGCATCCGTCACGTCGCCGCCACGCCTTGATCCGACTAGCCTGATGCTGCCGAGCGAAGGGGACGAACATGGTTCAGGCCAGGAAACGCATCGGGATTCTCACGGCTGGCGGTGACAGTCCCGGGCTGAACGCGGCCATCCGGGGCTTCGGCAAGGCAGCGATCGGCCAGGGCATGGAGCTGATCGGCTACCGCGACGGCATCCGCGGGCTCGTGGAGAACCGCTACCTCCCGCTGGACTCCGGCGCCCTCTCCGGCATCCTGACCATCGGCGGCACGATCCTCGGCACCAGCCGCGACAAGGTGCACAAGATGGTCATCGACGGCGAGATCCGCGACATGCGTCCCCAGGTGGTGGCCAACTACGAGAAGGAAGGCCTGTCGGGCCTGGTGCTGCTCGGCGGCGGCGGCACAGCGAAGAACGCGCTGCGGCTGGCCGAAGCCGGCCTGAACGTGATCACCCTGCCGAAGACCATCGACAACGACATCGCCCGCACCGACACCACCTTCGGGTTTGCCACAGCGATGGAGATCGCCACCGAAGCGATCGACCGGCTGCACAGCACCGCGCACAGCCACCACCGGATCATCCTCACCGAGATCATGGGGCACCGGGCCGGATGGCTCACCCTTGGCGCCGGCATCGCCGGCGGCGCCGACATCATCCTGCTGCCCGAGATCCCGTACTCGGTCGACAGCGTCGCCGAGACCATCAAGGCCCGGCTGAAGCACGGCAGCACGTTCAGTGTCGTGGCTGTGGCCGAAGGCGCCAGGGACCTGCTGGACGCCTCCGACTACGAAGCCGCCCAACTGCTGGTCAAGGCCTCGAAGACCCCGGAGGCGGCACGGGCCGCCCGGGCGCACCTGGCCAACGTCGAGGACTCCCAGCGGGAGCACACCTTCAAGCTGGCCAGGGAGCTCGAGGCCGCGACCGGCCTGGAGTCCCGCGTCTCGATCCTCGGCTACGTGCAGCGCGGCGGCATCCCGTGCGCCGCCGACCGGCTGCTGGCCTCCCGACTGGGCACGGCTGCAGCCCACGCTGTGAGCAAGGACCAGTACGGCGTGATGGTGGCGGCCCGGGGCGAGGACACCGCCCTGGTCCCGCTCACGGAGGTGGCCGGTCAGCTGAAGCTGGTGCCCCCGGACCACGAGTGGATCATGACGGCGCGCAAGCTGCGCACCGGCCTGGGCGACTGACGTGCGCCGGCGCTTCTCCCAGCTGGACGTCTTCGGGGACGGGGGTGCGACCGGCAACCCGCTCGCTGTCGTGCACGACGGCTCCGGGCTCGACGAGGCAGCCATGCAGGCCTTCGCCGCCTGGACCAACCTCTCCGAGACCACCTTCCTGCTACCGCCGACGGACCCGGGCGCCGACTACCGCGTCCGGATCTTCACAGCCGTCGGTGAGCTGCCCTTCGCCGGGCACCCCACCCTTGGCAGCGCCCACGCGTGGCTCACCGCAGGCGGCAGGCCACGGCGTCCGGGCGCACTCGTGCAGGAGTGCGGGGTCGGCCTGGTGCAGCTGCGCCTTGACGATGACCGCCCGGCCTTCGCAGCCCCGCCGCGCCGCCGGACCGGCCCGCTCGACGAGGCCCACCTCGCGATCGCGGAAGCGGCGCTCGGGATGCCGCGCACCGACTGGGTGGCCCACGAGTGGGGCGACAACGGGCCGCCGTGGATGATGATCGAGCTCGCCGATGCCGAGTCGGTGCGGCGGGCCTGGGTGGACCGCACCCAGCTCGGCCGGCACGACCACCTCGGCCTGGTCGGGTTGGCAGCCGGTGACTACGCCTACGAGGTGCGCGGCATCCTCGGCCACACCGAGGACCCGGTCACTGGAAGCCTCAACGCCGCGGTCGCGCAATGGCTGCGGGCAAGGGGAGCTGTGCCGGCCGGCTACGTCGCAACGCAGGGCTCGCAGGTGGGTCGCCGGGGTGAGGTCTTCGTCAACGACGACGGCACCGACATCTGGATCGGCGGCCGCGTCCGGACGGTGATCAGCGGCGAAGCCGACCTGTGAGCGGTTCGCACCAGCGCCGGCCCTTCCGGCGTGCCGTCGCCGGGCCGCGCCTTCGGGCCACTGGCTAGCATGAGCCGATGAACTCCCCAGCTCCACTGCTCGGCCGCGTCGCCCTCGTCACCGGAGTCGGGCGCCGCCGCGGGATCGGGTTCGCGATCGCTTCCCGCCTGGTGCAGGCCGGTGCCGACGTGCTGATCAGCCAGTTCCGCGGCCACGACGCCGACCAGCCGTGGGGGGCCGACGACCCTGACCAGGTGATGGCAGCGCTGCTGGCCCGGCGTCCCGAACCCGGCCAACGGCTGCTTGCCGTCGACGCCGACCTCACCGGGCTGGCAGTCCCCGACGAACTCGTCGACCGCGCGGTGGCAGAACTCGGGGCGCTGGACATCCTGGTCTGTGACCACGCGCGCAGCGGCGGCGACGGCGCCCTCGGCCAACTTGACGCCGCCATGATCGATGGCCACTACGCAGCCAACACCAGGTCGTCGTTGCTGCTGGCCCAGGCGTTCGCCCGGGTGCACGACGACTCCCGTCCCGGCGGACGGCTGGTCTTCCTCACCTCAGGGCAGGGCCACGGCCCGATGCCCGGCGAGGTGGCGTACGCGGCCTCGAAGGCTGCGCTCGCCGGGATCACGGCCACCATCGCCCACCAGCTCGCACCCCGGGGCATCACCGTCAACACCGTGAACCCGGGGCCGGTCAACACCGCCTACCTCGACGGGGAGGCCGGGGCTGCGCTGCTGCCGAGGTTCCCGTTCGGCCGGCTCGGTGAGCCCGACGATCCCGCCCGGCTGATCGCGTGGCTGGTGAGCGACGACGCGGCCTGGGTCACCGCCCAGGTGATCACAACGGACGGCGGCTTCTCCCTGTTCTGAACCGGTCGGCCGGGAGTGGCCGGACGCTCAGGGCAGCGGCCCGCGCAGGCCCGCGGCAAGTCCGGCACCGGGCAGCCTGATCGGGGTGGAGGCGGCCGGCGGGAACTCCGGGGTGCCGGCGAAGCTGGCCCGCACCTGGGTGTCCCCGGCCGCGGCAGCGAAGGTGATGCTGAACCGGCCGCCCTGGGACGTCGCGGCGGTGCCGACGGGCACCCAGGCACCGGCAACCGCGGCGACCTCGACCGTGACGGTCTCATCGGCGACGGGCCGGCCGTCGGCGCCCAGCAGGCGCCCCGCGACCACGGGGCGCAGGTCCGACTCCGACGTCCTGGCCAGGCTGAGCCGCGGCGGGGTGACCCGGTGCGCGAACAGGTTGGGCCCGTCACCGTGGGAGTCCTCGTAGACGATCTCGTTGCCGGAGATGGTCGGGTTCCCGCTCCAGCCGTCCTGGTGGGTCACCCGGGTCTCCACCCGGCTGGCCAGGTCGTAGAGGTAGACCTCGGTGTTGTTGTGGCCGTTGCGCTCATCCATCCACACGACCCGGCCGTCCGCGACGTCCGGGAACCACTGGATGGCGTCGTCGGCCGTGACCCTGGTGTCCTCGCCGCTGGCCAGGTCGTGGACGTAGACGTCGATGTTCGTCCCGACCTCGTCCTGCCAGACCACCAGGTTGCCGTCGACCCTCGGCAGGGACTGCTCGGTTGCCGTGCGGGTGAGCCGGGTCTCGGTGCGGGTGGCCAGGTCGTAGGCGTAGATGTCGGAGTCGTTGCCGTTGCGGTGCTCCTGCCAGACGACCGTCGGGCCCGAGATGTCGCAGGAGCCGGCGGCAGAGCCGGCCGGGGAGATGGCCTGGTCGCGGCCGGTGCCGAGGTGGTGCACGTGGATGCGGCCCTGGTACTCATAACAGATCCGGTTGCCCGAGATCTGGACCTGCGTGCCCGGCTTGGCCGCCAGGCGGCGGTCCCGGCCGGTGGCCAGGTCGTGGTAGCGGATTCCGCGGTCGGCGCCGGTGCCGTAGTCACTCCAGACCACCCTGGTGCCGGAGATCGCCGGCCGGCCCAGTGCTGTGTGGGCCGGGGTGAGGTTCTGGCTCCGGCCCGTCCTCAGGTCGAGGGCCAGGATGTCGAAGAGCGTCTCGGTGCCGCTGCCCTCGCCGACCGTGCGTTCATTGGCGTGGTCGGCGTAGACGAGGTTCGTGCCGTCGAGCTGGGGCCCGTCCTGGGTGGCCGGCCCGGTGGTGAGCTGGCGCTCGTCGGCGAGCCAGTCCGCCGCCGCCGGCTGCGCCCACCCGAAAGCCATGGCGCTGGCGACAAGGCCACCCGCCACGAAGCCCCGGATCACCCGGCCGTGCGGACAAGTCACGACATCCCCTCAGCTGTCAGGCCGATCTTGCGACAGGAATCAACGCTAGCCCGCCGTCTCATCAGCTGAAATACCCCGACCGAGTGACGCCCGGGCGGGGGACCCGAGACCGCTGTTCCCGGAATACGGCGCGGACTACGCTGGTTGCGATCCAGGAATCGAGGACCCCTAATGCCAGCACTGCGCTCCCGAACCGTCACCCATGGCCGGAACATGGCCGGCGCCCGCGCCCTCTGGCGTGCCACCGGCATGACCGATTCCGACTTCGGCAAGCCGATCGTCGCCATCGCCAACTCCTTCACCCAGTTCGTGCCCGGCCACGTCCACCTCCGGGACATGGGCAAGCTGGTGGCCGGGGCGGTCGCTGAGGCCGGCGGGGTCGGTCGCGAGTTCAACACGATCGCCGTGGACGACGGCATCGCGATGGGCCACGGCGGCATGCTCTACTCGCTGCCCAGCCGCGAACTGATCGCCGACTCCGTGGAGTACATGGTCAACGCCCACTGCGCAGACGCGCTGGTCTGCATCTCCAACTGCGACAAGATCACCCCCGGCATGCTGCTGGCGGCGCTGCGGCTGAACATCCCAACCGTGTTCGTCAGCGGCGGTCCGATGGAGGCCGGCCGGGTCGACCTTCCCCGCACCGGCAAGACCGGCCTCGACCTGGTCAACGCGATGACGGCCTCGGCCGACCCGGACGTCTCCGACGAGGAGTTGTCCGCGATCGAGCAGTCGGCCTGCCCGACGTGCGGTTCGTGCTCCGGCATGTTCACGGCCAACTCGATGAACTGCCTGCTGGAGGCGCTCGGCCTCGCCCTGCCCGGCAACGGATCGACCCTGGCGACGGCCTCGGCCCGCAAGGAGCTGTTCCTGAACGCCGGCCGGCTGGTCGTTGAGCTGAGCCGGCGCTGGTACGGAGAGGACGACGCCTCGGTGCTGCCGCTGTCGATCGCGACCAAGGCAGCCTTCGGGAACGCCATGCGGCTCGACGTCGCCATGGGCGGCTCGACCAACACGGTGCTGCACATCCTGGCCGCCGCCCGTGAGGCCGGCGTCGACTTCACCCAGGACGACATCGACCAGATCTCCCGGCGCACCCCGTGCATCTGCAAGGTCGCACCGAACTCCCCCAAGTACTACATGGAGGACGTGCACCGGGCCGGCGGGATCGTCGCGATCCTCGGTGAGTTGCACCGCGGCGGCCTGCTGGACACGTCCGTCCACTCCGTCCACTCTCCCGACCTGGACACCTGGCTGAACACCTGGGACATCCGCTCCGGCGAGGCCAGCGACACCGCCGTCGAGCTGTTCCACGCGGCTCCCGGCGGGGTGCGCACCACCGAGGCGTTCTCCTCGACCAACCGCTGGGAGACCCTGGATGTCGACAGCGAGGGTGGTTGCATCCGCGACACCGAGCACCCCTACACGGCCGAGGGCGGCCTCGCGATCCTGCGCGGCAACCTCGCGCCGGACGGCTGCATCGTGAAGACCGCAGGGGTGCCCGAACACATCTGGAACTTCCGCGGGCCGGCCCGGGTGTGCGAGTCGCAGGAGGAGGCCGTCGAGGCGATCCTCGGCAAACGCATAGTCGAGGGCGACGTCGTGGTGATCCGCTACGAGGGCCCGAAGGGCGGCCCTGGGATGCAGGAGATGCTGTACCCGACCTCCTACCTGAAGGGCCTGGGCCTCGGCCCGAAGTGCGCACTGATCACCGATGGCCGGTTCTCCGGCGGGACCTCCGGGTTGTCGATCGGGCACGTCTCGCCTGAGGCCGCCTCCGGAGGGGCCATCGGTCTGGTCGAGGAGGGCGACATCATCGAGATCTCCATCCCCACCCGGTCGATCAACCTGCTCGTCGAAGACGACGTCCTGCAGGCGCGGCGGGAGTACCGCGACGCCGTCGGCTGGCAGCCCCAGAACCGGGAACGCCAGGTGTCGGCAGCGCTGAAGATCTACGCATCGATGGCGCTGTCCGCAGACAAGGGCGCGGCCCGAGAGCTGCCCGAGCCGGCGCCGGTGCGCACCCCGGTTCCGGCAGCCGTGCGCTGAACGTGGCGGCAAGTCCGGCGCCGGTCCGCGCCCTGCTGATGGACGCCGACGGCGTCGTTCAGTACCCGCGCGCCGGCTGGTTGAAGGAGATGGCGCGCCTCGGCGGGCCAGGGTTCATCCCCGAGGTGTTCCGCAACGAGCTGACCACCCTCACCGGCAAGGTCGACCTGCGCGACTTGCTGGTCGAGCTCCTGCAGCGCCGGGGCCGCGACTGCACCGCAGACGAGATCCTGGAGATCTGGTACCGGATCGAAGTGGACGAGGTGATGCTCGGGCTGGTCGACCGGGTCCGGGCGGCCGGCGTGGTGACGGCGCTCGCCACCAACCAGCAGAGCTACCGGGGCGGCTACATGCTGGCCAACCTGCCTTACGGCGAGCACTTCGACCACCAGTTCCACTCCTTCGAGGTGGGCCTGGCCAAGCCTGACCCGGCCTACTTCGAGCACATCGTGGCGGTCCTGGGGATCGAGCCGGGCGAGGCGGTGTTCGTCGACGACGTGTTCGCCAACGTCCGGGGTGCCACGGCTGCCGGGCTGCACGCCGTCCACTTCGCCGGGACCGACACCTACGGCCACCTGCGCTGCCGGCTGCGGGCACTCGGCGTCCCAGGGCTCTGAGCGGCGGCGGATCGGGCGGGAACCCCACCCTGTAGCCTCACCACGTGCTGGAGTTCACCCTTACCGAAGCCGACCTCGCGGCCTTCGCGGCCCACCAGGCGAGCGAGTCGGGGGAAGCCGACGTCCGGAGCCGGCCGCTGCGGGTGGTCAGTGCCTGGGCCGTCGGCGTCGCCGGGTACCTGGTGGTCGCCGTCGTCGCCACCATCCCGCTGCTGCTGGCCAACCTCCTGTTGTGGGCCGGGCTGGCCGAATTGGCCGCCCTCGGGTTCGGGGTCCTGCTCGGGTACCTCGACTGGCGCAAGGGTGGCCTGCTGACCACACCGCTGGTCACTCGCCGGTACCGGCTGAAGGCGCGGGAGTCGTTGAGCCGCACCGGGACGCAGCGCCGGCTGTCTGCCGATGCCGACGGCATCACCATCGCCACCGGCGACAAGCAGACCCGGGTCACCTGGGCGCAGGTGCAACGGATCACCGAGACCCCCGGACACTACTTCCTCTACACCGGCCCGAATGGGGCGCACGTCATCCCGCGCCGGGTCGGCGAAGCCGAGACGGCGGCCTTCGTGTCAACCATCCTCGACCACCTCTAGGTCACCAGCCGAAGGCGCGGCCCAACCGGGCGAGGCCCTCGGTGATGGTTCCGACCGGATTGGTGACGTAGGACAGGCGCATGGTCGAGGCGTCGGCGTCCCTGGCGA
>JADLEH010000097.1 GCA_020846255.1 Propionibacteriaceae bacterium
CCGGCGGCGTCGCCGGGGACGTTCTCCAGTTCGGCCAGCCACAGTGCTGCCGAGGTGTCCGAGGGTGCCCGCCAGTCGCCGCGCGGCGACAGCGAGCCGCCACGAACCACCTTCGGCCCGTTCGGCAGCGCTGAGCGCTTGAACTGGGCGAACCCGAAGAACCGCTGGCAGAAGACCCCCAGCCACTTCTTGATGGTCGCCAGGTCGTAGGCGGTCCGTTCGTCGTGCGGGAAGCCTTCCGGCCATTCCCCGGCCGCTGCGTCCCGCCAGGCGTGCCAGGCGAGGAAGGCGACCTTCGACGGCTTCATCCCGTGGCGCAGGATCTGGAAGAGGTTGAAGTCCTGCAGTGAGTACGGCCCGATCTTGGCCTGGGTCGACTGCGGCGCCTCGCCCTCACCGACCGGCACCAGTTCCGGGGTGATCTCGGTGTCCAGGATCGCCTGCAGGGTGACCGAGACGGCCTCGTCGAACTGGGCCGAGCTGATCACCCAGCGGATCAGGTGTTGCATCAGGGTCTTCGGCACCCCGCCGTTCACGTTGTAGTGCGACATCTGGTCGCCGACGCCGTAGGTGCACCAGCCGAGCGCGAGTTCGGACAGGTCCCCGGTGCCGAGCACGATCCCGTTGCGCTGGTTCGCCAACCGGAACAGGTAGTCGGTGCGCAGGCCGGCCTGCACGTTCTCGAACGTCACGTCGTAGACCGGGTGGCCGTCGGCGAAGGGGTGGTCCAGCCCGTCCAGCATCAACCGGGCGCTCTCAGTGATGTCCAGCTCGGCGAAGGTCACGCCGAGCGCCTTCGCCAGGGCGGTCGCGTTGCCCTTGGTGTGGGCGGAGGTGGCGAAGCCCGGCATGGTGAAGGCGAGGATGTCGGTGCGCGGACGGCCCAGCCGGTCCATCGCCCGCGCCGCGACGATCAGCGCGTGGGTCGAGTCCAGGCCCCCGGAGACGCCGATGACGACGTTCGGCTGGCCGATCGCCTTCAATCTCTGCTCGAGGCCGCTGACCTGGATGTTGTAGGCCTCGTAGCAGTCCTGGGCCAGGCGGGCGGGGTCGGCCGGGACGAACGGGAACCGTGCCAGCGGCCGTCGCAGGCCGAGGTCGCCGCCGGGTGGCTCGAGGTCGAAGGTGACCGTGCGGTAGTCACCCACCCGGTCGGCATGGCTCCTGCGGTTGTCGTCGAAGGTGCCCTGCCGCAGCCGGTCCTGCACCAGCGTCCCGAGGTCAACGTCGGCGATGCTCGCGCGGGGGCCCTCCGGGAACCGCTCCGACTCGGCCAGCAGCGCGCCCGCCTCGTAGATCATGGTCTGGCCGTCCCAGGACAGATCGGTGGACGACTCGCCCTCGCCGGCAGCACTGAACACGTAGCCGGCCAGCAGTCGCGACGAGCCGGACTCGCACAGCACCTTGCGTTCCTCCGACTTCGCCACCGTGATCGGGCTGCCGGAGAGGTTCGCGATCACGGTCGCGCCGGCGAGGGCCGCCTCTGCGCTCGGCGGGATCGGAACCCACATGTCCTCGCAGATCTCCACGTTCAGCACGAATCCGGGCACGTCCTCGGCGGCGAACAGCAGGTCGGCACCGAAGGGTGCGTCCTGGCCGGCCACCCGGATCTCGCCGGTGACGTCATCGCCGGCACCGACCTGGCGCCGCTCGTAGAACTCCCGGTAGTTGGGCAGGTAGGACTTGGGCACGACCCCGAGCACGCGGCCGCGGTGGATCACCACGGCACAGTTGTAGATCCGGTTCAGGCTGACCAGTGGTGCGCCGACGACGACGATGCAGCCCAGGTCGGCAGTCCGCGGCACCAGCCAGTCCAGGGCGTCCAGGGTTGCCGCCAGCACGGTGTCCTGCATCAGCAGGTCCTCGATGGAGTAGCCGCTGAGGGTCAGCTCGGGGAAGACCGCGAGGCACGCCCCGGCAGCTGCGCACTCTCGGGCCTGGCTGAGGACGGCCTCGGCATTGGCGCGCGGCTGCACCATCCGGATCGGGAGGGTGCACGCTGCCACCCTGGCGAACCCATGGCTGTACAGGTTGTAGAAGTCCATTCGGCGCTCCTGGCTGCGGTGTCGCCCCAGCATGCCACGCTGCGAGCCCTCATCGGTGAGACTGGACCCATGAGCAGTGTGCTGGGTGTGGACACCCCGATCGGGCCCGGCGAGCTGGTGCTGGCCGAGGCTGCGAGGCCGACGGCTGTGCTCCTGCTGGGTCACGGCGCGGGAGGCAGCGAAGGAAGCTGGGACCTGGAGTTGCTGGCGCGGGAGCTGCCGGCCTCCGGGGTCAGCGTCGCCCGCTACCGCCAGCCGTGGCTGGTCGCCGGACGTAAGGTGGCCGGCCCGCCGCCCACCCTCGACCGGGCCTGGCTGCCGGCCCTCGCGGCGGTGCGCGCGCTCTGGCCGGGGCTGCCACTGTTCGTGGGCGGACGCAGCGCCGGCGCGCGGTGCGCCTGCCGGTGCTTCGACTCGACGCAGGCCGGGCTGGTGCTGCTGTCCTTCCCGCTGCACCCACCCGGCAAGCCGCAGAAGTCCAGGGTGGCGGAGCTGGCCGGCGCCGCCGGGCCGACCCTGGTGCTCCAGGGGACTGCCGACCCGTTCGGATCGCCGGCGGACCTGGCCCGCGCCCTCGCCGATGCCGGCTACTCCGGGGAGCGGATCGTCGGCGTCCCCGGGGCAACGCACTCGCTGGCACCTGCCCGCAGCCTGCCGGCAGCGAAGGTGGCCGAGCGGGAACAGCTGCTACTCGGCTCGGTGCTGACTTTCATCGCCGACGCGCTCGACCCGGTGCCGTCAGCCGAGTGAGCACCTGAACGGAAATGGAACCGTCCCCGTTTCGGTTCAGCCGGGCGAACGGGAACGGGGACGGTTCCATTTCCGTTCACTCAGCGCTGCGCTGCGGCCTCCCGGGCGAGGAGCGAGCGCTTCACGTCCACCCCCCAGGCGAAGCCGCCGAGGCTGCCGTCGGTGCGCAGCACCCGATGGCAGGGCACGAACAGCGCCGGGGCATTGGACGCACAGATGCCGGCGGCAGCGCGGACAGCCGCGGGGTTGCCGAGCTCTGCGGCGAAGCCGGAATAGCTCAGCGGGGCGCCCGGTCTGATGCCACGCAGCACCTGCCAGCCGCGCCGGCGCCAGTCAGAGCCGTGCTGGCGGACTTCGACGGCGGCAACGGCTGCGAGGTCGCCGTCGTAGTAGGCCGCCACCGCCGCGGCCGGAGTCGCCACCTCCGGGTCGTCCGCTGCCACAACGGGGACGTCCTGCGGGCGGTCCGACGGGTGCAGCCGCGCCAGCACTGCTGCACCGTCGGCGGTCCAGCCGGAGGCCAGCACCACGCCGTCAGCGGCCAGGAGGGTGAAGGGCCCGTCAGGGGTGTCAAGGGTCGTCAGCTTCATTTCTCTCCATTCCTCGATGTGGCTGCTCGCCACAGGTGCAGGCTGGCGTAGGAGCGCCAGGGGGCGACGCGGCCGCCCCAGACGGCCAGGTCGCGCGGGTGGTCCGGGAGCCCGAGGCTGCGCGCGCCGGTGCGCAGGGCCACGTCGCCGGTGGGCAGGATGTCGGGGTGCCCCAGCACCCGCATGGCGACATAGTTCGCCGTCCACTCCCCGATGCCGCGGACGGCGAGGAGGCGATCGTGCTGGGCCCTTGGATCATCGGCCCAGTCAAGGGCGAGCTCCCCTTCGGCGAGGCTCGCGGTGATGGCGATGATGTTCTCGATCCGGGCCCGCGGCCCCACCAGGACCTCCCGGCCCCGTTCGGCGACCTGGGCAGGGGTCGGGAACAGCCGGTCCAGCCCGTCCGGCCCTGGGGAGGCGAGCGGCGTGCCGAGAGCCTCGGCCAGCCGGCTCAACTGCGTGCGGGCTGCCGCCACCGAGATCTGCTGCCCGACCAGGGCGCGCAGCAGCAACTCCTCGGCATCGACCGCCCCGGGCAGGCGGATCCCGGGGGTCGCGCGCACCGATCCGGCGAGCGCCGGCTCCCGCGCCAGCGCATCGTCGATGCCAACCGGGTCGGCGTCGAGGTCGAAGAGCCGGCGAACCCTTGCCACGAGCGGCGGCAGGTCGCTCAGCACGCTGAGCCGGGCCGACAGCCGCAGCCGACCGCCGTCCTCGCCGACCTCGAAGGTCGCGGGGCCGCCGGGCAGCAGCAAGGTGCGCGCGTACCCGTCCGCCGTCGCCCGTTCGACCCCCGGCACCGATCTGGCTGCGAGCCAGGCGAACAGGCCGGCCGCGTCGAAGGGCCGGCGAACGGGGAGGATCAGCTGGATGCCGGCCATGGCGGGCCTGCCCGGACCGGCGTCCGGCCCGGGCTCGAGCCCGGCCCCACCGGCTGCAGCGGCCGTCGCCGCGCCCCCTGCGGCTCCGCTCCCGGCGCGCCGGGTGGCGCGCAGCTGGGACGGCGTCCGGTCGTAGACCTCTGCGATCGTGTCGTTGAACTGCCGGATGCTGCCGAAGCCGGAGGCGAACGCGATGTCGCTGGCGGGCAGGTCGGTGGCCACGAGGAGCTGGCGGGCGGTCTGCGCCCGATGCGCCCTCGCCAGGGCGAGCGGGCCGGCGCCGAGCTCGGCGCCGAGCAGGCGGTTCAGGTGTCGGGTGGTGTAGCCCAGCCGGCGGGAGAGCCCCGGCACCCCCTCCCGCTCGACGAGTCCGTCTGCGATCAGCCGCATCGCCCTTGCCGCGACGTCGGAGCGCAGGTTCCACTCTGGCGACCCGGGCACCGCGTCCGGCAGGCAGCGTTTGCACGCCCGGTAGCCGGCCTCGTGGGCTGCGGCGCTGGTGGCGTAGAACTCGACGTTCGTCGTCAGGGGGGTGCGGGCCGGGCAGGACGGCCGGCAGTAGATGCCGGTGCTGCGGACGGCGGTGATGAACACCCCGTCGAAGCGGGCATCCCTCGTCGCCACCGCCCGGTAGCGCTGCTCGAAGTCCATGCAGACCAGCATGGCAGCCCGGCAGAGGGGGCACTAGCGGAAATCGGACGTGGCGGTGGGACGTGGACGACAGCCGGATCCGGATGGCATCTTGCGGTTGCGCGCGGCAAGTCCGGCGTGGGATACCGTCGTGGTGGTCACTTGGTGGCTGGACGCGCGTTCGGCGAAGCAGGCCCGGTTTGACCCTCCTCACCGCGGCCACGTATTCTTTACCCTCGGTGCCTATCGGGCAGGCTTCGTGCCGCCGGGGGCATGACCAAGGCGCGAACCACCCTCGTGTGGGGGCGTGAAGCGCTTTACGGGACAGAACTTAGGAAGTAGGTCGGGCGTGTACGCGATCGTGCGCAGTGGTGGCCGCCAGCACAAAGTAGCTGTTGGCGACATCCTTGAGATCGACAAGGTCGAGGTGAAGGCTGGCGACAGCGTCTCCTGGACCCCGCTGCTGCTCGTCGACGGCGAGAAGATCACCGCCGACGCCAAGGGGCTCGGCAAGGTCAGCGTCACCGCAGAGGTGATCGCCGAGACCAAGGGTCCGAAGATCCATATCCTGAAGTACAAGAACAAGACCGGCTACCGGAAGCGCCAGGGCCACCGCCAGCGCTACACCCAGGTCAAGGTCACCGGGATCGAGAGCTGAGGCACTGACATGGCACACAAAAAGGGCGCATCCGCTTCCCGCAACGGGCGGGACTCCAATTCGCAGCGCCTTGGCGTGAAGCGCTTCGGCGGCCAGCAGGTCAATGCCGGCGAGATCATCGTCCGCCAGCGTGGCACCCACTTCCACCCCGGTGAGGGCGTTGGACGTGGTGGCGACGACACCCTGTTCGCACTGCGTGCGGGCAAGGTCGAGTTCGGCACCCGCCGCGGCCGCCGGGTCGTCAACATCGCGATCGAGGCCGTGGCCGAGTAGGCATTCCGCGGCTTTGAGCCGCACCCCCAGAGAGGCGATCTTCGGATCGCCTCTTTGTGTTTTCCGGCGCAGCGGCCCCAATCGGGGCAGGAGGGGCCCCTGACTACGATCGGGCCATGAACCACGCGTGGCAGCGGAGCCTCGGCACCCTGGCCGGCATCGCCCTGGCCCTGCTGCTGGCCGGTTGCGAGATCACCGGCACGGTGGACGTGCGCTCCGAGACCGAGGTGGTCGCCGATTTCACGATCACCCATGCCGAGGCCGACTGCCTCGGCCTCGAGGAGTTCCGGGGCCTGGTCGTACGCGGGACGCCGGACTCCAGCGGCAACCAGGTCTGCCGCGCGCAGGGCACGATCGATCTGAATGCCTTCGAGGATGTGGGCCTGGGGTTGAGCCGGGTCGGGGAGTTCCTGGTACTGGATCTGGCCGTCCCGGAGCAGCTCGGCTACACCCCACTCGACGTGACGGTCACGTTCCCCGGGCAGGTGATCGAGGCCGGCGGCGGCCGCGCCGCCGGCAACCGGGTGACCCTCGAGCCCGGGACGGGGATCACCTCCGCCGGCGGCACCAGGGTGGTAGCACTGGCCCACCCGGGTCCGGAGTGGTGGGTGCTGGGCGTGCTCGCCGGGCTGGTCAGTGGTGCGGCGCTGACGCTGGCCGGGTTCTGGTTCTGGCGGCGCCGTCAGGCGCAACGCCCGTCGGCCACGGTACCGGCCCCACCGGAGGCCCAGCCCGAAGGGGCCCGACCCGCCGACCGGGCCCCCGCCGGCGCGCCGGCCGTGCCCGATCAGCCGGTGCAGTCCGTGCCCGACCGGTTCGTGCCCGAGCAGCGCTCCCCGACCAGCAGCGGGGACCCGGACTATGCCGCCCGGTTCGCCCCGCCGCCAGGCCACCGGACGGGGCCGCGGGAGCCGGCCCCGACCAGCGTCGCGGCACCGGTCCAGCTTCCGCCGGCGGACGCCGAGCACCTCGTCTGGGCCCCGCCGGAGGAGCGTGGACCCGGCGAGCCGCCGGCCACGAACGGGTCCGGCCGGGGACCGATAGACTGAGCGCTTACTGGCGGCCCCGCCGGGCCGACCAGACCGGAACTTTCGACTAAAGGTGCCTGTGGCAATCCCCTCCTTCATCGACCAGGCGGTCCTCACCGTCTCCGCCGGCAACGGCGGGCACGGCTGCGCCTCCATCCACCGGGAGAAGTTCAAGCCTCTCGGCGGCCCGGACGGCGGCAACGGCGGCAACGGGGGTTCGGTGATCATCCGGGTCGAGCCGAACCTGACCACGCTGGTCGAGTACCACCGGCAGTCCGTCCGCAAGGCGGCCAACGGCCAGCCGGGGAAGGGCGACTTCAACAACGGCGCCAACGGCGAGGACGTCATCCTCAACGTCCCGGACGGCACCGTGGTCTCCGACGCCCTCACCGGCGTCGTGCTCGCCGACCTGGTCGGACCGGACGCGGAGGTAGTGATCGCGGCCGGCGGCAGGGGTGGGCTCGGGAACGCTGCGCTGGCCTCCACCTCTCGCAAGGCCCCCGGCTTCGCCCTGCTCGGGGAGGAGGGCAGCTCCCGGCAGATCACCCTTGAGCTGAAGGTCGTCGCGGACATCGGGCTGGTCGGCTTCCCAAGCGCCGGCAAGTCCTCGCTGATCGCGGCCATCTCCCGCGCCCGGCCCAAGATCGCCGACTACCCGTTCACGACGCTCATCCCGAACCTTGGCGTCGTGGTGGCCGGGGTCACCACCTTCACCGTCGCCGACGTCCCCGGCCTGATCGAGGGTGCCAGCGAGGGTCGCGGGCTCGGCCACGACTTCCTGCGCCACATCGAACGCTGCCAGGCGATCGTCCACGTGATCGACTGCGCCACCTACGAACCCGGACGTGATCCGCTCACCGACCTCGACGTCATCGAGAAGGAACTCGCAGCGCACGGCGGGCTCGAGGATCGCCCCCGCATGGTCGCCCTCAACAAGGTGGACGTTCCGGACGGGGCCGAACTGGCCGAGCTGGTGACCGAGGAGATCAAGGCGCGCGGCCTGCCGGTCTTCGCAATCTCGACCAAGAGCGGTGTCGGCCTTCAGGAGTTGACCTACGCGATGGCGGCGCTGGTCGCCGAACGCCGTGCAGCCGAACCGAAGGTCGCCCCGAAACGCATCGTCATCAAGCCACAACCGGTCGCCTCGGGGCCCGAGTTCACCATCACCCGGCAGGGCGACGGCGAGGGCGGCTTCGTCTGGCGGGTGCGCGGTGACAAGCCCGAACGCTGGGTGCGGCAGACCGATTTCGCCAACGCCGAGGCCGTCGGCTACCTCGCCGACCGGTTCGCCCGGCTCGGCATCGAGGAAGAACTGCTGGCC
>JADLEH010000098.1 GCA_020846255.1 Propionibacteriaceae bacterium
CCAACCCGGTCAGCGGCTACGTCTCTGACTTCAGCTCCTTCGGGATGGCCGCCGACCTGACCCTCACCCCGGATGTCGCGGCCCCCGGCGGGAACATCTGGTCCACCTACCCGATCGAGCAGAAGAGCTACGCCAACCTTTCCGGCACCTCGATGGCTTCCCCGCATGTCGCGGGCACGGTGGCCCTGATGATCCAGGCGGCCAGGTTGAAGAACATCAACCTGAACGACAACGTGGCAGCCGTTCGCGCTGCCCTGACCAACACCTCCAAGCCGATCGACAAGCTGTTCATGTACTCGGTCGTGCCGACGCCGGGCGTCTACGAGCCGACCGTCCGCCAGGGCGCCGGCCTGATCCAGGTCGACAAGGCGATCGAGGCCGCAACGGTCAGCACGTCGGTCACCCCCGGCAAGATCTCCCTCGGCGAGAACCGGAGCACCTACTACAAGACCACGCTGAAGCTCACCAACCGGGGCACGACCACGGAGAAGTACAAGCTCAGCGTGCTGAACTCGACGAACGTCGGGGCGGCTCCGACGACCTACTGGTACGAGTACGCCAACAAGAAGGTCTCGGCGAAGTTCTCGGCCAGTTCGGTCACGGTGAAGGCCGGCAGGACCGCGACCGTTGCGGTCTACCTGAAGCAGCCCTCCGGGCTGAGCAACGGCTGGATCTACGGCGGCTGGGTGAAGCTCACCAAGACCGATGGGTCCAAGACCCTGGTGGTGCCGTTCGCCGGCATGTACGGCGACTACCAGAAGGTGAAGGTCCTGCAGGACCTCTGGGACGTCAACGAGGCGGGGACAGCGCTCGAGGTGGCGTACGACCTGCCGGCCCTGGCCCCCTCGAGTGACCTGGACGACATCGTGGCGCCGACCGACGAGAAGCCGGTCTTCACCCTTGAGGGCACCGATGAGCCGTACCTGCTGTTCCACCTTGACTACCCGGTCAGCAATGCCGTCTTCAACGTCTACAAGGCGACAGCTGACGGCAAGAAGGGGGCCGAGGTCTTCCCCGGCCACAAGACCTTCTTCGAGCTCGGGAAGTACGGGCGGGACGACGCCTACCTGGCGCTGACGTTCGACGGCAAGATCCCCTTCGACGGCAGCACCGCAGCCGGCCTGACCGTGCCGAACGGTGACTACGTGCTGGAGATCCGGGTGCTGAAGGCCCTCGGCAAGTCCAGTGCTTCGAGCCACTGGGAGACCTACGTCACGCCGGCGTTCAACATCAACCGCCCGGCAGCCTAGGCAGACCACCCCAGTTCGGCCGGCCCTCCCGGGGGCCGGCCGAACTGCCTTTCCGGGCCGAGCAAGGGGCGGCGCAGCGAGATAACCTACGGTTCCGTAGCCGTCGGGTCTAGGCTGGTCCGGACCTGCCCCGAGCGAGAGTGACCACCAATGGCGCTGATCGGCCGTCCTGCCACCGAGGCCACCGAGGCCGTCCGCGCTGCCCGGGACTTCCTGCTCGAGCACGCCACCGACTACGACGGCGCGGTCGCCGGATTCCAGTGGCCCCGGCTGAGCGAGTTCAACTTCGCCCTCGAGTGGTTCGACGTCGTCGCCGGCGAGCACCCGGACCGGCCGGCTGTGAAGATCGTGGACGCAGAACTGAACGCCCGCGAGTGGACCTACGCAGACCTGTCCCGCCGGTCCGACCAGGTTGCCAACTGGCTGATCGGGCACGGGATGCGCCGCGGCGACCACATGATCGTGATGCTGAACAACAGCATCGAGATCTGGGAGATCCTGCTCGGCCTGCTGAAGGTGGGTGGCGTGGCCATCCCCACCTCGACGCTGCTGTCCGGCAGCGACCTGAACTACCGCATCACCCGCGGCGAGGCCAGGTTCACCATCGCTCCGTCCTCGCTCCACGCCAAGTTCGCCGGCGTCCCGGACGACGTCGTCAAGGTCAGCGTCGGCGGTGACGCACCGACCGGCTGGGTGGACTTCGCCGACTCCCACGAGGCTCCCGTCGACTTCGAGCCGGACGGGCCCACCCCGGCCGACGACACGTCGCTGCTGTACTTCACCTCCGGTACAACCGCCCGGCCGAAGCTGGTGCGCCACACCCAGGTCTCCTACCCGGTGGGTCATCTCTCCACCATGTGGTGGCTGGGCGTGCGGGACGGCGACGTCCACCTGAACATCTCCTCGCCCGGCTGGGGCAAGCACGCGTGGAGCAACTTCTTCTCGCCGTTCCTCGCGGGGGCGACCGTGTTCATCTTCAACTACGACCGGTTCGACGCGGCCACGCTGATGCGGATCATGGACTCCCACGACGTCACCACCTTCTGCGCTCCGCCGACGGTGTGGCGCATGCTGATCCAGGCCGACCTCACCCAGCTGCGCAAGCCTCCGCGGGAGGTCGTGGGCGCCGGCGAACCGCTGAATCCCGAGGTGATCTCGCAGGTCCGCGCCGCCTGGGGCAACACGATCAGGGACGGCTTCGGCCAGACCGAGATGACCTGCTGCGTCGGCAACTCACCTGGGCAACCGGTGAAGGACGGCTCGATGGGCCGGCCCGTGCCCGGCTACGCCGTCCAGCTGCTCGACCCGGCCACCGGGGCCGTCGCGCGCGACGAGGGCGAGATCTGCCTGGACCTCTCGGTGCCCAACATCGCCCTGATGGGTGGCTACTACAACGACGCGGAGCAGACCGCGGAGGCCTGCCGGGGCGGTTTCTACCACACCGGTGACATCGCGGCCCGGGACGCCGACGGCTACCTCACCTACATCGGCAGGGCCGACGACGTGTTCAAGGCCTCCGACTACAAGATCTCCCCGTTCGAGCTCGAGTCGGTCCTGCTGGAGCACCCCCTGGTTGCCGAGGCTGCCATCGTGCCGAGCCCGGACCCGCTGCGGCTGGCCGTGCCGAAGGCCTACGTTTGCCTGGTCGCGGGCGCAACCCCGGACGCCGCCGCAGCAGGTGCCGTGTTCGCCCACGCCCGGGAGAACCTCGCCGGCTACCAGCTCATCCGGCTGCTGGAGTTCGTCGACGAGCTGCCCAAGACGATCTCCGGCAAGATCCGCCGGGTGGAGCTGCGCGACCGCGAGTC
>JADLEH010000099.1 GCA_020846255.1 Propionibacteriaceae bacterium
GCCGGGCAGGGTCAATACTTGGAGAGACGGTCATCGTGGTGTCCTTCTTCGAGTCGGTTGTGAGAGATCACTCGAAGGATCACGCGGTGGCCGTCACCCGTTACGGAACGACACGCTCACCGCGGTCTGTCAACGCCGGTCGAACTTTGACCCCTTATCGCCGGTTGAATGTTGACCCCCGGCGGGGTCAGTCGTCGGTGGTGGTGACGGGGGTGACGCGGCCGAGGTCGCGGTCTTTGAGTCGGTAGCTGTCGCCTTTGAGGCCGATGATTTCGGCGTGGTGGACGAGTCGGTCGATCATTGCGGCGGCGACGACGTCGTCGCCGAACACTTCGCCCCAGCGGCCGAACGGCTTGTTGCTGGTGACGATCAGGGAGGCGCGTTCGTACCGGTTGGAGACGAGCTGGAAGAACAGGTTCGCTGCTTCGGGTTCGAACGGGATGTAGCCGACCTCATCGACGACCAGGAGGGGGTAGCGGCCGAGCCGGATCAACTCGTCTTGGAGCCGGCCGGTGTGGTGGGCGCCGGCGAGCCGGTCGACCCAGCCGCTGGCGGTGTTGAACAAGACGCGGTGGCCGGCTTGGCAGGCGCGGATCGCCAGGCCGGTGGCGAGGTGGGTTTTGCCGGTGCCGGGCGGGCCGAGGAACACCACGTTCTCCTTCGCGGTAACGAAGTCGAGGGTGCCGAGGTGGGTGATGAGGTCGCGTTTGAGGCCGCGGGCGTGGTCGAAGTCGAATTCCTCCAGGGACTTGCGGGCGGGGAACCGGGCCGCGCGGATCCGGCCCTCGCCGCCGTGGGCGTCGCGAGCAGCGACCTCGCGTTGCAGGCAGGCGGCGAGGTATTCCTGGTGGGTCCACGACTCGGCCCTGGCCCGTTCAGCCAAGCGGTCGGCCGCGTCGCGTAGCGAGGGTGCCTTCAACGCGCGAGTGAGGTAGGCGATCTCGCCGGTGGTGTCTCGTTCGGTCTTGGTGGCCATCACGCGACCCCGCCCTCGTCGTCGGTGACCAGGTGGTCGTACACACTGAGGTTGCGTTGCTCGACCTCGGCCTCAGCCACAGGCCGAAGCATGCCGGTACGGGCCCGGCGGAGCTGGTGCCCGGCGGCCGCATGGCCGGGATCGGTGATGGTTTGGTGTTTGCACCAGAGGCGTTCGTGGTCGGCCACCAACCGGCCCTCACACAGCGCCTGCACGCGGTGCAGGTCGACCACGATCTCGATCCGCCGCCCGATCACCGCCGGATGCACCGAGTAGTCATTGGAGTCGATCCGCACATAGTGATCCCGCGCCAGCCGGGTCGAGGTCCGCCACCCGACCACCGGCGGGACCGGCGGCAACGGCACCATCGCCGCCTTGTCGGTGACGATCCGATCCGTCGGCGCGCAGCCCAGCGCGCGACGCTGACGGGTGTTCACGACCGCGAGCCACCCCTGGAGCTGGGCGTTGAGGTCGTCCGGGCCGGTGAACGTGCGCCCGGGCAAGAACGAGCGCTCCAGGTGGTCGTGGCAGCGTTCGATCAGCCCTTTGGCTTCAGGGTCGGCTGGCCGGCACACGACCACCTTCACCCCGAGCGTGCCGCGGAACGCCTGGCACTCCTCGGTCAACTCAGGTCGACCTGCCCGCCACCGGCCGATCGCACCCTCGCCGTCCCACACCAACACCCTGGGTGTCGCACCGAGACCATCGATGAGTTGCCACCAACCGGCGAACAGGTCGTACTTCACCCGCGAAGGGACCAACACCGCCGACAACCAGCGCGAGTAGCCGGTGACCATCGTCAACACCGGCAACTCCTTCGGCCCACGCACCTGACCGAAGCCGACCGGCAACTCGATCGGTGGGAACCAGAAGTCGCACTGAGCGACCTCGCCCGCCAGGTAGGCGGTCCTCGAGGCCGGGTCCGGCGGCAGGTACGCCGGCCGGAGCTCGGCAACCCGTTCCTTCAGCACCGTGATCCCGCGGGTCCAGCCAATCCGCTCCGCGATCACCGTCGCCGGCATCGTCGGCACCTCCGCCAACAGTTCACGGATCCTCGGCTCGACCACATCCACAGCCGACCCCGCCGGCGTCCGGACATACCTCGGCGGCCCGTCGGAGCCGATCGCCGACCTCACCGTGTTCCGCGAGATCCTCAACCGGCGCGCGATCGCCTTGATCGCCATCCCCTCGGCCCGATGCAACCGACGGATCTCAGCCCAGTCCTCCACGCTCAACACTCCCCACGACCCCCTCGACTCGGATGAGTCGAGAGTCAGCCACGGGGGTCAAGATTCGAACGGCGACACAGGGTTAGCTTTCAACCGGCGTCGACACGGCAGCGGTTCCTCGACAGCTCCACTCCACACCGGGAGGCCTTCACCCACCTCCAAACTCAGATCGTGTCGTCACACGATCTCGACCAACGTGCCTCGGCATCACAACTAGATCGAGGATGCAGCAGGCGGGAGGTCGCCTTCCCCTGTACGTTCGAGTCGCGCCAGGATCGCTCTCGCGATGCCCTGAGCATCGAGACCGAATTCGCGAAGCAGCTCTTCGGGGCTCCCGCTCTCCCCGAAGCGGTCCTGGACGCCGATCCTGAACACCGGGGTGGGCAATTCGCTACTGAGTAGCTCAGCCACAGCTCCCCCAAGGCCCCCGGCGATCTGACCCTCTTCTATCGTGACAACCCGGCCGGTCTTCGACGCCGACTCCAAGATTGCATCACGATCTAGTGGTTTGATTGTCGGTACGTGAAGAACCTCGGCACTGATCCCCAGCTTGGCGAGCATCTCCGCAGCCTTCAAGGCACCAAAGGTCAACGTGCCGGTCGCAACGATCGACAGATCGCCCCCGGTCCGCAACCGATAGGCCACCCCAATCTGGAACGGTGAAGCATCCTTCGGAAGGAAAGTCGGCGTGCTGTCGCGAGCAAGGCGGAGATAGGTGGGACGATCGTCCGCTGCAATGGCCACGGTGGCTCGTTCAGCCTCGCGACTGTCCGCTGGGGCAATCACGACCATGTTTGGCATAACTCTCATCAGTGCGATGTCTTCGAGCATCTGGTGGGTCGCGCCATCCCGGCCCACGTTGAGCCCGGAGTGGGATCCAACCACCTTCACCGGCAGGTCATTCATCGATGCTGTCGTCTTGATCTGCTCCCAGTTCCTTCCAGGGCTGAATGCTGCATAGCTGGTGGCGAAGGGAATCCGGCCGGAACGGGCAAGGCCCGCGGCAACCGTAACCAGGTTCTGCTCGGCAACCCCAACTTGGATGAAGCGGGCACCGAAGCGCTCACGGAAGGCATGCATCTGTGTGCTCTCCGTAAGGTCGGCACACAGGGCCACAACACGGGCGTCGCGTTCGCCGGCGGTGACCAGACCTCTCCCGAAGCCCGCCCTGATCGGCTCACTGCCGAGATCTCGCTCGTCAAGCTCGATAGCCAGATCAATCATTCGAGGCCCTCCTGCAGTTGTTGGATTGCCAAGCGAGCCTGCGCGTCATCCGGGACCTTGCCGTGCCACCGATAGTCGTACTCGATGAAGTCGACGCCCTTCCCCGGGACGGTGTGTGCAATGATCACGCTCGGGCGATCCGCCACCGCTTGCGCGAGTCTCGCGGCCGAGGCGACCTCCGCTGCGCTGTTCCCATTGATCTCCTGTACATGCCAGTTGAAGGACCGCCATTTGCCGGCGAGGTCACCCAGAGGCATTACATCCTCGGTGGAGCCATCGATCTGGATGTAGTTGCGATCGATAACGGCGATCAACTGTCCTAGACCGTAAGCCGCTGCAAACATGGCCGCTTCCCAGACGTTTCCCTCATCAAGTTCACCGTCACCCATCACGACGTAAACGAACCTTCGCGGGTTCCGGTCGAGGTACTTGAGGGCATATGCATACCCCGCACCTTGGGACAGCCCGCATCCCAGTGGACCACTAGTGCTTTCAAGCCCAGGGAGCCTTGTCCGCTCCGGGTGGCCTTGTAGGCGCGACCCGAACCGGCGCAGCGTGGCGAGTTCGGCCTTGTCGAAGTAACCCGCCTCTGCCAACGTGGCATACAGAACGGGGGCGGTATGCCCGTTGCTGAGAAAGAAGAGGTCCCGGCCATCCCATTCCGGCTGCCTTGGATCGTGCTTCATGACTCCGAAGTAGAGGGCCGCGAGGATCTCGGCCATCCCGAGAGGTCCCGCTGTATGGCCGCTGCCCGCCTCGGCAAGCATCCCCACAATTGACTCACGAATCCTCTGGGCCCGCCACGCCACACTGGACGTAGCATCCGATCTCGTCACAACACCCTCCACCTGACCTCCATCGTCGACGTTTCATATAGCGCAACTGAGTTGCGTATATAGAAGCACCCTAAGACGCATCGGTGATGTGAGGCAAGATTCCTGGCAACATGCGCCACTTGTTTGCGCTATATGAAAGTGTTACGGTCGTTTCATGACGCCAAGTCCGCGCACCCGATACGAGTTGAGTAGCCTCGAGCGGGCGCTCGACCTTCTCGGCGTCCTGTCTTCCCAGCCCGGAATGCGCCTGACCCAGCTCAGCGAGAGTCTTGATGCCCATCAGACGACCGTTCTCCGATGCCTCAGGGTTTTGGAACGGCACGAGTTCGTGCGGCGGTCGGGCCACGGCGGCTACTACCTGGGTTCGCGCATCATGGAGCTGGGACAGGCATCGCTGGCCTCCATCGACATCACTCAGGAACTGCGCAGTCTCACAGTGCCGCTATCTCGTCAGTTCGCAGCCACCGTTCACGTCGGCATGGTGAGCGGCGGCTCGGTCACAATCATCGACAAGGTCGACCCCCTGGAGACCGTCGTGCGCTACTCAACGCTCGGTTCCCGCATGCCGCTACACGCCACGGCCGCCGGAAAGGCCGCCCTTGCGCTCGATCCCGCAGAACTCGAACGCGTCAAGGTGGGGCCGCCCCTCCTTGCGTACACCCCGTCGACGATCGTAGACATCAATCAGCTCTGCGATGAGATTGACAGGGTGCGCCGAACCCACTTTGCAATTGAACGCAATGAATTCCACGTCGGTTTCGGCTGCGTTGCGGTGGCCTTTCGAATCGCTGACGATCTGTACAGCTTGAGCGTTTCGGGCTCCATCGTCGACAACGCAACCGTGACGGCTCGGGGTGAACTGCTTCGCGGCCTCCTGGCCGATTTTCTCGCGCCATACGGAGGCGCTGCCATTCAGCTCTAGCTTGACCGTTCGGCCACGCCCCGGCTCCCCGATACCAACCTCCCCCTTCCCACTCCGACAGCAGGTTGAGCCATGCAGGCCGGGGTCGTTCCGGTCACTTGCCCTCGGGTCGCTGCACGGAGAGGTGACAATTGACCTGCCTAGCCTTCGGGCTGGGCTGGGCTGGGCTGGGCTGGGCTGGGCTGGGCTGGGCTGGGCTGGGCTGGGAGGATGCTAGCGCGTCGAAGAAGCCGTACCCCAAGGAGTTCCGTGAAGATGTCGTTCGGGTCGCGTGGAACCGTGAGCCCGGTGTCGGGCTGGATCAGACCGCCAAAGACTTCGGGATCCACCTCACGACGTTGTACTCGTGGATGAAGAAGGCCGACATCGAGGACGGCGACCGGCCCGGAACCAGCCAGGTTGCCTCGGCGAGCTGCGCGAGGCCCGGCGGCGGATCCGGCTGTTGGAGCAGGAGAACGAAGTGCTCCGCAGGGCGGCGGCCTATCTGTCGCAGGCCAAATTGCCGGGACATGAGCTACCCGCTCGTCCTTGACGTGGCGGATCCGGATGCAGTCGTTCACCGGGACTTCTTGATGCAGAAGCTGCAGCCGGTGCATTGCTCCTGGTCGATCTTCGCGATGCCGTCCTCGTCGAACGTGATGCATTCCTGGGGGCAGCTCGGCCCGCACTCGCCGCAGGAGATGCAGGCGTCTTCATCGACGGTTGCCGTCCAGCCTGTCGGGGTCCACAGGTCCTTGATGTCGGGTGCCGGCGCGGCAGAACTTCATGGCGACGCAGCAACAGGGGCAGCAGAAGCAGACCTCGTGGAAGTGCTCCATCTGTTCTTTGGTGATACCCCACACGAACTGTTCGAGTTCTACGTGCAGGGCCTCCGAAGCCGCGGCGTCCTGACCGGCCGGCTCAACACCGCTCCCCGAGTGACCCGAGCGATGGCGTTGAAACGTTCCGCGCCCTAGGCTCAGCTCGTGCACGGTGCAGTTCGCGCGTTCACGAGGAGGTTCATCGCGATCCGGTGGGGCTAGGGCCGACTGGCCCGGCTCCAGGCGACGCGACCTGCGGGCGATTCGCTAAGCCACGTCCGGCCGGAGGTCAAATCACCGAGGTCATGCCACCGTCGACGAAGATGTTCTGGCCGGAAACGAAGTCGGATGCGGACGAGGACAGGAAAAGCAGCGCGCCGAGGAGTTCGCTCGGTTCGCCCCAGCGTCCGGCGGGAGTGCGTCCACGCACCCAGGAGTCGAACTCCACGTTTGCCATGAGGGCCTCGTTCATGTCAGTGCGGAAGTAGCCCGGTGAGATTGTGTTCACCTGGATGTTGTAGCGAGTGAGGTCGGCAGCCATTGCCTTGCTTAGCATCGCGACGGCGCCCTTGGTGGCGGTGTACGGGGAAACTGTCTGCCGGGCCAACAGGCTGGTGACCGAGCCGATGTTGACGATCTTGCCTGAACCGCGCTCGACCATGCCCGGCGCAACTGCCCGGGAAACGTAGAACGTGCCGTTTAGGTTCGTGGCCACAACCTCGTCCCAGTCACTCACGGGGAACTCGTGAAACGGCGCCCGCCGCTGCACGCCGGCGTTGTTGACCAGGATGTCGGGCACACCGTGGTCGGAAAGTAACGCCTCGATCGCCGGGAAGACCTCGTCTGACTTGGAGACATCGAACCTGGCCGTGAAGACGTCGACGCCGAACTGCTTGCCGATCGAGGCTTGCTCGGCCGCGAGAAGTTCAGCACTCCGCCCGTGCAACACGACCCGGCAGCCGGCCGCGGCCAGGCCCCTGGCATAGGTGTTGCCGAGCCCCCGCGCTGATCCGGTTACCAGCGCCAATCTACCTGCGAGATCGGACGTGTTCTCGACCATGACTTCCCTTTCGTTTTGTCGCCGTTGCGAAGGCTCAAGGCTCAGGCGGAAACGACCCCTGGGTCGTCGCTTGTGGAGCCTGGCATCAGGCTGAGCCCCCCGGGCAACAGCGGGGGCACGATCGAGCGGATCAGTTCGAAAAGTTCGAAGCGCCGTTCAGGGGTCATCCGATCGGCGGGTGCGGTGACCGAAAGGGCAGCTATGGGGTGAGAGCCCCGAAGAATCGCAACCCCCACGCAGGCAACATCTGGCTCGTTCTCGCCGAGTTCCATTGCGAAGCCAAGCCGTCTCGCGCTGTCCACGGCCTCTCGCAGGCGATCGAGGGTGACTTTCCGGTCACCGAGTCCGGTGAGGTAGCTTCCCAGGTGCTCAAGGGGCACCCCGCGTGCTGCCAGCAGCGCGCGACCGAGTGCGCTGCTTGCCACGGGCACCTGCTGGCCCACTGCAGACCACACTCGGATAGCCCGTTCAGGCTCGACCTTGTCGAGGTAGCGAACGCTGTCTCCGGCAAGAACTCCGAGATGAACCAGCTCCCCCGCTGCATGCGAGAGGGCCACCAAGGCCGGGTGAATGGCGTGTGCAAGATTTTGGGTGCCGAAGTTCCGATCAGCCAAATCGATGGCCGCCGGCCCAAGTAGATAGTCGCTGGAATCCAGCGCTTGGTCGGCGAACCCGCGAAGCCGCAAGGTGCTCAATGCCCGGTACGCGGTCGCCTTGGGCATCCCGGCCCGCTCGGCGAGAGCAGCCAACGACGCCCCCTGGGGACCGGCATCAGCAAGAGCCACCAGCAGCACAAGAGCGCGATCAATCGCCTCAACCTTCGGAGCCCCGTTTGCAGGCACCGCCGCCTCCTCGAAGTCGCTGTTGGTCCGCTTTGCAAAACAAGGAAGGGAGTGACAAACTTAGTTTCACTAAACGAAGCGTAGCGTTTCACTGACTGAACTGCAAACCCAGAGGGGTCAACTCATGAAGCTCAGCGATCACCGGATCATCCCGGTCGTGGTCATTGATGACGCCCACAGCGCAAAGGGGCTCGGCGAGGCTCTGGTCCGCGGCGGCATCCCGATCGCGGAGGTAACCTTCCGCACCTCGGCAGCACCGGACGCGATCCGCGTGATGTCGGAAAACCCCGACATATTCGTGGGGGCGGGCACCGTGCTGACTGTCGCGCAGGTCGACGAAGCGGCCGCCGCCGGCGCCAAGTTCATCGTCAGTCCTGGTTTCAGTCGCGCCGTCGTCGAACGCTCCGTGGAGCTGGGCCTGCCGGTCATTCCTGGAGCAGTTACCCCGTCGGAAATCATGGCCGCGCTCGACCTCGGCCTGACGACGTGCAAGTTCTTCCCTGCTGGGATCTATGGAGGAATCCCTGCATTGAAGGCACTCGGGAACCCCTTCCCGCAGGTCAGCTTCGTACCCACAGGTGGGGTATCCGCCAGCAATCTCACCGACTTCCTTGCCCTGCCGAACGTCATTGCAGTTGGTGGCTCGTGGATGGTGCCGACCGCCGCAATCGCGGCCGGTGACTTCGAGCAGGTCCGCGCACTCTGCGCGACAGCCGCCGCTGCGATGGCCGGAATCGAAGGGGCGGTCTGAGGATGACCGAGCTCACCGTTCGTCCGGCAGAGGAATGCCGCTACGCCGCAGTCGGCCTCGGCGAGGTCATGGTGCGCCTTGACCCCGGAGACCTGCGCATCCGCAACGCCCGCACCTTCTCCGCGTGGGAGGGAGGGGGCGAGTACAACGTCATCCGGGGCCTGTCCCGGGTGTTCGGCCTGCCGACCGCTGTCGTCACAGCCCTCGTGGATGACGAGGTTGGGCACCTGATCGAGGGCATGATCCTCGCCGGCGGCGTCGACACGAGGTGGATCACCTGGGCGGAGTCCGACGGCGTCGGACGGTCTGTCCGCAACGGCCTGAACTTCACCGAGCGCGGGTACGGCGTGCGCGGCGCTAAGGGCGTGTCCGACCGGGGCCATACCGCCATCTCCCAGCTTCGCCCAGAAGATGTGGACTTCGACCACCTCTTCGGTGACCTCGGGGTGCAATGGCTGCACACCGGCGGCATCTTCGCTGCCCTGTCGAAAGCCAGCGCAGATACGGCAGCAGCAGCCCTCCAGGCCGCCCGCCGCCACGGCACCCGGATCTCCTACGACCTGAACTACCGGCCGAGCCTCTGGCGCGCGATCGGAGGCAAGGATCGCGCGCGCGACGTGAACCGGTCCCTCGCCGAGTACGTCGACGTGATGATCGGCAACGAGGAGGACTTCACCGCCTCCCTCGGTTTCGAGGTCGAAGGGCTGGACGACAACCTCAACGACCTGCCGCTCGAGGGATTCGCGCGGATGATTGACCACGTCGCCGACGCCTACCCCAACCTCGCTGTCATTGCCACGACCCTGCGGACCGTGCGTTCCGCCTCTGTCAACGACTGGGGTGCGGTCGCATGGTCAGCAAGCACAGGCCTTCTTCAGGCCACTCACCGCGACGGCCTGGAGATCCTCGACCGAGTGGGCGGCGGCGACTCCTTCGCGTCCGGCCTCGTCTATGGACTGCTCACCGGCGAACCCCTGTCGACCGCGCTGGAACTCGGCGCTGCGCACGGGGCACTCGCCATGACCACACCCGGCGACACCTCCATGGCTACCAAGGGCGAAGTCGTCAAGCTTGCCCGCGGCGGTAGCGCCCGGGTGGATCGCTAAGGATCGACCATGACTGACGCCATCCAAGGGGTCGACGTCATCGTCGCCAGCCCGGGACGTAACTACGTCACGCTGCGGATAACCACCGCCGACGGAATCGTCGGCCTCGGCGACGCCACCGTCAACGGGCGCGAACTCTCCGTGGCCAGTTACCTGCGGGATCACATCGCACCACTCCTTGTCGGCCGAGACCCCGGACGCATCGAAGATATCTGGCAGTACCTGTACCGCGGTGTCTACTGGCGTCGCGGCCCAATCACCATGGCAGCCATCGGCGGCGTCGACATGGCCCTGTGGGACATCCTCGGCAAGCGAACCGGCCAGCCTGTCTACCAACTGCTCGGCGGACGCGTCCGCGACCGGATAACCAGCTACCGCCACGCGTTCGGCTGGGACCTCCCTGCACTGCTCGACCAGGTCGACGAACGCGTTGCCGAGGGATGCACCCACGTCCGCGTCCAGACCGGCGTCCCCGGACTGACAACCGTCTACGGCGTCTCGAAGGACCCCGTTTACGAACCGGCCGGACGCGCTCCTCTGCCAGCAGAGGAGGGCTGGGACTCCGAAAGCTACCTGCGCTACTTCCCCGGCGTCCTCGCCGCTGTCCGCGACCACGTCGGCGAGCAGGTCGGCCTGCTCCACGACAGCCACCACAGGCTAACGTCGAACCAAGCCGCCAGGCTGGCGAAGGCGGTCGAGCCGAGCAACCTGTTCTGGCTGGAGGACGTCACCCCCGCTGAGGATCCGGAGGCTCTCCGGCTAGTACGGCAACACTCCACCACACCCCTCGCGATCGGTGAGGTGTTCAACACCATCTGGGACTGCCAGCAGCTCATCGAGCAGCGGCTGATCGACTACATCCGCACCGCGATCGTCCATGCGGGCGGGATCAGCCACTGCCGCAAGATCTTCGCACTCGCCGAGGTCCACGGCGTGCTAGCCGCCCCGCACGGGCCCTCCGACGTCTCGCCGGTCGCCTATGCCGCGTCCCTCCACCTGGCCGCAGCCACCCACAATTTCGGCATCCAGGAGTACATGGGTTACCCCGACCTGGCCCATGAAGCCTTCCCGCACGCTTGGACCTTCGAGAACGGCGCCCTCCAGCCCGGGGACGCCGCCGGACTCGGCGTCGATGTGGACCTCGACCTGCTCGCCGCCCACGAGTACTCCCCCGCGTATCTGCCGGTGGCCCGTCGCCTCGACGGCACCGTCACCGACTGGTGACCCCGAGTTGCGAAAGGAAAACGTGAGAATGAAGGCGCTCAGGATCAACGGCCCGGAAGCCCTCACCATCGAGGACCTTCCGCTGCCAGAACCGAAGGCAGATGAGGTGCGCCTGCGGATGCACTACGTGGGCATCTGCGGATCCGACCTGAACTACTACTACAAGGGGGGCAACGGCCCCAATCTCATACGCGAACCGTTCAGCTTCGGCCACGAGATGGCCGGCATCGTCGACCTCGACCCGTCCAGCACATACCTTCCCGGCACCCCGGTCACCGTCGCCCCCGCCTCCCCCGGCGAATCCCAGCGCGGCTTGGAGAAGCTGCCCCACCTATGGCCGAGGAGCGGCTATATGGGCAGCGCCGCCAACCTGCCCCACAACCAGGGCGGCGCAAGCGAATACGTGATCGTCAAGAACTTTATGATCCGCACGCTTCCGGCCGGGCTCGACCTGCTCACCGCCTCGCTCTCCGAGCCCCTGGCCGTCGCCCTTCGCGCCCTCACCGTTGCCACGGAAGTCGCCGGCGGCATCAAGGGTCGACGGATCCTCGTCAGCGGCTCTGGCCCGATCGGGTTGCTGGTTGCCGTGGCCTGCCGAATCCGAGAGGCCGAATCGGTTACCGTTTCAGACGTGCTGGCCGAGCCACTGGCGCGTGCCCGGCAGTTGGGGATCACCAGCACCATCCAGCTCGGAACAGAACAGGTACCAGACTCGGCCTACGACATCGTGTTCGAGTGCTCCGGCTCTCCAGCGGCCATCACACCGGCATTGCACGCCGCCCGCCGAGCAGGGACAGTGTGTCAGGTCGGCACGATTCCCGACCGGCCCATTGAACTCAACCTCGCCGTCCTCGAGACCAAGGAACTCCGCTACGCCGGCGCCTTCCGCTACAACGACGAGATCGACGACGCCGTGGTCCTGCTATCCGAGCACCCCGACATTGCGAAGGTGATCACCCACGTGCTGCCCGCCAGCGAGGCCGTCGACGCGTTCACTGTTGCGCGAGACAGTGCGAAGTCCGGCAAGGTCGTCGTCTCCCTCTGGCTGGACTGAAGGACGCTGCCATGGACCGCATCGAGGGAGCCGAGTGATCGTCTGCTCACCTGGACGCAACTATGTCAGACTCAAGATCGCCACCGCCGACGGAATCGTCGGCTGGGGAGATGCCACCCTCAACGGCCGCGAGCTGGCCCTCGCCTACCTATCCGAGCACGACCTGCCCGCTGAGCGGCATGGACTCCTTTCGAAGCCGCGATATCTGGCAATACCTATGCCGTCGCGCCTACTGGCGTCACGGCACGGTAACCATGAGAGCGATCGCCGCCGTCAACGCCGCTTGTGGGACACAATGGGCAAGCCTGCCGGTCCATGAGCTCCTCCGCGGCAAGGCCCACGACCGGGCGCTCGTCTCTGGACACCCGTCGGGCCATGACGTCGACGAATCAGTCGAAGACTTTGCACGATACCGCGAGGGGTTTCTCTGCGATCTGGCGCAGCGGGCTCGTCGCTGTCGCGCACGCCTACGGAGTGCGTCACCGCACCGGGGCCAAGGACCATGCCGATGCTGACCTGCCCAGCGAGACCTGTTGGGATACGCGCAGTAGCTCACCCTGGCCACCTCCCACCTAAGGTCGATCCGGGACAAGTTACCTTCGGCTTCGACCTCCTGCACGAACGCCACCACAGCCTCATGCCCACCGAGGCCGGTACCCTCGGTCGCAGCGTAGAAGACCTCCGCTGTCTGGATGGAGACCCGACCCCGGCAGAGAAACCAGGAAGGGTTCCGGCTGATCCGGCATTGCTTGGCCACCCGGTCATGACCGGCGACGCGCAACTCGATCTGGGAAGTACAGGACCTGATCTCCGAGCAGCTCATCGACTATGCCCGTAGCCCGCTGTTTCATTCCGCGGTATCACCCACACCCGAGCCGCCGGGGCAGGCCCTCGGTGAACTCCAGTGGCTTGCCGACGAGGGCATAAAGCCGCCGAACAAACCCTCGACAACCCCTCTTGTAGATGCCGCCTCTGCCGCTAACTTCGTGCTCGATCAGGCTGCCCTTGGTCTCGTGAGTGATACGGCCAGCGCCGGGGAGGACTGGCGTTTCGATTGCGTGGGTGCCGCAATCGGTGGGCGTAATCCGACCGTTTGACGCGAGCTCGGCTCGGCGTTCGCGGCCATCAGAATGTGCAGCTTCTTCTTCTTTCCGGGTATTGCGTTGGCCTGACGAGGAGGGTCCCGTGGGTCGACCGGCTGTTCTACCTCGCAAGGAGCGAGCGTGTTTCGGTACCTCGCCGACGTTGATCCTCTGGCGACGGCCGCGGAGAAGGTCTGCTCTGCCGCGACAGAGGCTACCGACGGGGAAGCGTCAAGATACTCGGCAATTCCGACGCCTTTCTTCACACTCGTGTGGGCCCGGGTTAGGACTGGAAGCCTGCCGAGGTGGCCAGGAAGCCAGTTTCGCTGTACCGGGCTGGAATTGGCGTAAGACCGGGCATGCGCTTATGGGGCCCGAGCACCTGCATCGACATGCCTTCGGCTTTCCGGACGATCCACTGACCCACGCTGCTAGCAATCAGCGGCACGCTCCCTTCCGCCCAGTCCCTGATATGGGCTGTTCTGCTATCAAGAGGGCAGGGCGAGGCGCCGCCGGGCTGGGTGTCTGGCGGCGCCTCGTTCCTTGCTGTAGCTGCCGTGCTCGGGGCTGGCGAACGGGTCGTGGTCGACGCGTTGTCAGTCTGATACGCGCGGGTTGAGTACCGCATTACGGTGTTCCGGCTGGAGCGTTCTGCGCTGTCTAGGCTCGAGCGTGGCCCAAGTTTCAGGGTTAGTCGTCGATGGTGGCCACCGACCAGCACCAGCCGGCAAGCTCTCGGGCGATCGCGACGGTAGCGACGTGGTGACGCTTCTTGCGGGCCTGGAACACCTGCCAGCGGGCGTACAGCCGACGGTTCCCGGCATCACCGCGTGCCCGGGCAGCTGGTGAGGCCAAATCCCAGCGGGCCCGCAGCACCCTGCCTCTGCGGTAGGGCTGCATGTGGTGCAGGGCGGCCTCGATCAACAGCCGGCGGACGTGGCTGTTCCCGGTCCGTGTGATCCCACCGCGCTGCTTACTGGCACCGAGGAGTGTTCGGAGGGCACCAGTCCCAGGTAGGCGCCGATGCTGTTGCCGTCAAACCAGGTCCAGTCACCGATCTCGACCGCCAACCCGAATCCCGCCAAGGTCGAGATTCCGCGCAGGCAGCCCAGGCGGCGCACCATCGGTGGCCATGTTGAGTCAGCGGCCGACTCCTCGATCCGGGCGTCGAGGCGGGCGCGGCGGGTGGTGGTGGCCAACACCTGGTCGAGGTATTCATCGAAGGTGGCTTGCAGGTTCAGGTCGTCGAGGCGTTGCCGGGCCAGCCATGCCAGGTGGGCACCCGGTCCAGGCCCTGCCGTCGGAATAGGTCATCTGCCGGCGGATCAAGAGCTTGGCCAGCCGGTGCCGGGCCCGCATCAGATCAGTCCGGCAGTCTTCGCGGCACCGCACCAGATCCCTCGCCGATTCCGTTGCGGCGTCGGGAACGGTGACTGGGGTGAACGCGCCCAACCGCAGCAGCTGGCACAGCAACTCCGCACCCCTGGCGTCAGCCTTGACCCGCTCCCCGGCAGGGCGTTGCAGCTTCGAGGGTGCCGCGATCTCACACCGCACCCCAGCGGCGCGCAGCTCACGGGCCAAGCCGAACCCGGTAGGTCCGGCCTCGTACAACACCGCCACCGGACCAGGCAGCCAACCGATCCAATCGAACACCTCCGGGCCAGGGCTGAGCCGGCTGGTGAAGACCTCACCAGTCACCTCATCCATGCCGTGCGTAACCACCGAACGGGCGTGCACATCCAGCCCGACACTCATACGCTCTGTAAACACCGGGGCCCCCAGACATGTCGGATACGCCGGGCAGGCAGCCCCTACCCAGCAACCCACGCAGGGTGTGCCGGCGAGGCCCGGCCCGCAACCCCCACACCATCACGGCAAGGATCAGCCATAGCGTCTGGGCTCGTCGCACGATTCATTGCGAACCGCGCTCACCCTGGAGTTGGCTGCCCTGATGCCAGGGTCGCCGGTGCTCGTCACAGGACCACTGCCGCGGCAACGGGCTGAACCCGGCGGCACCATGCTCGTCGTCGGCGAGTGGCAGGCGGTCGACCGCCTCAACCGCCGCAGTCGCAATTGCGTGCTCCTCGAGTTGCCCACAGAAGTGGAGGAGACTGCACTGGCAGGAAGCCGTTTCGGCGTTGCGCGGGCCAGCCTGCTGGGGGTGGTGGCACTCATGGTCAGCGGAGTGGGCATAGCGTCATCGCCGAGCCGGGCGGAATCGATTCATTGACTTCGTCAAGATCACAACGCCATTCACCCCGTGGGGGATGCTGGTCGTCGCGATCATGGCGCCATGGTCCTGCCGCCGTAACCTGGTCGACTACGCCTGCACCCAGACGACCGGAGAGATCTGAGCTCGCTTGGCCGAGGTGTACGGGGCGTCGGTGTCGAAGGGTACTATCTGTAGAAACATGACCTTTCTATCTTTCGGTCCGGCGACGGCCGAGCGGTCAGGGCTTTGCGACCTCCGCGAACCTGTCTGCGCCGCGGGTGGCCATCTCCTCGTACTCCGCCCACCGCCGGTTGACCTGCTCCTGGCCCATGGCCAGCAGGCGCTCGCCGGAGTCGGGGTCGGAGTTCATCAGCATCCGGAACCGCAGCTCCTGCGCGTGGTAGTCCTTCAGCGGCATCCGTGGCCGCGGTGAGTCGAGCATGAACGGGTTCTTGCCTGCTATGCGCAGCACAGGGTTGTACCGCATCAGCGGCCAGTGCCCAGAGGCGACGGCCGCGTACTGCTGGTCGAGGCCCTTGCGCATGTCGATGCCGTGGGCGATGCAGTGGCTGTAGGCAAGGATCAGGCTCGGGCCGTCGTAGGCCTCCGCCTCGCGGAACGCTGTCAGCGTCTGCTGCGGGTCGCCGCCCATCGCCACCCGGGCGACGTAGACGTTGCCGTAGGCGGTGGCCTGCAGGGCCATGTCCTTCTTGGTGGTGCCCTTGCCGGCGGCCGCGAACTTCGCCACCGCGCCCATCGGGGTCGACTTGGAGGCCTGGCCGCCGGTGTTGGAGTACACCTCGGTGTCCAGGACGAGGATGTTCACGTTCCGCCCTGAGGCGAGGACGTGGTCGACGCCGGCGGAACCGATGTCGTAGGCCCAGCCGTCACCACCGACGATCCACACCGAGCGGCGCAGCAGGTGATCGGCGACCGAGCGCAGGTCCTCGACGAGCGGACCCGACATGGTGTCGAGCTGGCCCTTCAATGCGTCGACCCGGGCGCGCTGCTGGCTGAGCTCCGACTCGTACTGCTGCGGGGCGTCGAGGATGGTACTGACTGCGTCGTCCCCGAGCTCCTCGCGCAACGCCTCGAGGCGCCGACGAGCTGTGGCGGTGTGCAGGTCGGCCGCCAGCCGCAGGCCGAGCCCGAATTCGGCGTTGTCCTCGAACAGCGAGTTCGACCAGGCCGGACCGCGTCCGTACTTGTTGGACGACCAGGGCGTCGTCGGCAGGTTGCCGCCGTAGATCGAGGAGCAGCCGGTGGCGTTGGCCACGGTCGCGCGACCGCCAAACAGCTGGGTGAGGAGCTTCAGGTACGGCGTCTCGCCGCAGCCCGAGCAGGCTCCGGAGAACTCGAACAGCGGCTCGAGGAACTGGGTGCCACGCACGTTGGCGAAGTCGACACGGGAGCGCCGGTTCACCGGGATGGTCTCGAAGAACTTGACGTTCTCGATCTCCTTGGAGCGGTCAGCCACCGGCGTCAGGTTGATCGCCTTGCGCACGCCGCCGGTGCCCAGCGGCTTCACCGGGCAGGCCTCGACGCACAGTCCACAACCGGTGCAGTCTTCCGCGTACACCTGCAGGGTGTAGCGCGAACCGGGGAAGCCGGCGGCGTTCAGCGGTGCCGAGCCGAAGCCCTCAGGGGCGCCGTCGAGCGCGGAGGAGGTGTAGTACTTGGCGCGCAGCACTGCGTGCGGACACACGAACGCACAGTTGCCGCACTGGATGCAGCCCTCAGCGTCCCACTCGGCGATGATGTCGCTGATGTTGCGCTTCTCGTACTTCGTCGTTCCCGAGGGGTAGGTTCCGTCCACCGGGAGGGCGCTCACCGGCAGTTGGTCGCCGGTGCCGAGCAGCATGGACGCGGTGACGTTCCGCACGAACTCCGGGGCGTCGGCGGGCACCGGCGGGATCATGGCGCCCTCACCGATCGTCGCGAGCGGGACGGGGACACGGTGCAGGTTCTCGACCGAGGCGTCGACGGCGGCCTCGTTCTTGAGCACAACGTCCTCGCCCTTGCGGGCGTAGGTCTTGCGGATCGTCCGCTTGACCTCCTCGATGGCCGCCTCGCGCGGCAGCACCTTGCTGATCGCGAAGAAGCAGGTCTGCAGCACCGTGTTGGTGCGCTTGCCCATGCCGGCCTTCCTGGCCACCAGGTTGGCGTCGATCGCCCACAGTTCGATGCCGAGGTCGATGATCTTGCGCTGCATCGGTTCCGGCAGGTGGGCGAAGGTCTCCGCCGCCTCGTAGGCGGTGTTGATCAGCAGGATGGTGCCGGGACGCGCGAACTCGAGCACGTCAACGCGTTCGAGGATCGACCAGTGGTGACACCCGATGAAGCCGGCCTGGCTCACCAGGTACGGCGCCTCGATCGGGTTCGGGCCGAAGCGCAGGTGCGACACCGTCCGCGAGCCCGACTTCTTGGAGTCGTAGACGAAGTAGCCCTGCGCGTAGGTGTCCTCGATGCCGCCGAGGATCTTGATGCTGTTCTTGTTCGCCCCGACCGTGCCGTCTGAGCCCAGGCCGTAGAACACTGCGCGCAGGGTGGCGGGGTCCTCGAGGTCGAGGGTGGGGTCGTAGTCCAGCGACAGCATGGTCACGTCGTCATTGATCCCGATGGTGAATCGCGGACGCGGGGAGGCCTTGGCGAGTTCTTCGAAGACGCCGACGACCATTGCCGGCGTGAACTCCTTGCTGGAAAGGCCGTAGCGGCCTCCCACCAGCAGGGGCATTCCGCTGCCGGAGCCGGACGTGGCCCGCCTGGCCCCGGTCGCGTACGCCTCGCCCATCGCTGCCGCGACGTCGAGGAACAGCGGCTCGCCGCCGGAGCCGGGCTCCTTGGTGCGGTCCATGATCGCGAGCGCGCGGGCGGTGGCCGGAATCGCTGCCAGCACCTGTGCCGTCGGGAACGGCCGGTACAGCCGGATCTGCAGGACGCCGACCTTCTCGCCGTGCGCGTTCAGGTACGCGACGGTGCTGCGGACGGTGTGCGCCCCGGAGCCCATGATGACGATGACGCGCTCCGCCTCGGGGTCGCCGTAGTACTCAACGAGGTCGTAGGCGCGGCCGCTGATGCCGGCGAAGGTGCCCATCGCCTCAGAGACGATCCCAGGTACTGCGTTGTAGTACGGGTTGACGGACTCGCGGCCCTGGAAGTAGGTGTCCGGGTTCTGCGCCGTGCCGCGGATGTAGGGGTGCTCCGGTGAGAGGGCGCGGCCACGGTGGGCGCGCACCAGCTGCTCCGGCACCAGCTGCAGCAGCTCCGCGTCGGTGAGCAGCTCGACGCTGTTCTCCTCATGGCTGGTGCGGAAGCCGTCGAAGAAGTGCACGAACGGCACCCGGGACTTCATGGTGGCCAACTGCGAGATGGCTGCCATGTCATGGGCCTCCTGCACGCTGGAGGAGTTCAGCATGGCGAAGCCGGTCTGGCGGACGGCCATCACGTCCTGGTGATCGCCGTAGATGCTCAGGCCCTGGGCCGCCAGCGACCGCGCTGCGACATTCAGCACCATCGAGGTCAGCTCGCCGGCGATCTTGTACATGTTCGGGATCATCAACAGCAGGCCCTGCGACGCCGTGAAGGTCGTGCTCAGCGCACCGCCCTGCAACGCGCCGTGCAGCGCACCGGCCGCGCCACCCTCGGACTGCATCTCGATGACGGTCGGCACCGTGCCGTACACGTTCGGCTGGCCCTTGGCCGACCACTCGTCGGCCAGCTCGGCCATCGTCGAGGACGGCGTGATTGGGTAGATGCTGCACAGCTCGTTGAGACGGTAGGACGCCGAGGCAGCGGCCTCGTTCCCGTCGATGATCACGCGGCTCATCGGAGCTCCTCGATCATGGCGATGGCGTGCACGGGGCACTGGCCGTAACACGTGGCGCAGCCCGTGCACTTGTCGTAGTCGAACCGGTATCTCAGCCCCTTGCCGAGCTTGATCACCGCGTCCTCCGGGCAGGCCCCGAGGCAACCGTCGCACTCGAAGCAGTTGCCGCAGGACAGGCAGCGGGCAGCCTCAACGTGCGCCTGGTCGTCGGTCAGGCCCCCGACGATCTCGTCGAAGTCCGTGATCCGCTCCGACGGTTCGAGCTCCGGCTGGGTGTTGCGGCGGGCATCGCCGAAGTACCAGAGATTCAGCTTCTCGAAGTCGGCCAGGTCGTGCTTGGGCCGGTCGGACGCATCGCGCCCGGCGAGCCAGGCGTCGATCTGGGTTGCGGCCCGCTTGCCGTGACCGACGCCGACGGTGACGGTGCGCTCGGACGGGACGGCGTCGCCGCCGGCGAAGATGCCGGGGGCGTTGGTCATCAGCGTGCGGGGGTCGACCTGCACAACGTCGTGCTCGAAGTGCATGCCGGGAATGCGGCGCAGGAAGTTGGAATCGGTCTCCTGGCCGAGGGCGAGGATCACGGTGTCGGCCTCGAGCTTCTCGAACCGGCCGGTGCCACGCGCCTTTCCGCTCTCGTCGAGCTCCATGATCTCGACGGTCAGGTCGCCCTCGTCGAGGGAGCTGATGGTGCGCAGCCAGTTCATCTTCACGCCCTCGCGCAGGGCACCTTCACGCTCCTCCGCGTGAGCCGGCATCTGCTCCTCGGTGCGGCGGTAGACGATGATCGACTCCTCCGCACCGAGCCGGCGGGCCACGCGGGCCGCGTCCATCGCGGTGTTGCCGCCGCCGTAAATGGCCACCTTGCGTCCGATCAGGGGACGCTCGCCGGACGCGACGTCGCGCAGGAAGCTGACCGCGTCCATGATCTTGGAGGCGTCGCGGTTGGGGATGTCGACCCGCTTGGACAGGTGCGCGCCGATCGCGACGAAGGAGGCCTCGAAGCCACCTTCCGCCTGGTCGGCCAGCAGGTCCTTGACGGTGTAGTTGTTCACGATCCGCACGCCCATGTCCAGAAGTCGGGAGACCTCCGCGTCCAGGACATCGCGGGGCAGCCGGTACTCCGGAATGCCGTAGCGCATCATGCCGCCGGGGGAGTCGGAGGAATCACGGATCTCCACCTCGTGACCCATCCGGGCCAGCTGGTAGGCAGCGCTCAGGCCAGAAGGGCCGGCGCCGATCACCAGGACGCGACGGCCGGTGGAGAAGCGGGGCTTCTCGAAGGTCCAGCCCCGCTCGATCGCGAGGTCACCGAGGTACCGCTCCACGGAATGGATCGATACCGAACCGTCCAGCTCGACACGGTTGCAGGCCGCCTCGCACGGGTGGTAGCAGACCCGACCGTGGATGGCGGGGAACGGGTTGTTCTTCACGAGCTCACGCCAGGCGGCCTCTTCCTGGCCCGCCTTCACCAGCCGGAGCCACTCCTGGATGTTCTCCCCAGCGGGGCAACCGCTGTTGCACGGCGGGAGGAGATCGACGTAGACCGGCATCCGGGAGCGGATCGGGGCGACACGCCCACCTTCAACTGCCAGGTCTGGGAGCTCCGTGATGTCGCGCGCCATGGGCCGCCCTTCAGTGCGTGATTACTGGTGATTACTACCGTTTGCCCGCGCGAGCGCCCTGAACCTCAACCAGCACTTTCATCGCCGCTCCTGACGCGGTCAACGCGAATGCCGTCTGGAGATCCATCAGTGGGACGACTCTCGTGATCAGTGCTTCGGTTGGAATGGCTCCGTTAGCGATCATCTCGATTGCTACCTCGAAATCCTCGCGCCGATAGACTCGCGCACCGACCAGTCTGAGTTCGCGCCAAAACACCCGCTGCAAATTGACCTCTCGCGGCTTCGGGTGGATCGCGACGACGACGAGTGTGCCATCGACTCGAACAAGGTCAGTTGCAGCAAGCACGGCCGCCGCCGCTCCCGAGACCTCGAAGACAACATCGGCGCCGGCCTCCGCAGTCCAGCTGTTGACCCAGGCGGCTTGATCCACCTCACGCGGGTCGAGCGCAGTGAATCCCAGGCCTTCGATGAGTTCGCGCCTCCGGGCATCCAGTTCGAACACGACGATCTCTGCTCCGCGGCTGCGAGCGACGGTCGCGATGAGGACACCGATCGGGCCGCCACCGATAACGACGACGTGGTCGCCCGCTTCGAGGTTCGAGCGGTAGACATCGTGAACTGCAACAGCGGTCGGCTCGGCGAGAGCCGCGGCCTGGAGGGAGACCCCCGCGGGCAATGCGAGCAGGGTTTCGGCCGGGACGTTCCAGAACTCCTGCAGGGCGCCGGGAGTGTCGATACCGATGAAGTTGAGTTGTTGGCAGACATGGTTGTTGCCCGCGCGGCAGGCCGGACAGGTGCCGTCCCACTGCAGCGGCATGACAGTGACCGGATCGCCGACCACCCATCCAGTCACACCCTCGCCAATCGCATCAACGACGCCGCTCATCTCGTGCCCGATCACCGCAGGCATCGTCACTCGAGCGTCCATCGCGCCGTGCAGGATGTGAAGGTCCGTCCCACAGATCCCGACGTAAGCAACCCTCACTCGAACGCAGCCCGCGCCAGGAGTTTCCGGCTCGGAGTCAACAACCGTCAGCCTCTCATCACCCGTGTAAACGCCAGAAAGCATGTCAGTTCCTCTTCCTCTTCAGAGTGCCGTTGACCTAGACGACTCGACGCGCGTCAATCGCGTCGTCGTCCCAATCGATGCCAAGACCGGGCATCACGGGCGCAATGGCCCACCCATCGCAGATTTCAAAGCTCGACTGCGTAACTGCTCTCAGCTGCGGGATGTGCTCCACGTATGCACCGTTGGGAACGGCAGCGGCAAGACTCACATGCAGCTCCATGAGGAAATGTGGGCAGACAGCCGTGTTGAAGGCCTCCGCCATGTGAGCAGTCTTCAACCAAGGCGTGATCCCGCCGATGCGCGCCACGTCCACCTGGACGATCCCGGCAGCTCCGCGCTGGAGATACTCGCGGAAGTGGCCCAGTGAGTACATGGACTCGCCCACCGCGATGGGAATCGAGGTCGAGCGAGCCAGCCGAACGTGGCCGTCAACGTCCTCGGCCGGGAGCGGCTCCTCGAACCAAGCGAGGTCGTGTGGCGCGAATGCTGCAGCGCGACGGATTGCCTCTGCTGCGGTGAAGGCCTGATTCGCGTCAACCATGATGTCGAACTCGGAACCAACGGCGGCCCGTACGGCGCCAATGCGATCGGCGTCCTCCGCCGCGGACGGCTTGCCGACCTTGATCTTGGCGCCCCGAAGCCCACGTGCCTTCGAGTCGAGGGCGCCGGCCACCAGGTCCTCCGCGCTGAGGTGAAGCCAGCCGCCTTCGGTGTCATATAGGGGAACCCGACTCGACATCCCGCCGGCGGTCTTCCACAGGGGCTCGCCATTCCGTTTGGACCGGAGGTCCCATAGCGCGGTGTCGATCGATGCGATGGCCAGCGCGGTGATGACTCCGACGCTCGTTGCCCGCGACGAGTCGTACACCTTCCGCCACAAACGTTCGACGTCGCGAGAATCCTCACCAACAAGGAGGTTCACGAAGTGCTCGTTCAGCATCGCGAGCACAGCCTTGCCGCCGGTGCCGATCGTGTACGAATAGCCGCGGCCACGCAGGCCGTCATCGGTGACGATGTCGACAAAGATGGTTTCCTGTTTGATGAAGCTCTGCATCGCGTCGGTCCGAAGCGTTTCCACCTCGATGTCGGCCAGGAACGCTGACGCCCCAATGATCTTGCTCATGCTCGTATGTCACTTCTCTCGCTAGGCAAATCGACTTCAACCGAAATGTGCGCGGCAGTTCAACCACATCCGTTTCGGACCGTCCGGAACTCGCACCGACACCGCCAGGTGGCCTCAGCGCCCGCCGACCTCACGCCACGCTGGCGGCCGCTCCTCCAAACCCGGAGAACAGTGATAGCCCGCATAGCTGATGCCTGGTTTCGTCTCGTCTTGCAGAATCCTATTGGATTCGAGGGAATCATGCAAGCTATTCGCCTCGTCTGTAGGCGGACAGGCGGCACGGCGCGCCGCCGGAAACGGACCAACTGGAGGCACCTTGCCTTCCCGGGGTTCATGCCCGTGGGCTTGCTTTGTGGGCCGCAGGCAATGGAGCACGGCGGCGGCATCCAGGAGCCGCCGGCACGGCTGGCTTCACCTGAGCCTCGAGGAGGGGGCTGCGCAGGCCGCGCGCGGCGAGTAGCAACCCGCGAGCACACGCGCTCAACCACCATGCTCGATCGATCGCTCGAGCGACCAGCGACGCCGCTACGTGGTTTAGTCCTACGTCGGGATACAAGGCACTGAGAATCCCTCGAGCGGCGGCCTTGACGCAGCGCATCCCCGATTCGGGTCGTCGCTCGGTGGTGGCTGCCGCTAACTCCCCGAGTCCCGGAAAGCGGTTACCGATCGAGCGTAGGACAAGCGTAGATGCTCTGATGCGGCTTCCGCGGCCGCGTCAGGGTCACACCGATGGATCGCCTCCGCGATCGCTTTATGCTCGTCTGCGGTGTTGCCAGCACTGTTGCCGGTGTACTCGAGCCGGTAGATGTGCAGATGGCAATGTGTCTGCCAATATGACTGCCGCACCCAGGAGTTCTCCGTGGCCTCCATGATCAGCGAATGGAACCGGGCGTCATGAGCGAACGTGGTTTCCCGGGTGGGTGTGCCGCTCGCGAGCGCACGCTCGAACTCGGCCAGCTCGTCGGTGAGCATCCTGGCGGGATTAATAAGGCGCCCAACTGCCACGGATCTCGCCGCCCAGGGTTCGACGAGGAGTCGGAACTCATACAGTTGACGAAACTCCTCGAAGCTCAGCCGGGCTGTCGCCGCCGGGCCCCGGCCCGGGGTGGTGACGACGAGGTTGTCGCCCTCGAGCCGACCGATGGCTTCTCGCACGGGCGTTGCCGACACACCCAGTTCACGGGCTAGGCGCTCGATGTTGAGCTTCGCTCCGGGCGCGATCCGGCCGTCCATCAGCCAGGACTGAAGTGTGCTGTAAACGTCGTTCGACGCTGACTTCTGCGACCGCAGGGCCCTTTCGGACATCGCTGGATCCCTCCCTTGCGTCACCGGGCGCACTTGGTCGTCTGAACGCAACGCGACCTTACCCGCTCGGTCCGTTCCGCGTGCAAGACTCGGCGGAGCTGGCCAGGTAATGGTCTCGCCGTGCACCCTAAGCCTCGGCTTCGGGGGCGCCTTGAGCGTGTGGTTCAAAGGGCTTCTCCGCAATGCCCTGAACACCCGCATGAACCAGGAACACGGAGCCGGCGAGGCGCCGTCCGGTGCTGTCGTCGTTGGGGCTTTGGGCTGAAGTGATCGCGAGCATGTCGAGGTCCGGTCCCACGAACATGCAGCTGGTAGGGCGCCGAACCGGGAGGCGCAGCGTCTCGACAACTCCTCCATCAGGGGTATATCTGACGACCTTCCCACCGTCCCATTTGGCACTCCAGATACATCCCTCGGCGTCCACCGTGAGACCGTCGGGAGTGCAGTTGTCCTCATCGACGGAGAAGGCTTCTCGAGCGCTGATGTCACCGCCGTCTGGCTCGAAGGCAAAGCTGTCGATTCGCCGGGTCGGCGAATCGGCGAAGTACATACGGTCGGCTTGGGGACTCCAGCCCACTCCGTTGGAGACGACAACGCCGCTGAGCATGAGGGTCATGAACGTGCCGTCATAGCGGTACAGGGCCGCGCTCGGGCTCGAGTTGTCCTCTCGGATGGTTCCAAACCACAGCCTCCCACGGCGGTCCGTCTTGCCGTCGTTGATCCGGTGGCCATCGGCAATGATTGGGCCAGGGCTGGATGGCGCGAACTCGCCGGTGCTGGGGTCCAGCATTCGAAGCCCATCGGCAAGGCCCGTAATCAGTTTGCCGTCCACAGTCGGAACCACGAAGCCGACGTCGGATGGCGTGTGCCATTCGCGATAGCGAGAACCGTCGAGTGCGCACTGCCGGATCCTGCGACCCCAGATGTCCACCCAGGTGAGCAGGCCCTCAGCTCGCGACCACCATGGACCCTCACCCAGCTGGTCTCGCTCCTGAACCGGCAACAGTTCGTAGCGGGTTTGGTAGGTACCCATCGCTGCCCATCTCCTTCTACTCAACTCGGATGCTTGGGGTGGCGGTCACGCGGACCTCAGGCAACCGCGACCGCAGCGGAGCGGCGCCGACTCGAGGCGAGTACCGCAAGGAAGAGCACGGCGCCGTTCAGAATCATCTGAACACTTTGGGGCATGTTCATCGCCGACAGGACCCCATTGAGGATGACCGTGATGAGCACACCGCCTATGGCCCCCAGGTACCGCCCGCGGCCACCGAGAAGCGAGATTCCGCCGATCGCGGCGGCCGAGACCGATGCCATCTGGTAGGGATCGCCCATGCCCAGGTAGAGCTGGCCGAGGCGCCCAGCGAAGAGCACGCCAGCCAGACCGGCAAATAGCGCCGAGAGGCAGTATGCGGCGGCCGTCACCCGGCGAACCCGAACACCAGAGAAACGGGCCGCGTCGTAGCTGCTCCCGGTTGCATACACCTCACGGCCAAAGCGAGTTCGCGACAATGCGATCGATGCACCGATCGAGATCACGACCCAGATGATGAGGAGAATCGAGATCCCACCCACGGTCTGTGTGGAAATGGCGGCGATCAAAGGTGGCTCTGCGCCCCCGGGCGTCCCGTTCGACAGCCCGACAAGCAATCCCTGAAAGATGACATTGGTGCCAATCGTCATGATCACGGGCGCGATACCCAAGTACGCCACACCGATTCCATTCACGAGCCCCATCAACACGGCAAGACCGAGCACCAGCGGAAGCACCCAAACCAAAGCGTCATCGCGACCCCCCGACAGGACCGCCATGAGGAAGGCCGAATTCGTGAATACCCATGGGATAGAGAGGTCCATGCCGCCAGTGAGGAGAACGATCGTCTGGCCGAGCGTCGCCAGTCCGAGGATCGCGGCCTGCGCGGAGAGGATCTTGAGGTTGCTTGGGTCGGCATAGCCGGGCCGCATGACCCAGACGAACACGAAAAGCGCAATTGCGACGGCATAGACCAGAATGGCTTGTGAGTGCTTCTCCCACGTAGCGCGTAAGTTCATGATGCAACCATTCCCCTCTTGCGCAGGGTGACCACTGCGCTTGCCCCAACCGCAAGAATTAGCAAGACGCCTTGTACCAGCGCCGACCAATACGAAGAAACACGGAGGAATACCAGCAGGTCAGCAATCCCACGCAGTACGAACGCGCCGACGACAGTCCCCACGATCCCGCCGAAGCCCCCGCCGATCGCCGTACCACCGACAACGGCCGCCGCGATGGACAAGATGACGAACGCCTGCCCGGCGGTCGGTGAGCCCGAGGCCACCTGAGCCGTGCGATAGATCCCGGCAAGAGCGGCAAACCCACCCGAGACGGCGTACGCAAGGATCGTCGTGGACGCCACCCGAACGCCGTTGAGGTGAGCTGCCCGCGCGTCGCTACCCACAGCAAACAACGACAACCCCGCGTCGGTCCGCCGGAACCAAAGCCAGAGAAGGACCAGGATGATCGTCAAGATCATCGACAATGTCACGGACCCGAAACGCGCCAAGAGCGCATTGCTGAATGACGGGCTCACGTTTCCGCCGTCAATCTTGAGTATCAGCAGCGCCACGCCGTAACCGACCGACCCGGTGGCCAACGTGACAATGAAAGGCTGCATGCCAGTCGCGTGGATGGCCCAACCGTTGAACGCGCCAACTCCTAAGCCGATCGCCAGGCTGATCAGCGCCCACATCACCTGCCCGCCCACAGTAGGACCGGCGTTCACCGCCATCAGGCTGTTGGTCACACAGATCGTGCCGCCGACCGAGAGGTCAAATCCGCCCACGAGCAAGGTAAAGGTCTGCCCGACCGCAACAAGAATGAGCGAGAAAGCCGAGTCGAAGGAGTTGGCCAGCCAGGACGGCCGCAACGTGGCTGGGTTGACGCTGACCGTCATGACGATCAGGACTGCGAGGATTGCATAAGGAACCATCGTCGTCCAGTGGCGCGCAACGAGGGCGTGAGTCCTCGCGATTATGGGCTCAGTCACAACTGACCTCCGATTGTGATGGAGAAGGGCGGCACAACTCCGAGTGGTTTGGCAGGGCTAGGGTTCGTTCCTCTTGGCACTCAACGGGCATGTTCACCGATCGATGCTCCAATGATTCGATCTGGGGTGAGGTCATCGCCGGCAAGGATGGCGCCGACCTGTCCATCGTGCATGACCATGACTCGGTCGCACACATTGACAAGTTCTTCGACGTCAGTGGATAGGAAAAGGACAGCCCCACCTTGCGCGGCGAAGTCGCGCACCAAGGTGAACATCTCCTTCTTGGTGCCCACATCGACGCCGCGCGTGATGTCATGGAGGAGCAGGAGCCGCGGTTTGGCCGCCAGGATCTTCGCCAGAACGATCTTCTGCTGATTACCGCCGCTCAATCCGGCGGCGGGTTGCTCCTGCCCCGAGGACTTGATAGAGAGTTGCTTGATGTATTTGTCGGCCAGCTCCGACTCGCGCCGAGTGTCGATCAGTGGCCCGCGCCGCAAGCCCCCAAGGGACGGGAGGGAAATATTGAACCGAATGGAGAAATCGAGCAGAAGGCCCTGTTTGGCGCGATCCTCGGGCACGAGTGCCACGCCACGCCGTAGCGAATCCCTGGCGTCGGTTGGGTGGACGGCGGTGCCGTGCAGCTCGACTCCACCCTTCGCGTGCAGGATCCCATACAGCGCAAGGAGCAGCTCGGCCTGACCTTGTCCGGCAAGACCTCCCACACCGAGCACTTCGCCGTCGTGGAGGCTGAAGCTCACTCCGTTGAGGACGTGCGAATGCGAGAGATCCCGAACCTTGAGAGCAATCCCCTCCTGGACCGTAGGAGTCTTCTCGGGAAAGTATCCGGAGATCTGCCGCCCGATCATCATCGAGATGACCTCGTCAATGTCGACGCCTTCCATGTCCAGCGTGGCCACGGAAGAGCCGTTGCGAAGGATAGTGAGACGCTGGCACGCGTTGCGGACTTCTGACATCCGGTGCGAAATGAAGATGACAATCTTGCCCGCCTTGGCGAGCTTGCGCGCCAGATCCAGCAGCCAGAGCACCCTGTTCTCGGTGAGTGCGGAGGTCGCCTCATCGAGAATGATGATCGACGGATCGGTCGCCAGAACTCTGAGGATCTCGACGATCTGCCGCTTCGACAGCGACAGCTCGCCGGCCACGGCATCGGGGTCGATCCCTTCCACCCCATAGCGCTGCATCAGGTCCACTGTCATCGACCGCAACGCGGCACGCCGGTGGACGCCGAACCTGTTGCGCGGGATGCGGCCCAGAAAGATGTTCTGCGACACCGACAGGTCGGGGATCAGCGACAGCTCCTGGTAGACGGTCCCTATACCGAGAGCCATCGCCTCTCGAGGGTTTTGGATGGAGACGGGGCGACCGTCAATCCGGATCTCACCGCTGTCGGCCGAGTATGCACCGCTCAGTACCTTGAGCAGGGTGCTCTTGCCCGCACCGTTCTCTCCGAGTAGGGCGTGAACTTCGCCGCGGTTGCACGAGAACGTCACGTCCTTGAGTGCGGCCACGCCGCCGAACGATTTCGAGAACCCGATGAGCTCAAGATCGGCCATTGACCCGTCTCCATCCATTCTTTGCTAGAAATTCACTGCTTATAGTTGGAGATCTCGTCGATCGTCACCTGCGGCTGGAAGTCCGCCGGAAGGGCCGGCCAGTCGAGTGCGCCAGGAAGGTTCCGGAATGCGTTCTCCCCCTCCTTGATCATCACCACCGGGTAGCTGATGTCCACGGAGTCATCGATCGAGAAGAAGCCCGGCGTGACCTGCGTCTTCATCGGCACCTGCTTGCCGTCGAGAACGTCCACGGCCACCTTCAGTGCGATCGCACCCAGACCTGGCACGTTGTTGCCGATCATCACGTCCATCTTGTTGTCGATGGCTGCCAGCATTCCCGCGTTGGTATCGAATGCTGTCGCCGGAACGAGCTTGCGGCCGGCGTCCTTGAAAGCTGCCGCGACGGTCTCGGCGTATACCTGCGTGTAGATGCCGTCCAGATCAGGGTGAGCGGCCAGAATACTGCCGATCTGCTGCTGCCCCACTCCATCGGCGTACTGGCCAGCGAACTCCGCCACAACGTTGATGTTGTGTTCCTTGAACACCTTCATCGCAGACTCATACAGGGTGTTGCCGGCGGTGGAGCCTGGCATGCCGGTGTCGACGGCGATCTTTCCGCCAGATGGGACCTTGGCGGCAAGGTAGTTCGCCCAACCGGTGGCGAGAGCCGAGAGGTCGGTGGAAACAGCGTAGACACCGTCGGCCTGGACGGTGTTGTCGAAGCTCACCACGACAATGCCCGAATCCTGGGCTCGCTTGACCGCCGGGTTGAGCGCGGTCGCCGACGCGGCGTTGACGATGATGGCGTCGTAACCCTGGCTGGCCAGAGCGTCGATAGACGCGGCCTGGGCCTCGGCCGTGTTCTCGGAATTGACGACCGTCAGGTCGACCTTGCCGGCGTACGGCGCCTTGGTCGCGACGACCTGCGTCGTCTTGATCATCAGCTGGCGCCAGTCGTTTCCGAGGAAGCTGTTGCTCAGTGCGATCTTGTACGTCTTGGTCGCGCCGCTCGATTCAGGCGCGCTCGCGGCGGTCGAGCATCCGGTCAGTGCGACCGCGAACGCTGCCACTGCCGCCAAAGCGGTCATCCATTTCTTCACCGTAATCAATCCTCCTTGAAATCCACGTGTCATGTTTGTTTGGTGGTGGTGGCGCGAGGCGCCGTTGTGAGCCATCCCGCGACGGCCCGGATTTGGTGAAGCAGGCGCGCCACCTTTCGTGGCCTTTGCCCGCCCTCGACAGTCGGATCCTCATCCGCACCTACCGATCGGGAATGTGGCGGTCGGGGTACGACGAGGAACCTGGCAGCCCAAGTTGGCGGCATCCTCCTTATCCGTCTGAAGCAACGGTACGTTCGTGCGGGAAAGGGTCGGGGCCCGCCACCCTTACCGACAGCGGAGCCGCGGGAACCGTCAGCGCGGCATGAACATGCCGCCATCAACCCCGAGCACCTGGCCGGTCATGTGGCCCGAAGCGACTTCAGAGGCAAGGAAGACCACTGCGGCGGCCGTGTCCTCTGCGGTACCGAACTTGCCCAGGGGAGTAGCCGCAAGCAGAGACGCCTGCGGACCCCCAGGCACCGCAACGAGAGCCGGCCCTCCCTTGTCACGATCGGGACCGGCGGCCCAGCCCACTTCTCCCTGTTCTGCCCGGAGCCAAAGGCTCGTCGGCGCGGCGTCCTCCACCCGCTGGATTGGGCTAGGGCCGGGGGCAACGACGTTGATGCGCACGCCTGCAGGACTGTGTTGGCGTGCCATGCACTGGCTAAAAAGGATCTGCGCAGCCTTCGTCCCGGCGTAGACCGGTTCGAGCGAGTCCGCCCGGCGGCCCATCACACTGCTCACCGTGATAATCGTTCCGGACTTCTGGCGGAGCATGATGGGAAGGAACACGTGGAACCAGTTGAGCATCGCCACGTAGTTGCTCTCGATAACGGGAGCCCACTCGCTGCGGTCCACGGTCAGGAAGTCACCCGGGGAGTCCCAGCCCATGCTGCCCACCACGATGTCCACCGCGCCGAATGTGTCCATCGTCTTGTCGGCCAGCGCTTGCACCTGTTCGTATTGGGTCGCATCCGTTGACACGACCAGTGTCTTGCCACTCGCCTTTGCCGCGACCGCTTCGCAGTTCGCGGCGTTGCGCGCGGCGATCACGACATTGGCACCCTCGCGAGAGAGCGCAAGCACCGATGCACGACCGATGTTCGAGCTCCCCCCGATCACGATCGCGGTCTTGCCTGTCAATCCAAGGTCCATGTTCGCTCTATTCCTTTCTTGCCAGCAGCGCTGCTGTGTCTTGACCATGAGGGCTCCGTGACTCGAAACGACGAATCCGGTGGCCGGTCCCCGATGCCCGCGTCGGGGACAATGCCTATAGGATTCCACACTTTCCAGTGTGTTGTCAACGAATCGTGGACGGCTCTAGGCGCTTCGGGCGCTTCCGCCATCGGCGGCGCGCTCGCAAGCTCTGGCACGCGGGTCAAGCCAACAAGCTCCGACCGCGTTCCGACATCGCAGCATGCGCCCAGACGAGGCACCGTGCCCACACTGCGCCGTGGCTCGCAGACCCTGACCTCCATGGGCACGCTTGCATGAACGCTTCGGCTCATGCAAGATAGTGTCCGGCTGAATGCTATAGGCTTTTATTGGTTGGTATAGCTAGGAGCGAGATGGACCCGACAACGTCGTCTCCCGGCGACACCTCGATGGCCGCCGCCGACGAGGTTCGCAAGCTCGCCCAAGGCGGCAACGCCCGCGTCGACCGATGACGACCAGGGCAGACGAGCTGTGCTGCCTCCCCTGTATGCGCTTCGCCGAAATCGCGGCGATCGTGCACGCGAAACCGTCGAGTGCACCGAACTCAAGCAAGAAAGGCACGACATGATCCTTGACTCGTTCCGACTGGACGGAAAAGTTGCTCTGGTGACGGGAGCTGCGCGCGGGCTCGGGCAAGGCGCCGCGGTTGCCCTGGCCGAGGCGGGAGCCGACGTCGCCATCCTCGATTACCTGGAGGCCACCGAGACAGTGGCCATGATCGAAGACGTAGGCCGGCGAGCGCATGCGCTCACGATTGACCTGAAGACCGCGAGCCCCGAAAGCCTCGACAACGTCGTCCAGACCGTCACCGACGTCCTGGGCCGCATCGACATCCTCGTGAACAACGCTGGCATCATCCGGCGCGCCCCGCTCCTCGAGCACTCCGCCGCCGACTGGGATGACGTCCTGGCCATCAACCTGGACGCCGTCTTCCACCTCTCCAAGGCCGTTGCACGACGCCTCGTCGCACAAGGAAGCGGCAAGATCATCAACATCGCGTCCATGCTGTCCTTCCAAGGAGGGATCCTGGTGCCCGGCTACACCGCAAGCAAGCATGCAGTCGCAGGCCTGACCAAGGCATTCGCCAACGAGTTGGCCGCCAGCGGCATCAACGTCAACGCGATCGCGCCCGGCTACATGGCAACCGAGAACACCGCCCCGATCCGCGCGGACCAGGCTCGTGAGAAGTCGATCATCGATCGGATCCCCGCGAACCGCTGGGGCACCCCGGCTGACCTGCAGGGACCCTTCGTCTTCTTGGCCTCCGCAGCGTCGGACTACCTCAACGGCGCAATCATCCCAGTCGACGGCGGCTGGCTCATCCGCTAGGCGGGCCAGCAAGCCCAAACAAAGGCTGATCATTTCGGGTGGCGTCCCGTGAGCTTACGAACAGACATCGCGGCAGCTCACGGGACGTTTACCTGATCGGGAGCGACGGCCCAGACCGGTTGGAGCAGGAGGCAACCAGTGCCCAACACTTTGGGACCCACCTGCAGTCCACCGCCCATCTCGCAGGCTCTCTACCTGGCTGCCAACGCGGCTTCGCCGACCAGAATGGAAAACAGGCGGTACTACAGTCTCGGCGCGGTAGCAATGCGGTTTGGTGAGCGCACAAGCCCCGGCCTTACCAAGGCCGAGCCTTGGCCGGTCCTCCTTGCCCAACTGTTGGGGATCGCCGCAAACAATCGCCAACCCATGTTGGCTCTTCCGATGGACTGGAACCCGATGAAGTTGAACACGCCCACCGTGGCCGTGCGGGCACTGAGGCTCAGGATGAGCGCGAAGAAATACTCGTTCCACGACGGCAAGAAGGAGATCACGCCGGCGCCCAACCGCTCCCGACCGGGCGAATGGCAGCAGGATCTTCAGGAACGCTGACGAAGGTGTGCATCCATCGACGAGGGCGGATTCCTGCAGGTCTGTGGGGATCGCGTCAAAGGTCCATCATCATCCACGTGACAATGCCAATGACCACGCGAACCTGCATCAGGATGTGGCCGAGGATTGTATCGAGCCGGTTGACACCCGTGCTGACCACACTCCCCGAACAGTCCCGCCCGGCACCCTGAAAAGGAGAGTGCATCTCGTGGATACACTTGGCACGATCCTTGATATCGTCACTTCCGTCTTGGCGGCCGTTACTGTGGCCTCCATCGCGCGCTTTTGGTCCGGCGAAGAAAAGCGTTAAGTGCCAGTCGGGATTCGCTCCTAGTAAGGAGCAAGTCAATCGTCCGGAGGCTGGAAGCCGGTGCGATCACGCATCTCGTCACCTCCAGCCGGACATTGGCCCTGGCGGTCGGCGATGCCAGGGTCGAGCACCATGCTGGCAAACTCCGGACCGAGTCCCTCGGCGGTGACGCGACGGTGTCCTAGCTGTGATGTCCAGGCACGTTGGTCGAGATCGTGTGACGACACGATCTGAGTTTGGAGGTGGGTGAAGGCCTCCCGGTGTGGAGTGGAGCTGTCGAGGAACCGCTGCCGCACCAAGGAGGCCTTCATGTCCCACGCTAATGCTGCTTTAACCCCTCGTGCCAGGTTGAGGCTGGCGCGCCTGATCGTCGATCACGGCTGGCCGCCGGCCCGAGCGGCCGAACGCTACGACGTGTCGTGGAAGACCGCGGCCAAGTGGGCTGACCGATACCACGCCGAGGGGCAGGCCGGGATGACCGACCGGTCCTCGATGCCGCATCACCAGCCGAACCGGACCCCGGCCCCGATGGTGCGCAAGATCGTCCACCTGCGCTGGAAGCAGCGGCTCGGGCCGGTCGGGATCGCCGATCGGCTCGGCATGGCCGCATCAACCGTGCACGCGGTTCTGGTGCGCTGCCGGCTCAACCGCCTCAGTCATGTTGACAGGGCGACCGGTGAACCGATCCGGCGCTACGAACACCCACACCCGGGCGATCTGATCCATGTCGATGTGAAGAAGCTCGGCAAGGTCCCCGACGGTGGCGGCTGGCGCGGCCCCACTCAGCAATCGGCAAAGCCGCACCCATCACCAGGCTGGACAACCTGGCTGGACATCACAGCTAGCTCAACGCCCTGGAGACCGACGTGGCGCCCACCCCCAGAACCCGGCCGATCTCCGCGTAGCTTCTACCTTCCGCTCTCATCCGGCGCGCCTGTTCGATGCGCTCCTGTGACATCACCGTGGGCCGGCCGCCCACGCGGTCCTGAGCCCGAGCTCGAGCCAACCCCAGCATGGTGTTCTGCCTGATGGTGTCCACCCGAAGCTGCGCGAATACCGCCACGATCCCGAACAGGGCTCGCCCCATGGGTGTCGTGGTATCGATGTCGGGCTCGGTGAGGCTTCTGCTGTTGATGCCGCGCTTCCCCAGCGAGACGATCGAACGATCGCACCACGAGCGTGTCGCCGGTGCGCAGAGAGTCCTTGCACGCCACCCACTGAGGACGATCGGCGACCCGTGACGACTCGCCGTGGTCGACGAACACTCGCTCAGCGCCGGCCGCCTTCAGCTCAAGCTCCTGGGCTACCGGATCCTGGTCGCGGGTCGACACCCTGGCGTAGCCGATCTGGCCCATTGGAACCTCCTCGCAAGCGATCCGCCAATAGCGGTACGCGTCCGGTTTCGGGCCGATCCGGTTTCGGTCATCAGTTTCGGTTGACCGAGCTCGCGGTGCCGAGAAGCGCTCAGGAGGAACTACTCGGGCCGCCCACAAACGCACGATTTGTGGGAATCGAACAAGAGGCGGCGATCTTGGGGCCCCGCTCGGGCACCGTCGAAACGACCGCTACTGCCGCCGCCAAGTCTTCCGATGGCTCACCCGCCAAGACACCCACCAGCGTCACTCCCGGTGCCGCTACCAGACACCCAACACCTACGAAGCCGCCCACACCGCTGCGCTGCAAGACGCCGCGTAGTCACACCCCGTGTCCACGAACCGGGGTAAGGCCCAACCCAGCCTCGAAAGCCACCCCATCCAAGGGCCCTGGCCCTCTGAAGCAGCCAGCTGTCCACAAGCCGCATCAATGTCAGACCACGCGTCTCCCTCATCGTCGTGCTGATATCACGGTCATTTTGACGTTGTTGGGAACGACGCCATGGCTACCTCAGTCGATCGGTCGAACCGACTCCCTGGGACTGAATTCAGCGGGATCGGTTGCGTATCGCACCCCAAAAGTGAATTGCACCGTTCGTCACCCGATCGCCTAACAGTGACCGAATGGGCTCATCAGCCGGCCAGACAGCCGCTCCGCCATCGCGGCTGCGAGCGCCTTGATGTCTGGGTGCACGGTCGCGCGGGCTACTTGCCCGATGAATTCTTCCGAAAGATTTGCTCCCTGTGAGCGCAGATACTTCTTAAACTTCGTCTCGTCGAGGTCGATGCCGTTATTGTTAGCTGCGCCGTCGGCACGAAGCTCGGTCCACGTCACAGCGCGAGTGACAAAGGACGCGACCGGAAGACATTCAAGTACGTCACGCTGCGGAATCCCGAGGGGAACGACGCGGTCGAATGTTCCATTCTTGAGGGAGGGCCCGAGGAACTCGGCAAAAAGCCGACCACTTTCTCCGAACTTTTCCTTCAACTCGGCCACCAATGAGCCGACGACGGTTGGAACGGAGGAGGTGGTGCGGGCTCGAGCCACGTGCTGCTCCCACACCACCTTCAAGTCGCCCAGCCTCACGTGGTCCAGGATCGGAAACAAGACAGCATCGGTGAACTCATAGAGGAACTGCGAGTCAACAACGGTCTTCAGCTTGGATGAGCCACGAACCGCAAGGATCTGGATTCCCAAGGCGTCAAGTTCTGATCCAATCATTCCCCGAAAGACTTCGCGGTCATGCTCACCCTCGACCAACGCAAAGCCTCGTGTCCGACGCAGGAGGTCTGACGGATTGAGCCCGAGCGAGTCGCGGACGGCGTCGAACCGCGCCATCGGGCGGACTGCACCAGGTCCCTCCACTGATCGACGGCGGACAAAGCTCACCTCGCCGCACTTTTGATCCAGCAGCTCCGGGCTGTGTGTGGCAACCACGACTCGCACACCTCGCTCGGCAAGGTTGCTCAAGCCCCGAGCCATCTGCGCTTCCGCTGTTCGATGAAGACCCCGCTCCGGCTCATCCAGCAACAGCCAGGTCAGCCCGGACCGCGTGGGGAGGTCAGGAGTCGTGTCTGGGTGCAGCGCTTTCCGAGCGAGTTCTTCGACTGGGTCCGGCGCCTGCACTGAATCTGATACCAGCGACAGGCCAATGGCTACTCGGGCCCAACGTTGCTCGGCGAAGCTGAGTGCGTGCAACGGCATCGCCTCGTCATCGTGCAGGCGCGTGGCAGACCACTGGCAACTGGCACCGAGAAACCATTCATCGTCGTTACCGAGGTTTAAGCTCAGTGCCGGAGCATCGTCCAGGAGGTCGGCAAGCAGAGTGTTCGCGTCCTTCGCGATCGTCCTTGTTCGCGCCACCAGTTCATGGCCAAGACGAATAGGCGAACGGGCAAAGGAACCGTCCTGAGCAAATCCACCTGAGTAGGGCCGATTTGCGAACAGATGCCGCCGTGTCGAGATCGCAGGATCGCCTGCTTCGTCGGTCACTACCAAGCCGAACGGCCAACCCGACTCCTGGCCGTCTTGTATGTCTCGCCCAGTAGAACGTTCGAGGAGCGTTCCGACGATTCCCAATGGGGCGCCGTGCGGAGGCTCGTCCCACCACAACGGTGCAAGTCCCACATACTGCGGAAGCGGGCCGTCCTCGTCCCGGTAGAGGTCGTGCAGCGCAATCAGGTGTTCTTGCCAGTCTCCGGCGACCTCATCTATTAGGACGACTGGATTTACCCTCCAGGAACCGGTGCCGCCGATCGACCCTTTTGGCGTGAACAGCCACCATTGTGTACGCGCCATCGACTCGAAGAATCCGTCCCAACTGAGCGTTGCGTACTCGCCCCACACGTTGGACTCGCCAAGTGCATGTAGGAGGCTCCGACGTCCAAAATCGGCCTTCAACTGTTGCTCGAACGTCTCAAACAGGGAGGACAGCTCATCGTCCGACACCGCCAGGTGGTCGCCGGCAAGCATCTCCCCAAGAGCCCATGCAAGCGTGTTGGTCACCCTTTCGTCATCGAACGGGATCCGAGCGAGAACCCTTCCACCAGCGGCGATGCCAGTCAGCGCACCGGTGAGACCTTCCAACAGTCGGGTTTTACCCGCGCCGTTGAGCCCGTAGAAGACCTGGCTACCGGCTGAAAGATCGACCCACGTCTCCCCGAGTGGCGTCCCCTCGCCGCCGTACAAGACTCCACGGGGCTCCAGGTGAAAGAGCAGGTCTTGGTCGCCAGCAGGAGATTCACACACGATCGCGATCGTATGGCCCGGGGACAGCCGCCACTGATGAGTTGCCGACGCTTAACACACTGTTGCGTTCACAGCAGGTCAGCGGTTACCTAGGGTTCATACTCAACGCCGTCGACCTGGGCGAGCAGTTCGTCCCGGCCCGCGAAATCTTGCAAGTGAAGCAACCTTCGGACAATCGCCCTGGCGGTCGATGTCGACGGCCTGCCCGCGAGGTCATGCCCGGCAAATGCAAGCCAGCATCGAAGGCCGGGCGCCTCACTGAGGGCGGTTTGGCGCGCCCGCCTCTGCCGCCGATCGCGAGGCTCGCTCGCTCGGCCGAACAGCCAGTAAGGCATGACACGGGTCGTCCCGAGATGGATCGAGAAGGGCTAGAAGTAGTTCCCGGTCTTGCGCCGCGCGACATCCTGTATTGCCGCTGCCCGCGCGGGCGGTTGCGCCGAGAGTCGATGGTTAGGCATTGGCAAACGTGATGGCGTGATCGTTGCTGGCGAGGGTGAGTTGGCCTCGGTCTTTGGAGAGTTCCCACTGCATGTTGCTGCTGGTGAAGTCGGTCACCCAGTTCTCGCGCGCACCCTCCGCTTCGCCGCCCTCCGCGTGCCCAACAGCGCTGATCGCCGTGGTCTCGCGCGGCTTCAGTTGATCAGTGGTGACGTCGACTCGAGTCATCGTGATGTTGACGCCAGTTTTAATGCTGACGTAGGGGGTCTGATCGTCCGGGGTGGCAGACAGGGTCAGCCGCAGAGCGGGCAGATCTCCCCAGTTCGACTCGCCGCCCTTGATCTGGGTTGAGCTGAAGACCGTGCCGCACACGTCGGCAAGTGGGCCGAGCGCCGGACACCGGCCATCGCTGGTCGCAGTAGGCGTCGATTCAGCCGGCAGGGGCCGCGGGCCCGCGCAGCCTGCGCTCACAGCCAGGACGAACGCCAGGGCGACCGTCACCAGGAGACCGGTAACGGGCATCGGAGCTCTTCTCATCAAGGGGTGCCTCCCTGTCCAGTGGCGAGGGATCGATCGCGAACTGCGCCACAACTAACACCACGCTCACGCTGCCGCAGTCGTTGCGGGTGGGTTAGGGCTACGGTGCCCAACGCCCTCTTCTGCCGCCGACCGCGGGTGTCCGCGCCGCACGTCTGGATGCCCCACAGTTGTCGAGTTGTCGGCGCCGGTCGAAAACTGAACGATTTCGCCGGTGAAAAGTGAACACTCGACGACGATCGGAGAGTGATCACCTTGGAGGACTGGGCACTGATCAGGAGGCTTGCCGCGGAGGGTGAGCCGCACGCGCGGATCGCGGTGAGGCTGGGGATCTCGCGGACCACGGTGGTGAAGGCGGTCAACTCCGACGCCCCGCCGAGCTATGTGCGGACGCCGGTTGAGACGTCGTTCGCGGTGTTCGAGCCGCGGGTGCGTGCTCTGCTGGCCGAGTATCCGGATATGCCGGCGACGGTGATCGCGGAGCGGGTCGGCTGGACGGGGTCGAGCTCGTGGTTCCGGGACAACGTGGCCCGGCTGCGGCCGGAGCGTCGCCGGGTTGATCCGGCGGATCGGCTGACGTGGGCGGCCGGCGACGCGGCTCAGTGCGACTTGTGGTTCCCGCCGAAGAAGATTCCGTTGGAGAACGGCACGGCCGCGTTGTTGCCGGTGCTCGTGATCACCGCCGCCTACTCCCGTTTCGTGCTGGCCCGGATGATCCCGACCAAGACGACCGAGGACCTGCTGCTGGGCACCTGGCAGCTGCTCCAGCTCCTCGGCAGGGTGCCCAGGCGTCTGATTTGGGACAACGAGCGCGGCATCGGCCGGGGTCCGCACCGGGCCGAAGGCGTGCCGGCGTTCATGGGCACCCTCGCAACAAAGCTGGTGTTGCTCCGGCCACGCGACCCTGAGTCGAAGGGGATCGTGGAACGCAAGAACGGCTGGTTCGAGACCTCATTCATGCCGGGTCGCAGCTTCGCCTCGCCGCAGGACTTCAACGACCAGTTCACCGACTGGCTGGACACGGCGAACCAGAAGGTCGTGCGGACCACCAAAGCCCGACCGGTCGACCTTCTCGAGGCGGACCGGGCGGCGATGCTGGCCTTGCCACCGGTCCCGCCGATCGTGGGCTGGCGCAAACAGGTCCGCCTCGGCCGGGACTACTACGTCAACATCGCCCGCAACGACTACTCCGTCGACCCGACCTGGATCGGCCGGATGGTCGACGCCCACGCCGACCTCGACCGGATCCAAGTCCGCCTCGATGGCCGCCTGATCACCGAACATCCCCGGGTGTGGGCCCGCGGCCTTACGATCACCGACACCGGTCATGTCGACACCGCGAGGAGGCTGCGGCAGGAGTTCCAGCAGCCCCGCACCCAAGCCGCCAGCGACGACATGGTGAGGGACCTGGCCGACTACGACCGGGCCTTCGGTCTCGAGAGCCGGGAGGTGTCCTGATGGCCACCAAAACCACGGATGCGGTCAAACAGCTGACCTACCTCGCCGGTGCGCTCAAAGCACCCCGGATCCTCGATGTTGCCAGCCGGCTCGCTGACCAGGCCCGGGATGCCGGCTGGACCTTCGAGGACTACCTGGCTGCGGTCCTTGAGCGGGAGGTGTCGGCCCGGAACGCTTCCGGCGCCGAGATCCGGATGAGGGCTGCCGGGTTCGGAGCCCGTAAGACGCTGGAGGACTTCGACTTCGACGCCCAACCCGCCGTCCGGAACCAAGTCGCCGCGTTAGCGTCGGGCGGGTTCCTCACCGAAGCCCGCAACGTCGTCCTCCTCGGCCCACCCGGCACCGGCAAAACCCATTTGGCGATCGCGCTCGGCGTCACCGCCTGCCGCCGCGGACACCGGGTCCTGTTCGCCACCGCCACCGACTGGGTCACCCGGCTCTCCGACGCCCACCGCGCCGGCCGGCTTCCCGCCGAACTGACCAAGCTGCGCCGCTACGGGCTGATCATCATCGACGAAGTCGGCTACCTGCCCTTCGAACAAGACGCCGCGAACCTGTTCTTCCAGCTCGTTTCCAGCAGGTACGAACACGCCAGCTTGGTCCTGACCAGCAACCTGCCCTTCAGTGGTTGGGGCGGAGTGTTCGGAGACCAGGTCGTCGCCGCCGCCATGATCGACCGCATCGTCCACCACGCCGACGTCCTCACCCTGAAAGGAGCCAGCTACAGACTCCGCAACCGAGGCATCGACACCCTCCCCAGCATCAGAACAACCACCAACGAAACCCAGGGCTAAGCTGCCCGCAACCGTTCACTTTTGCGGCGGCGAAACTGACCAGTTTTCGAGCGGCACCGACA
>JADLEH010000100.1 GCA_020846255.1 Propionibacteriaceae bacterium
CTGCCGGACCCGACGCCACGCTTCGGGCCGGACCCTGCGGTCAACGAATGGCGGATGGCCGCGGTCGGCTACCCGCTGTGGCTGTGGACCGACGGGCCGACCACCGTCACCAGCCGGGTTCGCGCCTACGGGGTCACGTTCACCCTCCGGGCGACGTGGCGGTCGACGACCTTCGACATGGGTGACGGGCGCAGGGTGAACTGCACCCGGACGCGCAGCTACCCCGCCGGGGTTGAGCCCGGCACGAAGTCGCCGGTTTGCGGCTACACCTACCTCAAGTCCTCGCTGCCGAAGGGCAACTACCGGGTGACGGCGACCACCAACTGGCGGATCGCGTGGAGCGCACTCGGCCAGTCGGGTTCGCTGCCGGGCAGCCACAGCGGCAGCTGGTCGCTGCCGGTGGGAGAACTGAACGCGCTGGTCGTCCGCTAGGGACGAACCCCGGGGTCGCCAGAACCGGCAGCCCGGGCTCAGCGCTCCGGAATCAGGACTCCCGCTGGCTCGCCAGTCGCGCCAGTTGCCGCAGGCCGCCGCGGGCCACCGGACCGGTCCCGGCCTGGTCCAGGGCCGTGAGGGCCTCGGTGGTGGCGTCCTCGATCTCCTGCTCGGTCGCGGAGAGCGCCCCCGAGTCGGCGATGATCGCCCGGGCCTCGGCAACCTCCATCGGGGTGAGTTCGCCGCCCAGCAGGTCGTCGAGCCGGGCGGCGTCGGCGGCGGCCGCGCCGGCCATCGCCTTTGCGATCAGCACCGTCAGCTTTCCTTCGCGCAGGTCATCACCGGCCGGCTTGCCGGTCACGGCCTCGTCGCCGAACACCCCGAGCACGTCGTCGCGGTACTGGAAGGCCCGCCCCAGCGGGGAGGCGTACCGGCCGAGGGCGGCCAGCAGCTCCGGCGCAGCCCCGCCGAGGGCCGCCCCGATCTGCAGCGGCCGGACGACGGTGTACCGCGCAGTCTTGTACTCCACCACGCGGCGAACCTGGGCCAGCACCGACTCCGGGTCGCTGCGGGCGTCCAGTGGCTGCCTGGTCTGGGCCGTGATGTCGAGGTACTGCCCTCCGGTGACCTCCGAGCGCATGGCCGCCAGCAGGGGCTGGGCAGCGGCGAGGGCAGCTGCCGGCGCTCCGCAGTCGGTGAACATCTCCACCGACCACATCAGCAGCAGGTCGCCGAGCAGGATCGCGCCCGCCCTGCCGAACGCCTCGGCCTCGCCCCTCCGGTCAGCGGCTGCGTGCCGTCCGGCGAGCTGGACGTGGGCGGCCGGCACCCCGCGGCGGGTGTCGGAGCCGTCCATCACGTCGTCGTGCACCAGGGCGCTCACGTGGAGCAGGTCGAGGCTGGCTGCCGCCCGCAGCACGTGGCCGGGCACGTCGGCATCCCCGGACGCGGCCAGGTAGCCCCAGCAGCAGAACGCCGGACGGAGTCGCTTGCCGCCTTCGGTGAAGGCCTTCGCCAGCTCCACGAGTTCGACCACTTCCGGGCCGAGCTCGGCAAGGGTCCGCCCGCGGCTGGCAAGGAAGCCCGCCAGCTCGTTCCCCACCGCTTCCCGCAGCTGTGCCGACAGCGGGTCGGCGGCGTCCAGAGTGACCACGGTCTGAGCCTAGACTGCGCGACCCGGGGACGCTGGGCCTACCCTTGCCCCCATGTCCACGACCAGGCCGGCGCCGAGCATCTCCGATGTCCTGGCTGCCGGTGACCATCCCACGATGTCGTTCGAGTTCTTCCCTCCGCGGGACGACGCCGGCCAGACCCAGCTGCTGGACACCATCGCAGGGCTCGACCCGCTGCGCCCCGACTTCGTGTCGGTCACCTACGGTGCCAGTGGCTCCACGCGGGCCCGGACGATCGATGCGACCCGGCTGATCCAGACCCGGATCGAGGCCGTGACGATGGCCCACCTGACCTGCGCCAGCCAGTCCGTGGACGAGATCCGCGGCGCCATCGACGCCTACACCGAGGCCGGGGTGAGCCACATCCTCGCCGTCCGCGGCGACCCGGCCGGCGGCCCGACCGCCCCCTGGGAGCGGCATCCGGACGGCCTCGACAACGCCACCGAGCTGGTCCGGCTGATCAAGGCCAGCGGCGACTTCTGCGTCGGGGTGGCCGCCTTTCCCGACGGGCACCCCGAGCACCACGACTTCGACCTTGACGCCCGGATCCTGGCGGAGAAGGAACAGGCCGGCGCAGAGTTCGCGATCACCCAGCTGTTCTTCGACGCGGAAGCCTACTTCCGGCTGGTCGAGCGGGTCCGCCGGCTCGGCTGCCGGCTGCCGATCATCGCCGGCATCATGCCGGTCACCAACGTCGCCCAGATCGAACGGTTCGCCGCGTTCTCCGGCGCCGACCTGCCGCAGCACCTGGTCGCCCGGCTCCACGCTGTCGCAGACGACCCGGCCGCCGTGCGGGCCGTTGGCATCGAAGTAGCCACCGAGCTGTGCGACCGGCTGCTGGCCGGCGGCGCGCCGGGGCTCCAGTTCTTCACCCAGAACCGCTCCCGGGCTACTGCAGAGATTCTCGCCAGGCTCCGGGAGATTCCCCCACATCGAGCGTGACGAGGCGCTGCGTCGGCCTGGTCAGGGCGACGTAGAGCACCCGCACGCCGCCCGGGGACTCGGCCACGATCTCGTCCGGCCCGACCACGATCACGGCGTCGAACTCCAGGCCCTTGGCGTTCAGCGGGCTGAGGAAGGCCAGCCGTTCCGCATTGGCAGCGACGGCAGGGCCTCCGGCCGCTACCAGCGCGTCGATTCGCGACGGCGCCGCGATCACCCCGATGGTGCCCGCCACGTTGCCGGCCAGGTCGGCGACCGCCCGGTCCAGGCGCCCGGCGAGATCCTCCTCCGGCGCGGTCAGCAGCAGGGGCTCCACCCCGGTCGAGCGGACGGCGCTCGGCAGGTCGGCCTGCGGGTAGGCCCGCTGCACCACCTTGGCGGCCAGCTCGAACACCTCTGCCGGGCTGCGGTAGTTGGTCGACAGCCGGTAGTTGCGGTGCGGGGCCGAGCCGATCAGCTCCTGCAGCGCCTTGTCCGACTCGTCGAGGTTCGGCCAGCTGCTCTGGGCCGGGTCACCAACGATCGTCCA
>JADLEH010000101.1 GCA_020846255.1 Propionibacteriaceae bacterium
GTCGCTCTACTACGCTTCCATCCCCGACACCGCCGAACCGCAACTGATGACAGACGCGCGGGACCTGCTGTCCCAGCTCACCGTCGACGACTGATCCGGTTAGCCGCAGTCGTAGGTCCCGAGGCGGCTCTTCAGCAACAGGACGCGGGCCGCCGAGCCGGTTACATGTTCGGCGAAGTCCGGGCTCGCCTTGGCCTTGCGCAGCACCCCGCGAACCATGGCTCCGGTGAGCGCAGGGTCGGCGTTGATCACCAGGTCACCGCCGGCGGCGAGGAAGCGCACCGCCCGGTCGGAGGCCGCGACCCGGCGCAGCGACACCGCCGCGCCGAGGTCGTCACTGATCACAACCCCGTCGTAGCCCCAGCCGCGCAACAGCCCGATCACCTTCGGTGAGAACACGGCCTGCCGGGAACCGTCGATCCGGCTGTAGGTGGCTGAGGAGACCATGACGGCGGCCACCCCGCCCTCGGCTGCGGCCCGGAACGGCTGCAGGGAAGCGCTCCTCGCCGTGGTGACCCGATCCACCACCCCCGCCGTGTGGTCGGTGTTGCCGGTCACCTCGCCGAGGCCGGGGAAGTGCTTCACCGCTGCGGCGACGCCGGCATCAGCCAGGCCTCCGATCACTGCCCCGGTCTTCGCCGTGACCTTGGCCGGGTTCGATCCGTAACCCCGGTCCAGCCGTCCGATCGGGGCGTTGCTCAGCTTCCTGGCCGCCGGCACGACATCGGCAACCGGCGCGAGGTCGAGCAGGACACCGGCCTTGCCCAGCGCGGCGCCCCACCCCCGCGCGGCGGCGCGGAGTTCGGCGTCTGCCAGCTTCGCCTGCCTCGCCGCCGACGGGATCCGGCTGAACCCGCTCCCGCGCAGCCGCTGCACCAGTCCGCCCTCCTGGTCGGCAGCAACCAGCAGCGCAGCCTCCGGGTTCAGCCCTGCGAGTTCCCTGGTCAGGGCCCGGGTGGCCCGAACCCCGCCGTCCTGCGCACCGAGCAGGACCACCGAACCCACCAGGTTGGCCTTGATGGCGCGGCGCTCGGCAGCGTCGAGGCCACCTCCGACCCCGACCATGACCAGCTGGCCGACCTGTGCCCTCAGGCTGAGGCCGGCAGCTTCGTCAAGGCAGGGATTGACCGGGAGCGTCGGGGTGGGGGCTGACCCGGTGGCGGTCGGAGTGGCCGTGACGGTCGGCGCGACCGGGGTGCCCGAAGGACTGGGCAGGGTCGCCGACGGGGCGAGCGGGGCCGGCCCGATGGCGCAACCGGCCAGAGCCAGCCAGAGGCAGGCTCCGATCAGCGGACGGGCCCTGCGGGCGGCTCGGGCCATGGTCAGTCGAGCTCCACTGCGAGCAGCGCGTTCTCGACCACCTCGGCCAGGGCCGGGTGGATCCAGTACTGGCCCCGCGCCATCGTGCGGACGTCCAGCCCGGTGCTCATCGCCTGGACCAGCGGCTGGATCAGGTTGGCGGCGTCCGGCCCGATGATGTGGGCGCCGAGCAGCAGTCCGGTGGCCGGGTCGGCGATCACCTTGGCGAAGTGGTCGGAGTCCTCCATGGCCCAGCCGTAGGCGACCGACCCGTAGTCACGCAGCCCGACGGCGTAGCGCAGCCCCAGGTCGCGGCACTCCTGCTCGGTGCGGCCGACGCTGGCCACCTGCGGGCCGCTGAACACCGCCTGCGGCACGAACCTGTGGTCACTGGCGCGGAGCTCGTCCGGGTGCAGGAGGTTGTGCTGGACGACCCTGGCCTCGTGGTTGGCCACATGCTTGAGCTGCCACGGCGAGCTGACGTCACCCAGAGCCCAGATGCCGTCGGCAGTGGTGCGCTGGTACTCGTCGACCCGGATCCGGCCGCCGTCCTCGACCTCCACACCGGCCACGGCCAGGTCGAGGGTGTCGGAGTTCGGCACCCGGCCGGTTGCGACCAGCAGCTGTTCGGCTTCGAAGAAGTACTCGATGCCGTCGTCGTCGGTGGTGCCGACCTCGATCCGGCCACCGGTGTCCTCCACCGAAGCCAGCTGCTGGCCCAGCCGCAGGACGATCCGGCGGCTGATCAGGTCGGTGAACCGGCTCGAGACCTCCTCGTCGGCGTGCCGGAGCAGCTTCTGGCCGCGGTGCAGCAGCGTCACCTGGGTGCCGTAGGCAGCGAAGATGTGGGCGAACTCGGCCGCGACCAGCCCCCCGCCGACGATGATCAGCGACCTGGGCAGGGTGGGGAGCCGCATGATCGTGTCCGAGGTGTGGATCCGGCCGGCCACTGCCGGGTCGTCGATGCCCGGGACGTCCGGGATCCACGGCCTCGACCCCGCGGCGATCACGATCCGGTCGGCACTGAACTGCTCGGCGCCGACGGCCAGTACCTTCGGTGCGATGAACCGGGCCCGCTCCCGGAAGACGGCGACGTTGGCGCTGTCGCGGCGATGGGCCTCGCCACTGGCCACGATCGGGTCGATCCGGCCGAAGATCCGGTCACGGACCTCGCCCCAGCGGACCTGGACCCCGCCGACGTCCACCCCCAGCGCTGCGGCGTGCCGGGCGGACTCGGCCACGTCGGCCGGGTGGGCGAACATCTTGGTCGGGATGCAGCCGGCGTTCAGGCAGGTGCCTCCGAACCACTCCTTCCCGTCGACCAGTGCGACCCGCCAGTCGTCGAAGCGCTCATCGATGATCGAGTTGCCGCTGCCGGAGCCGATGACACACAGGTCGAAGTGCCGCATGCCCCGATTGTTCCACGCAGCCCGCGCGCGCCGACGCTCCCCGCGTCCACCACCGACGACGAAGAGGCGCCGCTCCGGGATCACCGCGGGATGCCAGAGTACGAATGCAGCCCGGAGACCAGCAGGTTGATGCCGACGAAGTTGAACCAGAAACTGGCCAGCCCGACGATGGCCACGATGGCGGCGCGGCGACCCTTCCAGCCGACCGTGACCCGGGCGTGCAGGTAGCCGGCGTAGATGATCCAGGTGACCAGCGACCAGGTCTCCTTCGGGTCCCAGCCCCAGAACCGGCCCCAGGCGTACTGGGCCCAGATGGCTCCGGCGGCAACCGTGAAGGTCCACAGCGGGAAGGCGAAGGCGAGGAAGCGGTAGCTGATCCGGTCGAGCACCTCTGCTGAGGGGAACCTGGCCAGGTAACCGCCGACGGCACCCCGCTCCTCGTCGCGGGACCGGACCAGGTAGAGGATCGCGGTGATGCCGCCGATGTTGAACGCGGCTCCGCTGGCGGCCGCTGCGATGATGTGGATGATGAACCAGACCGAGTGGAGCGCCGGCATCAGCTCGGAGACGTCGACGTAGAAGACCGTGACGGCGAGCCCCTGGCCGATCGTCAGCAGCAGGGTCACCGGCAGGCCGAGCCACCGCATGCCGTACTTCCAGGCCAGCACCAGGTAGGCCAGGACGGCGATCCCCAGCGAGGTGGTGATGAACTCGTACATGTTGCCCCAGGGCGCGCGGTCGGCTGCGACCCCCCGCAGCACGACGCCGGCGACGTGGGTCGCAGCAGCGAGCACCGTGATCGCAAGTCCGGCCCGGCCAAGGAGTTCGACCCGGGGGTCGGCCGGCGGCCTCGCAGCGGCCGGGGCCGGTCCGGCAGCGGGGCTCCCGGCGTTGACCAGCTCACCGACCGGCGCCTGGACGCGACTGGTGCGCGCGCTGGCCCATTCGGCTGCGTGGGCCGTCATGGCCAGCAGGTACAGCACGGCCGAAGTGACCATGGCCAGGCTCGAGTAGTAGGCGATCACCGCTCCCCCTCCGCTTCGGTGTCGGCCAGCGTAGCGCCAAGACCACAGGCGGCCGCCAGTGCGGCCACCTCCTCTGGGAGCCCGCCGCGGCCGTCGACGCGGTCGAGCCCTGCCACCGCCACCCGGGAAAGGGTGCCGGCGACGTCCGGCGCCGGTCGCTCGGCTCCCTGCGGGGGGCCGGTCTCCGGGGCCGGCTGCACCCTGACGAACAGCCGGCGCGGGCGGACGGTCAGCGACACCGACATCCCCAACACGGCCAATAGCACCGAGCCGAGCACCAGCCAGCCGCCGGGGGTGTTCGAGATCTGCAGCTTCGTCCAGCGCTGCCAGCCGTCGAAAGTGATCGAGCCACGGCCGTCGGGCAGCCTGAAGCCGGTGCCGAGGGTCAGCCCGGCCCGCACCGGGTCACCGTTGGCGAGGGTCAGCTGGGTCAGGCCCGACTTGTCGAGGAAGTACACGTTCTCCGGCTTGCCCGTCTCGACCCTCGGCTGCCCGGCCCAGACGTTCAGGAGCAGCCGGGGGTTCACAGCGTCCGGGAAGACCGAGACCATGCCCTCGGCCCCCGCTGTGGCAGCCGTCGGCAGGAACACCCCCTCGAAGGCCAGCCGTTCCGGCCGGGCGTCCGGCACCTTGATCACGCCGTCGGAACGGAAGTTGGTGTCCTGGGGCAGGAACACGACCGGCCCGGAGAAGGCCACCTGGCCGTTGCCGTCGCGGACGGTGACCACCGGCGCATAGCCGTGACCGAGGAGGTGCACGCTGTTGCCGCCGACCAGCAGCGGGGCGTTGACCTCGATCTGCTGGCGGCTGGGCTGCCCGCCGGGCTCGGTCACCTCGACCAGGGCCTTGAACTCCCGCGCAGCGCCCCGCTGATCCGCCGCGGTCTCGAAGCGGACGTCGAAGTCGTCGAGGCGCAGGGTGAACGGCGCCAGCTGGGACGGGTTGAACCCGGCCCCCGAACCGAACTCGTCGTACTGGGTCAGCGTGTTGGAGAAGGCCTGGCCCTCAACGACGATCGCCGTGCCCTTGAAGCTGAACAGCGAGCCCCAGGCCAGCCCGATCAGGGTGAGCACAAGGCAGATGTGGAAGACCAGGTTGCCGGTCTCGCGCAGGTAGCCGCGCTCTGCCGAGACGCTGTCCTCCTCCCGGCGCACCCGGTAGCGGCGGGCCCGCAGGTGCGCCTCGGCCGCGGCCAGCACGGTCGCCGGCGATCCGGGAACATCGCCGGCGGTGTGCTCGGGGAGCTTGTCCAGCTTGCCCGGCGGGGCCGCCGGCTGCGCCCGCAGTGCCTTCAGGTAGCTGGCGGTGCGGGGCAGGATGCAGCCGATCAGCGAGATGAACAGGAGCAGGTAGATCGCCGCGAACCACACCGAGCCGAAGACGTCGAAGAAGCCGAGGCGGTCCAGCCAGCCGGCCCCCCCCGGGTTCGCGGCCAGGTAGTCGCCGACCCCGACCGGGTCCGTCGGCCGTTGGGGCAGGAAGGAGCCGGGGATGGCCGCGATCCCGAGCACCAGCAGCAGGATCAGCGCCGTTCGCATCGAGGTCAGCGTCGCCCACGCGAACCGCAGCCAGCTGACCAGCTCCCGAAGCATCAGATCACCACCGTGAAGTTGCTGACCCATTGCCGCAGGCCACCCATCAGGACCTCCCACCAGCCGGTGACCAGCAGCAGCCCGACGACCATCATGGCCACCCCGCCGGCCACCTGGATGCCGCGGTGATGCCGCTTCACCCAGTCCAGGGTCCCGGCGAGCCGGCCGAATGCCAGCCCGGCGATGATGAACGGCAACCCGAGCCCGACGGCGTAGGCGAAGGCCAGCACGCCGCCGCGAACCGCGGTCGCCTCGTTCAGGGCCAGGGAGAGCACCACGGAGAGCGCCGGGCCGATGCACGGGGTCCAGCCCAGCCCGAAGACGACGCCGAGCAGCGGGGAAGCTGCCAGCCCGAGCCGCGGGGTCAGGTTCAGCCGCCAGGTGGCCTGCCCCAGTGGCAGCCAGCCGGTGAAGACCAGGCCGAGCAGGATGCTGAGCACCCCGGCGGCGATGGTGAGCGGACGCTGCCAGGACACCAGCGCTGCCCCGACTGATCCGGCGAGCGCCCCGGAGGCGACGAAGACGGCTGCGAAACCGGCGACGAAACCCAGGGTGCCGACCAGGACGCGACTGCGGCCGGCTCGTCCGGCCGTGATCTCGGCAGCTCCGAGCCCGGTCGCGTAGGACAGGTAGCCGGGTAGCAGGGGCAGCACGCAAGGGGAGAAGAACGAGACCAGTCCGGCCAGCACGGCCACCGGCAGGGCCAGGAGCACCGAGCCGCCGACCGCCTCGCGCACCCAGTCGGCGAAGGTCGCCGCGATCACTTGCCGGCCGCCAGGTCGTCGACCAGGTCGACCAGCGTCGCCTCGGTGGTCTCGCCGATGATCCGGGCAGCCACCCGGCCCTGCGGGTCGATGAGCAGGGTGCTGGGGATGGCACTTGCCGGCAGTTGGCCGGAGAACTTCAGCAGCAGGGCGCCGTTCGGGTCGTACAGGTTCACGTAGGGCACCTCGAAAGCCCGGACGAAGGCCTGGGGAGCAGCCTTGTCGAGGTCGCGGGTGTTCAGCCCGACGAAGACCGCCCGGTCGGCGGTGCGCCGGCTCGCTGCCACCAGCGCCGGGGCCTCGGCCCGGCACGGGGCGCACCACGAGCCCCAGACGTTGTAGACGAGCACCTTGCCCGCCGCAGAGTCGCTGCGCCAGGTGGCGCCGTCCAGCGTCTCGCCCTCGAGCACAGGGGCAGCCGCACGCTGGTCGGGCGGCAGCAGGGTGAGGGTGCCGTCGCCCGCGACGAAGCCGGCGGTGCCGGTCGGGCCGGAGCCGCAGCCGACCAGCAGCAGCGCGGTCAGGACGAGGCAGGCGAGCTTCCGCATCAGGCGCCCGGGCGGAACTTCTTGGACTTGACGGGCACCAGGTCGGAGCAGGGTTCGCTGTAGTCGACCCGCACCAGGTGGGTGCCGGAGTAGGTGAAGGTGGTCACGCTGGCCAGCCTGGTCTGCCGGCGGCGCGGGTCGTGCACCAGCGAGCGGCCCTCTGCCCAGGACCGCGCCATCCAGATCGGCAGTTCATGGGAGAGCACCACGGCCTCGCCACCTACCGCGTGCGAGGCGGCGTCGGCGAGCGCTGCCCGCATCCGGGCGACGATCGAGGTGTAGGCCTCCCCCCACGAGGGCCGCAGCGGGTTGCGCAGCGCCCACCAGGAGGAGGGCCGCAGCAGGATCTCGTTGCGCTTGCCGAAGCTGCGTCCCTCGAAGACGTTGGCCGCCTCGATCACCCGGTCGTCGATGTGCACCTCCAGCCCGGGGTGGGCCGCAGCGATCGGGGCCATGGTCTCCTGGGCGCGCTGCAACGGCGAGCTGACCAGGTGGACGACGGGCGCGTCGGCGAAGTGCTCCCCCAGCCGCTGCGCCATCTGCCGACCGAGGTCGGAGAGGCCGAAGCCGGGGGTACGGCCGTAGAGCACTCCGTCGGGGTTGTGCACCTGACCGTGCCGTACCAGGTGGACGACACTGTGTTCCATCCGACTCCTCGCCTCGTTCGTCGCCCCCACAATACGCAGCGGCGCAGGACCCACCCCAGGCCGGCTGGTCAGAATCTCAGGACGCCGTGGCGGCCCGGGATCCCGACCGGCCGGTGGCGGGTTCAGGAGTGCCGGACGAAGGGCAGCTGCAGCTCGGTCACCCAGGAGTCCTGGTTGCCCTCCGGGGTCTCCAGGTAGACCTCCCGGCTGGCCCCAGAGGGCTCGGCACCGTGTTCCTCCAGCCAGGCCCCGAAGGCCTGCCAGGACCCGCCGATGGTCGCCATCGAGCCGAGGTGGACCTGGCTCACCGCCTGCGGCACCGCGGGCAGCTCGGTGATCTCGAAGCCGTCGCCGTCCCCGCCGGTGTAGCCGAACCCGGCATGGCAGTCCATGCCCTCCGCGGTCACCACGTAGTAGCTGAGCCCGATGCCCGGCTCGCCTCCGGCTGCGCGGATCGCCGCCTCGACCTCGCCGAACAGCTGGCCGATCCGTGCTCCGATCTCCTCCTGGGTCGTGGCCGTGAACGACCGCTCCGCCACCCGCATCGCCGGCAGCGCCTTCACAACGAACTCACGTTCGGACATTGATCTCTCTCCTTCGATCAGGCGGAGCCTCGCCTCGACGGCGGCCAGCCGGTCGGCGGTGTTGCGCAACTGGTCGGAGAGTTCGGCCTGCCGGAGCCGCAGCATGCCCTGCATTTCCTCGAAGGTGAGGTTCGCCTCCAGCAGGCGGCCGACCGCGTCCAGGCTGAAGCCGAGGTCCTTGAGGGCCACGATCCGGTTCAGCCGGGCGAGTTGGCCGGCGGTGTAGCTGCGGTAATTCGTCCACGGGTCCACCTGGGCGGGTACCAGCAGGCCGAGTTCGTCGTAGTTGCGGAGCATCCGCACGGACACCTGGCCGAGCCTGGCGAAATCTCCGATCTTCAACATGACTCCTTTGTCATGCCTCCCCCGGTGTCAGGGTCAAGTCCCTGCCGCGAGCGCCGCTGCTAGTTCGGCGGCGTCGACCTGCCAGAGGGCATGGCGGACACCGTCGACGAAGGTTACCGGGACGTGGTCGGTGTACTCGGCCCTCAGGGCCGGGTCCGAGTCCACGTCCACTGCCGCCCAGGTGGCACCGGTCCGGGCGCACACGGCGTCCACGATTGCGACGGCCTGCTCACAGAGGTGGCAGCCGTTGCGGACCAGCACTACTACCCGGGCTTGATCCATTGCCGGATCCGGGCGGGAAGCGACTACTTGCCGGCGCGGCGACGCTGGATGCGCGTCTTCTTGAGCAGCTTGCGGTGCTTCTTCTTCGCCATCCGCTTGCGACGCTTCTTGATGACCGAACCCACTGGCAGACCTCTCGAATACCACCCGTCGGGGCGGCAAGTTGCTGGATCGGGCTGGTATCAACCCGAAAGGACGCGGCTGGTCAAACCCAGCCAGGCACGAGAATCTTACTGACCCCGGGACGCTGGACGAAATCAGCCGGCGTTGTAGAAGGACTCGCGCAGGTATGCGTTGACGGCAGGCTCGGGTACCCGGAAGTTGCGCCCGAACCGGACGGCCTCCAGATCACCGGCGTGGATCAGCCGGTAGACCGACATCCGGGACACCCGCAGCGCAGCGGCGACTTCCGCCACTTTCAGGAATCGCACTGCACCCAACGGTGTCACCGAGTCGTTCATCTGTTCCAGCCTTCTCCACCGGGCCACCCGGGTGGCGACCGCTCGTCAAACACTAGTGGCCAGCGGAGCCTGAAGGGACATCCGGGACGAAGAAGTCAATCCGCCACGCCGACAGTCCCCGGGATGTCGGGGCGGCGGTCGGCGTGGGGAGCGCGGCAGGCCTCAGGCCTCGGCCGGCGGCAGCGTCCGGGTGGCGA
>JADLEH010000102.1 GCA_020846255.1 Propionibacteriaceae bacterium
TCGTGGCCGTTGGCGGCGAGCAGCATCAGGTCGCTGCGCAGCGTCGGCCACGCGTCTGCCTCGGAGAGCCCGTGCTGTCTGCCTGCGGTGTCGATCGCGTCCTTGACGTGTTGTGGCAGGTGGTGTTCGGCGGCGAAGCCGATCGCGTCGACGTAGCAGGTCGCGGCTGGGCCAAGGAGGAGGTCGGGCTGGTCGGCCTGCCGTAGCAACGTGGTGGCGGAGGCGGGCGCCTCGTCTCGCCCGATCACAGCTTCGAGGAGTTGGGTGGCGGTGTCGGGCTGGAGGAGGTCGGCGTCGACCGGCGCGAGGTGAGTCTCGGTGTCGTTGACCTGGACCCAGGCGTGGTTGGCGTGCCGGCCTCGGGTGAGCATCGTGTAGGCCTGCTGGCGCGACTCCTCGCCGGTGAGGAGTCCGTGGCAGGTGTCGGCGGTGACGCCTTGGGCGGTATGGATGGTGGTGGCGTATCCGAGTTCGACGGACTCGGTGACGTAGTCGGCGGTCAGGGTGAGCTGGTTGTGGTTGCGTAGGTGCTGCACGTCGAGGGACCCGTCGCGGTGGACGGCGGTGATGCGCCACCGGTCGCCGTTACGCACCCATGCCGTTTCGCCGGTGGTCAGGGTCCGGTTGTTGCGCCGGGTTATCACGGTGTCTCCGACGCTGGCCTGGTTCCCGTCGGAGAGGTCGACCTCGCGGCCGGGTCGTTGTCCGTCGAGGCGGGCAGTGCGGGCGGCGTTGTTGAGCTGAGCCACCTTGGCGCGGGTGGGGGCGAGCATCAGCGCGTCGAGCCCGGCGGACGTGTCGGCCTGCCAGGCGGCGAGGATGTGGGTGGTGGCGGTGTCGGGGTCGACGACGTGGACTCGTCCGTTGTCGAGATAGAAGCCGAGCGCCCCGGCGTCGCCGGTGCGCAGCGTGAGGGAAGCGTCGGCTTCGGCCGGATCACTGAATCGGACGACCTGGTCGAGGTGGAGTGCGCCGTGTTCGGCGGCGATGTCGCGCAGGACTCCGCCGGCGCCGATCGCACCTAGCTGTTGGTCGTCGCCGACGAGTCGGATGCTGGCGCCCTGGTCGAGGCAGAAGGTGACCACGTGGTCGAGAGTGATTGTGTCCGCCATGCCGGCTTCGTCGATGATGACCAGGGTGTCGGGCCCGATGGCGTCGGCCAGCGGCTCTTCGTGTTGGATTGCCCACACGAGTTTGGCGAGGTTGTCGGCGACGATGTGCTGGCCGAGTTGGGTGCGGAGTTGTTCGGCGGCGGTGGCCGATGGTGCGAGGCCGACGACGTTGCCGCCGCTGCCGGTCCAGGCGGTGGCGAGGGTGCGCGTGGCGGTAGTCTTCCCTGTTCCGGCCGGCGCGATCGCGAGCTGCAACCTCCGCCCGGAGGTGGCCATGTCCCGGACCAGGACCTGCTGAGCAGCATTGAGGGGTTCGCGGTTGGCCATCGATTGGAGCAGGGCGAGGGTGACTGAGTTGTGGTCGGCGACCCTGCCGCCGAGCCGGCCGGCGGTGTCGACCAGGCGCCGTTCGGCCAGGAGGATCCGGCGGGAGGTGTAGCGGGTCGCGCCCGGCTTCTCATACACCGAGGTCTGGTCGGCCCGGCGCAGCAGGTCGGGTTCGACCGGCAGGGTGCGGACCGTGCGGATCGGCACCGAGATCCCTTGAAGGGCTCGGCTGGCGATGGCCTCGGCTGCGGGCTGGACCTGGTCGAGGGGGATCGCGGCGGCGCGGATCTGCCGGAGTGCTTCGGCGCGGATGTTCCACGGCGTCCAGGAGGAGCGTTCGGCCTCGACGACGTTGACCACCCGCTGCGCGGCGTGCGCGACCCAGGTTTCGTCGACGACCGGCGGCGCGACCCGTGGCTGTGACTGGACGGTGTGGAGCATCCGGGCCAGCCCGGTCCGGCCAAGGAGTTGGGTGGCCTCGGTGTGCCAGGTGGCGCGTTGGTCGGCCTCTGAACGGGGCTGGTGTTTCGCCGGGCGGGTGTCGAGGGTGGCCTGCTGGGCCAGTTCGAGCCGTTCGGCCTTGGTCGGGGGCCGTTCGTGGTCGACCTCAAACGTGGCGACCAGCTCACTGGTGCGGGCGGTGATGCGATGCCGCCGCGACGACCACCGCTGGACCAGGGCCGGCTCGATGCCGGCGACCTCATACACGGGCCGTTTCCCGTCGCGTCCGACCGGCACCATGGTCAGGCCGAGGGCGTGGAGGCGGGCGGTGAGGCTGGTGGTATACACCTCGGACAGGTACACCTTGGCCGCGTACAGCGGTCCCGCGTCGATGGCCCGCCATTCCCCGGTCGCGGTTTGGACCTTGGTGGAGATCGCGACATGGGTGTGGAGGTCGGGGTCGCCGGCCCGGGAGTCACGATGGTCGAAGCGGGCCGCGGAGATCCCGGTCACGTCGACGTGCCGGGCACCGGAATGGCCGGCGCTGGTAAAGAACACCTTGGCCTCACCGGCGGTGAGCGCGTCGTCGACCGCACCGTTGTGCGCGGCGGCGATCGCCGCCCTCAACTCGGGCCCGGCCAAAGCCCACAGTGTCGACACCGACTTGGCAGGGGAGAAGGTGGCGTCGAACCCGGCCACCGCCACCCTTGGGTGGGAGACGGCTTTCGTGAGGTAGCTGTGCAGCTCCCGCCGCCCAGGTGGGGGCTTGCCATGGTCGCGGGTGTACCACTCGACCGCAAGGTCGGTCCGCAATCGGTGCCGCACCTGTTTCGGTACCGGCACATGGTTGTGGTCGTGTTGCCAGCCTTGCAGCCGGGCGGCGAGTTCGGTTTCGAACGGGGTCGGCTGGGTGCCGAACACGGAGTAGGCCCGGCCCAGCTTGGCGCCGGTGGTCGGGTTGAGGCCGGCGCCGAACAGCCGTTTCATCTGTTCCTCGGTCACCGGCCCGCCTGCTACCAGGCTCATCCCGGGCAGTCCTGTGCCCCACCACCTGCCGGCTGTTTCGCCTTTGGCGGTGTAGTAGTCGGCCAGGCTGGTGTGGCCGTGGCCGGACGCGTCGGCCACGGCGACCTGCCGGGTCAGGTACTCATAGCCCGACCCGGCCAGCAACTTCTTCAACCCGATCGCCACCGGTTCACCTCCCTCGATCACAGCGGCTGGGTGCTGTCACATCCTTAAGCCGCCGAAACAGCCCCATTCGGTCAGCCGGTGGCCCAAGAAGAACTTGAGACTTCCGCCGGGCACTACGCTGCAGTGGATCTGGCGGCTGGTCGTGGACCGTCATGGCGTTGCCCCGTTCTGTCGAGCCGATCACCCTCGGTTGGGGATCGGATCAGGACAGCACACCGATGTCCCCCTTCTTGTTCCCCCAAGGCCTCCCGCCACCGGTTCCGGCCGAAGGCCGCTGAGTGAATGGCGTAGTCAGGCCCACGTCCCCCAACCTCCCCCCGATTCTTTTGAGAACCCCTTGACGAGTCCCCATCCGCCCGCAAAGTGCGGGGTCACGACATCGCAGACAGACGTTCCAGATTTCGCAATCCCACGTTCCAAAGTTCCGCAGACCGCCCTACCATCGATAGATGGCGTACCTGCCCCGAATCATCGACCAACGGCTGAGTCGGCTCCTGCGCGGCAACCCCGTGGTCCGGCTCGAAGGCCCCCGCGGCTGCGGGAAGACCACCACCGGCCTGCACCACGCCGCCAGCGCCGTCCACCTCGACACCAACACTTCGATGGTCGAACTCGCCCAGCTCGACCCCGACCGGCTCTTGACCGGCCCGGCACCCCGGCTGATCGACGAATGGCGCCTCGCCCCCACCCTGTGGACCCAACTAAACGAACACCTCGACGCCACGGCGCTGCCCGGCGGGTACGTGCTGGCCAGTTCGGCCACCCCGCCGGACTACCGACGCCACACCAAGGGCGCCGACCAGTTGCCGGTGCTGCGGATGCGCACCATGGCGCTCGCCGAGAACCCGCGCTGCACACCCCAGGTCTCCCTAGCGGGTCTTGCCTACGGCGACCGGGTCAACAAGGTGCGCAGCCCCCTGTCATGCCGGGAGCTGGCCGGCGAAGCCGTCCGCGGCGGCTGGCCAGCGCTCGTCGACGCCAGCATCGAACAGGCCATCCACTACAACACCGGTTACCTGCACGACCTCACACACACCGACCTGCCGGCGGCCAGCCCCACCCGGCACCAGCCCGACCGCATCGGCCAGTTGCTCGCCAGCCTGGCCCGCCACACCTCCGGCGCGGTCAGCCTCGCCGGCCTCGCCGCAGACACCCACACCGCGGGTGAGGGAGCGGGCCGCGACACCGTCCGGGCCTACCTCGACGCACTCACCCGGGTGCACACCTGGGAGCCACAACCCGCCTGGCAACCACCGCTACGCACCCGGGCACGGCTTCGCCACCAACCCCGCGCCCACCTCGCCGACCCGGCGCTAGCCTGCGCCGCGCTGCAGCTCGATCAGGATCGTCTCGCCGATGACCCCGACACGTTCGCGGCCGTGTTCACGTCGATGGTCGTCCACGACCTCCGCGTGTATCTCGAAGGTACTGGAGCGCGCCTGGTTCACTACCGGGACGAGACCGGGCTCACCATCGACGCCATCATCGAATACGCCGACGGAGGCTGGGCTGCGATCCAGACCAGCCTCGGTGAACACCGGGTCGTCGACGCCGAAATCCGCCTGCACAAACTCTGCGAGGAACGCCTCGACCTCGACCAGACCGGGCAGCCCAGATTCCTAGCCGTCATCACCGGCGCCACCACCGGCCACACCACCCGCAGCCACACCTACGTCATCCCCCTCACCACCCTCACCGCCTGAACAGCACGACGCCGACCCCACGCCCTCGACGCCACAATCCGCGTCCAGCCAGCCCAAGAACCGACTGCCCATCTTCGTTACACCCGGTGCAAATCGGTACATCGACGGAACTGTTCCGGCGTCAGCCGTATCTGGTTGTCGAGGATCGGTGCGCCCGAGTCGGTCAGCATGCGCCTCGGTGGCCCGCGTCGCACCAATCCTTGGCGCCGCTTGAGTCTTCGGATAGCAGCCACTCAGCCGTGGCACGTCACACCTCACTTTCGGCATCCAGCAACTCAAGACCCCTGACATCCGTCCTTCAATAGCGCTGGCATCCCGGCGGCTGTCCCGAACCAAGTCGAACGTCGGTGCGGCGAACGGCTCGAAAGGGGGGCTGATCGGCCTGACCGAACCGAATGCGGCAAGGGGTCGCTCAGCTCGTCGCCACGGACTCGCCGATGAGGCTGGGTGCGTTCGGGCCCAGGTTCGGATCGCCGGAGGCTCGCTGGCTGCCGACGCCGACGCGAGACGGTCAGAATCTGACCCCTTGGGGCTCGCTGAAGGGTGCGAATCGCCGCTGACCAGGAACTGAGTAACCGGATACTTGACAGGCGACCCTGCGTGGTGGACTATTGATTCAGATCCTTTCGGTGCTCAGTGTCAGGCGGGCAGGGACCGCCGAATGGCACGTTATGCGCGTCATCCAGACTTTCCGTGAATGCGGAGTATTGGGGCCAGCGCGAGTCAAATGGAACCATAAACATTGGAGTTTGCCATGATTGGATTGCGCATGTCCGCAATCGTTGCCGCTGTTGCCTTGAGTGCGACAGCTTTGGCTGGCTGTGCCAGCGGAAGTGGTGGTGCGAGTTCTTCTGCGGCAGCGGAGGGTCGCGGGCCGATTACCTTCGCCTCTGGGAAGGACTTCACCAAGGAGATGCAGACACTGTTGGACAAGTGGGACGCGTCCCACCCCAACGAGAAGGTCACTCTGCTCGAACTCGCGGCCTCGCCGGATGACCAGCGCACAGCGTTCGTGCAGAACTTCCAGGCCAAGAGCAGCGCCTATGACGTGTTGTGGTCGGACGTGGTCTGGACATCGGAGTTCGCATCGCACGGCTGGCTGGAGGAGTTGGACCCGACCGTCTTTGCTTCCTCCGACATCCTGCCCGCGGCGGTGAAGTCAGCCACATACAACGAGAAGACGTATGGCGCCCCGTTCATGACGAACGCCGGGCTGTTGTTCTACCGTTCGGACCTGGTCAAGACCCCACCCACCACCTTCGCGGAGATGTTCCAGAGCTGCGAGAAGCGACCTGCGGGGATGGACTGCTACGCGGGCCAGTTCTCTCAGTATGAGGGCCTCACCGTGAACGCGGCCGAGGCGATCAACGGTGCCGGCGGCGCCTTCCTCGGCGCAGACGGCAAGACGGTTACTGTTGACACTCCCGAGGCGCGAGCAGGACTGAGCACTCTCGCGGACGCCTTCAAGAAGGGCCTCATCAACAAGGAAGCCATCACCTACAAGGAAGAGGAGAGCCGCCGGGCCTTCGTTGAGGGTCGCCTGATGTACCTGAGGAACTGGCCGTACGTGTATACGAGCGCCAGCGCCACGGACTCTGCAGTCAAGGGCAAGTTCGGTGTCTCGATGCTCCCCGGAGTCACCGGTCCCGGCGTCTCCTCGCTGGGTGGCATCGACCTGGTGGTCTCCAAGTTCTCAAAGTACAAGGACACCGCCAAGGACTTCCTCGCCTTCATGCAGTCCGAGGAGACCCAGCGGTTCGTGGTCTCGGCCATGAACCAAGCCTCAGTACGCACAGCACTGTATGACGACCCCGCCCTGATCAAGGTGTCGCCATACCTGCCCGCCCTTAAGGCCTCACTGCTGAACGCGAACCCGCGTCCCGTAACGCCTAACTACAACGCGGTCAGCCTGGCGATCCAGAAGAACGCCTACTCCGCACTGCAGGGCACAGTACCTGTGGACCAAGCGATCACCCAGATGGCAACAGACCTCACCAACGCTGTCGGCTGAGCAGCATCACAGACTCCAGAAGGCGAGCCGTCATGACTGCACCGAAACTTCTTCCATCCCGGGACCGCACGCGTACACCGCCTGCCTCGCGCGCGGGGGAGAAGGCAATCCAGGTGAAGGAAGGCCGGCTCGCCTTCTGGCTAATCATCCCGTCGATCGTGCTTCTGACACTGGTGATCGGCTATCCGGTGATCCAGGGCATCTGGCGCTCCTTCTTCGCCGACTCCATCGATGGTCCGCTCCAGTTCGTCGGATTCAACAACTATGCCCAAGCCCTGTGGGGCCGGTACAGCAAGGAGTTCTGGGCGGCCTTCAACGTCACCTGGTTCTTCACGCTCACGACCCTGCTGCTGGAAACACTCATCGGCCTCGCCATGGCGCTGTTCATGAACCGGGCGTTCCGCGGCCGCGGGCTCATGCGGGCCAGCGTTCTCGTGCCGTGGGCGATCCCCACTGCCGTCGCAGCCGTGATGTGGCGCTGGGCGTTCGATCCGAGGGGCATCGTCAACCACGTCCTCGGCACCACAATCACCTGGACAGGCATGGAATGGTCCTCAAAGGTCGCGATCATCGTGGCCGACACCTGGAAGACGGCCCCATTCGTCGCGCTGCTCATCCTCGCGGGGCTCCAGGTCATCCCCGATGAGGTGTACGAGGCCGCAGCGATGGACGGCGCGGGACCGTGGAAAAGGTTCTGGCACATCACGCTACCGATGGTCCGCCCGTCGCTCCTGGTTGCGGTGCTGTTCCGGATGCTCGACGCGCTGAGGATGTACGACCTTCCCGCGATCTTCACCAACGGGGCAAATGACACCACGACGCTCTCCATCCTGGTCGTGCGCGCGAGCCTGGGGAACCTCCAGCCCGGCTATGGCGGAGCGCTCGCCACCATCACTTTCGCCATCATCTTCCTCGCGGCATTCCTCTTCGTCCGGCTGCTTGGCGCCAATGTCGTACCAAAGGAGCGGTCATGACGATGGTTAATGTGACCGAAGGCGTCGCCCAGCAGGAATTGAGGGCGCGCAGAACCCAACGATGGGTACATCAGGCAGAATTCTGGCTGGGGCTCCTGCTGATCGCCTTCTTCTGCCTGGCGCCGTTTTACTGGATGGCGGTCTCGAGCCTGAAGTCACCGGAAACGATCTTCGATAATCGGCTCCTGCCGCAGGATCCGTCCTTGGTTAATTACTTCGCCGTATTCGGGGCAGATAACGACTTCGGCATTGCGCTGCGCAACAGCGTCATCGTCGCGACATCGGTGACGACGATCTCGTTGGTCGTCGGCGTCATCGCCTCCTACGCGCTGGCGAGACTCAAGTTCCGGCTGAAGAGTCTCGTGTTGGGGCTGTTCCTGGCCACCTCGATGTTCCCAGGCGTGGCCATCCTCTCCCCGCTGTTCCAGCTGTTCGCCGACTGGGGATGGATCAACACCTATCAGGCAATGATCGTCCCCGACATCAGCTTCACCCTGCCCCTGGGGATCTGGATCCTCACCGGGTTCTTCGTCGCGATGCCCTGGGAATTGGAGGAGGCGGCGAGGGTGGACGGCTGCACCCCCGGGCAGGCATTCCGGAAGGTTCTCCTTCCGCTCGCCGTCCCGGGCGTCTTCACCACCGCGATTCTGGTCTTCATCTCCGCGTGGAACGAGTTCATGATCGCGAACTCGATGACCCAGACGCCGAGCGCCCAGCCGGTGACAGTGGCCATTGCCAAGTTCACGGGCGTGTCTCAGTTCGACCAACCGTTCGGGACTCAGATGGCCGCAGGAGTCGTCGTGACCGTTCCGCTGGTCATCATCGTCCTGATCTTCCAACGCCGCATCATCAGCGGCCTAACGAGCGGTGGAGTGAAATGAACCATCAGGTAAGCATGCGAGACACATTGCCGGTGGGCACCGGGCTCCGGGTGCTTGTTCTCGGGGGTTCGGGGATCATCAGCAACGGCGTCGTTCGGCACGCCGCCGCGATCGGGCACGAGGTGACCGTACTCAACCGCGGTCGCAACCTCGAAAACGGAAGGCCGTCAGCACCGCCGGAGGTCCATCAACTCCGCGCCGACATCCGCGATCGTCGAGAAGTCGCCGAAGTGCTCGGAAGGCAGGACTTCGATGTGGTGCTCACATTCCTCGGATTCACGCCAGAACAGGTGCAGCAGGACGTTGACCTGTTCGCCGGCAGAACCGGTCAGTACATCTTCATCAGCTCTGCGTCGGCATACCAGACACCTCCGACGCGCCTGCCGGTCACCGAGTCGACTCCGCTGCGAAACCCGTACTGGCAGTACTCCAGGGAGAAGATCGCTTGCGAGGACCTGTTGACGGCGGTCTACCGCGACACCGGGTTCCCGATGACGATCGTGCGCCCGTCCCACACCTACGACCCCACCATGGTGCCCTTCGACGGGGGCTGGACTGTGGTTGACCGCATGCTCAAGGGGCGTCCAGTCATTGTGCCCGGTGACGGCACTTCCTTGTGGACGATCACCCACCACACGGACTTCGCGAGGGCCTTGGTGGGGCTGTTCGGCCATCCACAGACGCTGGGCGAGGCAGTGCATATCACATCCGATGAGGCGCCGACCTGGAACGAGCTGTATCGGACCATCGGGCGAGCTGCCGGCGTCGAACCCGTCCTTCTCCACCTGGCCTCCGACCGTATCGCTGCCATGGATGCCGAGCTTGGAGCTGCGCTGCTGGGCGACAAGGCCAACTCGATGGTCTTCGACAACAGCAAAATCCGCGCCCTCGTCCCTGGATGGCGAGCGCAGGTCCCGTTTGCGCGGGGGGCCAGGGAGATCATCGCCTGGCACCGGTCCGATCCGGCACGGCAGAAGATCGACTCACGGATGAACGACCTGTTCGACCAGCTCGCCGCACGGCACAGCCCGCACTGACCACAACCGTCCTGCAACCCAACGGTGTTCACTCAACCTCAGGAGAAGAATGCAATACCGCACGCTCGGCAACACCGGCTGCGTCGTATCCGCGATGGCGCTCGGCACGATGACCTTCGGCACAGAGACTCCGAAGGATGAGGCCTTCGCCCAGCTCGATACCTTCATCGAAGCGGGTGGAACGCTCATCGACGCCGCAGACGTCTACGGCGCTGGGAAGGCGGAAGCGATCCTTGGTGAATGGTTGGCGCAGCGGCCCGTCGAGATGACTGATCGGGTCGTGTTGGTCACCAAAGGCAGGTTCCCGGCCACGTCGATCTTCGGCGCCGAGGGCGCAACCCGGCGTCATCTACGGCGCGCCCTGGACGCCTCCTTGCGTCGTCTAGGTCGAGACCACGTCGACATGTACATGGTGCACTCCTGGGACCCCCTCACCCCGTTGGAGGAGACCTTGGGGTTCCTGAACGACGCCGTACATGCCGGAAAGATCTCCTATCCGGGTGTGTCCAACTACCTGGGCTGGCAGGTGCAGAAGGCCTGCGCACTCGCCCGCCAACAAGGATGGGCAGCGCCAGTGGCCCTTCAGCCCAGCTACAGCTTGCTCGTCCGCGAGATCGAGTGGGAAATCGCGCCAGCCGTCCAAGACAACGGCATGGGGATGATCGTCTGGTCGCCGCTCGGTGGCGGCTGGTTGACCGGCAAGTACAACCGATCAACGCGGCCGACAGGATCGACCAGGCTCGGCGAGGACCCCACAAGGGGGCTCGAGGCCTATGACAAGCGGGCAAGTCGTGAACAGACGTGGACGGTACTCGAGCACGTCGCGCAGATCGCGGGCGATCACGGAGCCACCCTCAGCCAGGTCGCGATCGCGTGGGTGGCGCAGCGGCCAGCTGTCAGCAGCGTGCTGCTGGGTGCGCGTACTGTGGGCCAGCTGCAGGAGAACCTCCAGGCAGCATCTCTTCGCCTCAGCGAACAGGAGATGGACCTCCTGAACCGGGTATCGGCACCCCAATGCGGCGACTATCCCTACGGATCCGATGGCGTCGCGCAACGGAGTCGGCCGCTACCGGTCGCGAGTCTGGCTCAATAGAGCCGCCATGGACTCAACCAGCAGCACCACGAACTCTGAGGGATAGGGGGCACTGCCGATGAACAGCATCGGGATACGTGACATCGCAAGAGCGGCCGGAGTGTCGACCGCGACGGTGTCACGTGCGCTTCGCGGCTTCGCCACCGTCGACCCTGAGCTGCGCGATCACGTCCTGGCAGTCGCAGAGAGGCTCAACTACGTCGGTTCACCTGCAGCTGCGGCACTTTCAACCGGGAAGATGAACGCCATCGGCATCATCACCCCGCACCTCTCCCGATGGTCGACGATGCGCATGGTCGAGGGCATCGAGCGGGAATTGCGCGGCAGCGGAATAGATCTGGTGCTGTACTCGATGGGCGACCCGAACGACCCTCACCCGCGGCCACCGATCCAGCGCCTTCGAACTAGGGTGGACGCCTTTGTCGCTATGTCCGTCGCTGCGAATAGCCCGGACCTGGAGGCACTGCTCGCCGTTGATGTGCCCGTGTGTCTGATCGGAACCGAGTCGGAAATGGTCTCGTGCGTTCTCATCGATGACACCGAGGGAGCCAGAACAGCCACCGCTCATCTTCTAGGGCTAGGGCACACCAGGATCGGCCTGATCTATGGTCGGCAGATCAGGGACCCGCTTGTTCTTGAACAGACCCGCTACCTGGGGTATCTCGCGGCACTCGGTGGGGCCGGGCTCGAGTCATCGGCAGAACTGGAGGTGTCAGGGGGCTTCACCATAGCCGGCGGCGAGCAAGCCATGATGCGCCTTCTCGACCTACCAGAGCCGCCCACAGCCGTGTTTGCGATGTCGGACGAGATGGCGTTCGGGGCGCTCCGCGCGCTCGACGCTCGCGGCCTCACGCCAGGCTCCGACATCGCGCTGGTGGGCTTTGATGGACACGACATGGCCGATTACCTCGGGCTCAGCACCATCGCCCAGCCCCTGGAGCAGATCGGGACGGCAGCTGCCAAAGTGATCCTTCAGTCGCTCGACCAAGACGACCGGCCGCCGACCAAGACCATCCTGGGCACCCAACTCATCGCAAGGCGATCCACTCAAGCCCGATGACGCGAGAAGCGTCCGCCTCGGAGTGCCGGGGATCAAATGGATTCGCACTTCAAACCGGGATGGCGTCCTCGGCAGGCCGATAGGGAGCAAACCAAGTCATGTACTCACGAGGTGGAGTCGTCCCTTGCGTGGTTGCCAGGCCCTCACAGCCCTAAAACCCGAAGGATCAGACGTACATCACCCGCAGGACTTGACCCGAACTGCCCAGCCCGGAAACGCCGGTGCAGGTCGCGGCAATGTGTCCAACCGTGATCTCGACCTTGACGCTTGGGTTGCGCATTCGAAAGCCCCGAAGCGTATCGCCGCTCTGGCCCGGGGCGATGTCGTCTGCAACTGCAAACCGACCCCGCCCGTCTCCGCGGCCGAGCAGAAGTGGTCGGGAGCCGCGGCGTGAGAGGCAACGATGGGCGGCGGGAGGCGCCAA
>JADLEH010000103.1 GCA_020846255.1 Propionibacteriaceae bacterium
CCCAGCGTCAGCACGATCCCGGCGAACTTCCTGCGACGCAGCCTCGAGCTGGCCGGCCTGGATCCGGACGCGACCCCCGGCCCGGTCGACCTCGGCCACATCACGCAGCCGTCCACGGCCGATGCCAAGGCGTGGCGGGACATCTGGTCGGCTGGTCAGGGTGTGGCCGGTATCGAATCGGTGCTGCCGGTGGCCAGGCTGGTCGACCGGCTGGAGGAAGAGTACGTGGCGGCCAGGGCGCGGCTGTGCGCTGAGGTCTCGGCCGCTCCGGGAGTGGAAGCCTGATCTCCCGCACTTGGGCGGAGCGGTCGTCCGACCACAACCGGCGGTCCGTCGGTTCAGGGCGCTGAGCGCCCGGCGCCGGAAGCCTGGGGCGGCTCCTGGTCGAGTAGTCGCGCCGGCGGCTCCCAGTCCGGTCGCAATGGCATTCCGCTCAAGCCGCCGACGGTCCTGACCGCGAGGGTCTGGTGGATCTCGGTCTCACCGCTCTCGAAACCCAACGCAGCGCCCGCCAGGTACAGCCGCCACACCCGCGCCCGACCTGCACCGGCCAGCCGGACAGCCTCGTCGTAGTCCTCCTCGAGGTTCCGCACCCAGGCCCGCAGGGTCAGCGCATAGTGTTCTCGCAGGTTCTCGACGTGGCGGATCTCCAACCCGGCGTGCTGGATGGCTGAGACGACCGTGCCGATCTCCTCCAATTCGCCGTCGGGGAACACGTAGCGATGGAGAAAGCTGTTGCTGCGGATCGGGCCCTGCCCCGCCGGGCGGCTGATGCCGTGGTTTAGCAGGCGCCCCTTCGGCGCCAACAATTCGCGCATCCGCGAGAAGTACCTGCCCAACTGGTCGGAGCCCACGTGCTCGAACATGCCGATCGAGCTGATCGCCTCGTAGGGCCCGTCGCCGACCTCGCGGTAATCGGCCAGGCGGATCTCCACCCGGTCGGCGAGCCCGGCGTCGGCGACCCGTCGACGAGCCAGTTCGGCCTGCTCGCGCGACAAGGTCACGCCCACGGCTCGGACGCCGTGATGGCGGGCGGCGTGCATGACCATGCCACCCCAGCCGCAGCCCACGTCGAGCAGGCGCATCCCGGGGCCGAGCCCGAGCTTGCGGCAGACCAGCCCGTACTTCGCCTCCTGGGCGGCGTCCAGGCCGACCGTTGGGTCCGCCCACACAGCGCACGAGTAGGTCATCGTCGAACCGAGGACCAGGCGGTAGAAGTCCCCGGAGACGTCGTAGTGGTGGGCGATCGCCGCGGCGTCCCTGGAAGGACTGTGCCGACGTCCGTGCAGCCGGATCTCCTCCGCGGGCGGACCCGGCGCGCGGCCGAGTCCACCGGTCCCGCGCACCAGGCGCGCAAGTGCCCCCAACGACTGTGGCCGGCGCAAGGCACGGCCCAGCTGCTCACGCAGCAGTTCGAGGGCCGCATAGAGGTCCCCGTCGACCTCGAGGTCGCCGGCTACATAGGCACGCGCCAATCCGAGTTCGCCGGGCGAGGAGAGCATTCGCCGCACGGCGAGCGGCGACCGGAGGACGAGCGTCGCGGGCGCATCCAGGGGGCCGGCGCGGCTGCCGTCGTAGGCGCGGATCGCCAGCTGGAGGTCGTCTCCGAGTACAGCGGCGAAGGTCGAAGCCAGGCCGTTGCCGGGTTCATTCCGGTTGCTGACCATCGGTTCTCCCCAGAGGTTGGGCCGTCCCGAGCACGGAGAGGACCTCCGGCGCCAGGACGTCGGCGATCCGCCCGTAGCCGACCGCCGACGGATGGAAGGCGTCGGGGCTCATCGGGCCGTCGTTGAAGAACTCCGAGCCGATGGCTCCGCGAACGTCGACGAGCCGTACCAGCGGCCGCCCAGCGGCCGCGTGACGCTGTGCCGCACCGACCACAACCCCGTATCCGAGTACCGCCTCCATCAGGGGGTGCGGCAGGAGCCGCATCGCCCGGAACTCCGGCAGGCTCGACATCACCACGGGTGCGCCGAGGGCCAGCAGCCCGTCCAGGAGCTCGCTGGACAGGCGGACGAGCGTCGCCGGCGGGGTGACGCCCGTTACGTCGTTCGTGCCGACGACCAGGACCGAGACATCCGGCTCGTGCTGCACCCGGGGAACCTGATGGGTCAGGACGTCGATGGTCCGCGCCCCGGACCGGGCATAGCCCACCACGTGCACCGCACGCCCCGTCGAGTCGGCCACCCGCTGCGCCAACTGCACCGGCAGGGAGTCTGCAACGAGGTGCACGCCGACCCCGGCCATGGCGGAGTCACCGAAAGCCGCCAGCTCCACCGCCGTCGTGCCCAGCAGCGTCGTGCCGGACGGCTCGACCACGACATCGACCGGGGCCAGCTCCGGCGACGCCCCGTAGCGGCCCAGAAGCAGGACGGCCTGCCCGGCGACGAGCCCCAGAACCGGCACGATCAGGGTCAGGGGGGCCCACCAGGCCGGAGCAGCCGAGCACCGGCTCAAGCCCGAGCCCGGGCCCGCCCGGTCGGGCGTCCGACCTTGCCCACCCAGTTCACGTGACCGTCGCATCGTCATCATCTCTGGCCCAACGAGAGCAACCTGGCTACGCATTCGATCCTCCTCCGGATCGGCGGTCAAGGAAAGCACCTGTGATCGGGAGCAGTGTTGACCACCTCCAGAGCCGGGGACTCCCCACCCGTCGTGGGACGTGCTAGCGTGCGCCAACCGTGCTGGCCGTCGATCGCCGCAGGCGTCGCGTCCGGGTGCTGGGCG
>JADLEH010000104.1 GCA_020846255.1 Propionibacteriaceae bacterium
AAGGTGATCGAGCCCGTCCTGGAAAGCGCCGGGGAAGTGCGCCGCATCCTGGTCGAGGACGGCAAGGGCCGTCCACTGGGCCGCTCGTACCGGGTGAAGCTGTGGCCGACCCTGATCTTCCTCTCCGGCGGGGTGGAGGTGGCCCGGGTGGTCCGTCCGTGGGGCGAGGCGGCGGTGGTGGAGGCTGTTCGCAGCCTTGGCAGCTCGCAAGGTGCAGCATCCTGAGCCGAGTTCGGTACAGGATCCGGAGCACTGTTGCTGGAGCGCCGGGTTGGGCACCGGGTCGCCGCTGGCAAGGGCGGCAGGGACTTTCCCGAATTGTGTTGCGAGGTCGGTAGGGGGGGTGTAACTTTCGGGATGTACAACGATGTACCGCGAAAGTACAACGTTGTACACCAGCGACAATCGACCCTTTGATGGAGGTCAGACATGACAGCACAACGCCGAGCCCGCCGCTGGCGGGTTGCTGCCCTCGGGACGGCGGTGGGGATGGTTCTCCCGCTCGCAGCGTGCGCAGGGACTGCGCAGGAGCAGGCATCGGGGCCGACCAAGATCACCTTCTGGAACTGGTACCAGGGATCAGACGGCCCGACCGTCGAGGCCCTGGTGAAGAAGTTCAACGAGTCGCAGTCCAAGGTGGTCGTCGACATGACGATCATGCCGAAGGACACGATGATCCAGAAGCTGCTCCCCGCCTTCGCCTCCGGTGACGGCCCCACCCTGATCGCGGTCGGCCACGAGATGACCACCCAGTACATCACCAAGAAGGTCGTCCAGCCGATCGACGACTTCTACGGCGAGGGCAAGCTGGACAAGGCCGTGCTGCCGAAGGCGACGATCGAGGCAACCACCTACGAGGGCAAGGTCTACGGTGCGCCGATGAGCACCGCGCCGCTGATGCTCTACTACAACAAGACGCTGTTCCAGAAGGCCGGCGTCGAGCCCCCGACCACGCTGGTCGAGCTCGCCGCGGCAGCGAAGGCGATCACCAGCTACAAGGAGGGCGAGAACACCACCAACGTCTACGGCATCGCCCAGGGCATGTTCAGTGGCATCCACTCCTGGACCGCCTACTTCCGCAACGACGGTGGCGGCTACGTCAGCGAGGACCGCAAGACCTCGATCCTCGACTCGGCCGAGAACATCAAGACCCTGAACTACTGGACCGGGCTGTTCCGCAATGACCACATCTCGCCCATCGGGGTTTCCGTCCCCGATGCCCAGGCCCTGTTCGCAGCCGGCCGCGCCGGCATGGTGATCGACGGCCCCTGGGGCGCCGGCACCTACGCGAAGGGCGGGGTCGACTTCGGGGTCATCCCCTTCCCCGCTGGCACGACGACCCAGACCACGATGATCGTGGGCACGCCGATCCTCGTCGCTGCCGGAATCCCGGACGCGCAACGGGCGGCATCCCTGGAGTTCCTGAAGTTCTGGAACAGCACGGAGTCCCAGACCACCTGGGCGATCAAGAGCGGCTACCCTCCCACCCGGAGCGACATCCCCATGGCTGACCTGGCCGAGAACCCGGTTCCCGAACTGTTCACCAAGGCTGTTGGCGCCGAGTCGCACATGCGTGGCGTGGTGAACTTCCAGACGATCCTTGACGACGTCGTCAACCCGGCCATCCAGAAGGTGATGAACGGCGAGGGCACCGCTGAGGAAGTCCTGCCGGAAGCCTCGAAGCAGCTTCAGGAGCTCCTGGGCTGACGGCAGACCGTCCGCTAACCACATTCGGAAGTAAGGGATATGGCCACAAGAGTCCTGAAGGCGGAGTCCAGGTCGTCTGGTCCGCTCAACGGAACCTCGGGCAGGAAGACCTGGCGGGTCACCTCGAAGACCCGCCAGGCCTTCACAGCCTGGATGTTCATCGCGCCGGCGGGGATGGTGATCGCAGTCTTCGTGTTCTGGACGTTGTTCGAGTCCCTGCGCACCTCCTTCACCGATGACTCCGGGTTCGGCTCGGCGGCGTGGGTCGGCCTGGAGAACTACGGCCGGCTCTTCACCGACGTCAGGTTCACCAACGCCCTCGGCAACACGCTGGTGTACTCCGCCGTCGTGGTGCCGGTCTCGATCGCCATCGCGCTCGGGCTGGCACTCCTGCTCAACCGGCCCCTGCCGTTCCGGGGCTTCTTCCGGGTGGCGGTGTTCATGCCGTTCGTCACCTCGCTGGGGATCTCGTCGATGGCCTGGTGGGCCATGCTGAACCCCCATGCCGGGATCATCCCGGCCTGGTTCGAGATCGTCGGCCTCAACCTCGGCAACGGGATCCAGGACCCGGCCCTTGCCATGCCGTTCGTGATGATGGTCGGGGTCTGGCGCGACGTCGGCTTCTTCATGGTGATGTACCTGGGCGGCCTCCAGTCCATTCCGAAGGAACTCAAGGAGAGCGCCCAGATCGACGGCGCCGGGCCGTGGCGGTCGTTCTGGAACCTCACCTGGCCGCTGCTGTCCAACACGACGATGTTCGTCGGGATCATGGCGCTGGTCTTCGCCTTCCAGGCCTTCGACCAGATCTACATCATGACCGGCGGCGGTCCCTACTTCCGCACCGAGACCCTGGTCCTCTACATCTTCACCACCGCGGTGGAGCGGTACGAGCTCGGGTACGCCTCGGCCATCTCCTGGGTGCTGGTACTGCTGGTCTTCGCTGTGAGCCTCATCCAGGTCGGCTACTTCTCCAAGAAGGCGGTGCAGTACTGATGGCCTCGACCACGGCCTCCGCTGCCGACTTCGCCACCATGGTCAGGACCAGGACGCAGCGTCAGAAGCGGCTCTCGATCATCATCGTGATCGTCATGTTCGCGGTGTCGGCACTCTTCCTGCTGCCGTTCGGCTGGATGCTGACGGCATCGTTCCGGACCCAGGGCTCGCTGCTCGCCGACCCGGCGACCCTCTGGCCGACGGTGTTCACCCTCGAGAACTACTCCGAGATCTGGCGGCGGATCCCGTTCGGACGGCAACTGCTGAACACCGTCGTGTTCGCCGGCGTGGTCACGGTCGTCTCGGTGACGCTCAACTCGATGGCCGGCTACGCGCTCGCCCGGTTCGACTTCCGCGGGAAGAACCTCGCCTTCCTTGTGCTCATCCTCACCCTGATGGTCCCCATCGAGGTGACCTTCGTGCCCCTGTACAACATCATCAGCAACTTCGGGTGGATCGACACCTACCAGGGGCTCATCGTGCCGAGGCTGGCCAGCGCCTTCGGGATCTTCCTGATGCGGCAGTTCTTCATCTCCCTGCCGAAGGACCTCGAGGACGCGGCCCGGATCGACGGTGCCTCCGAGCTGCGGATCTTCCTGAGGATCATGTGGCCGCTCGCGAAGCCGGCGGTCCTGACGCTGGCGATGTTCAGCCTGCTCCGCAACTGGAATGACCTGCTCTGGCCGCTGATGGTGATCACGGACCAGCAGATGCTCACCCTGCCGCCGGGGTTGGCGATGTTCAAGGGCGAGAACCTCACCGAGTACGGACTGCTGATGGCCGGATCGGTGATCGCCCTGATCCCGATGATCGTGGCCTTCCTGTTCGTGCAGCGGAGCTTCATCGAGGGCGTCGCGACCACCGGAATGAAGTAGCGAAGTGCGCCTGGCTCTGACCACCCGAAACCGAGGAACCTACTGATGGCAACATTCGTGACCGTCCCCACCGCGGCCGGACTGGTGCGCGGACTCGACTCCTGCGGGGTCACCCGCTTCCTCGCCGTCCCCTACGGGGAGTCGACCGGGGGTCAGCGGCGGTTCCGCCCGCCGGTACCCAAGGAGCCCTGGACCGGGGTGCTGGACGCCCTGGAGTTCGGCCCGGTAGCGCCGCAGAACGACTTCCGGATCGGCGGCAGCAGTCGCGGCGACCGGATGATCGGAAGCCTCAATCCTCGCGGCGGTTCCCCCACCGAAGCCGGCCCGACCAGCGAGGACTGCCTCTCGCTGAACATCTGGGCACCATCGGAGAACGGGCGGTCGAGGCCGGTCCCGGTGATGGTCTGGCTGCACGGCGGGGCCTACCTGACCGGCTCGGGGAACGAAACCGCGTTCCACGCCGACGTGCTCGCCGAGCGGGAGAACGTCGTCGTGGTGGCCGTCAACCACCGGCTCGGCCTGCTCGGCTTCTGTCCCTGGGAGGACTACGACCCGACCGGCTACGCCGGGGCCGGGGTCGCCGGCATGCTCGACATCGTCCTCGCGCTCGAGTGGGTACGGGACAACATCGCAGCCTTCGGTGGTGACCCGGGGAACGTGACCGTCTTCGGGCAGTCCGGCGGCGGCGCCAAGACCGCCAACCTGCTGGCCATGCCGAACGCGCGCGGCCTCTTCCACAAGATCATCATGCAGTCGCCGTCCTCGCCGAGCCTGCCGCTGAAGGAGGACCACTCCCGGATCGCTGCCCTCGCCGCCGAGGAGCTGGGCATCGATGCCGGGAACCTCGAGCGCCTCGCGGAACTGCCCGTCGGGCAGATCCTCCAGGCCCAGCGCACGGTCGAGCAGCTCGTCGATCCGGGCCGGGTGCTGTTCAGCCGCGGACGTCCGCAGCTGCGGATCGGCCCCTACCGGGACGGGGTCCACATCGCCGGTGACTTCTACTCCGCCGACATCCAGCCCTGGGCCGCAGGCATCCCGGCCATCGTCGGTTCCGCTGCACACGAGTACTCGATGAAGCTGTGCAGCCGCGACGACTACCCGGACGCGACCGACGAGCTCGTCGCAGCCGAGCTGGCTGCAGAACTTGGCGACCAGGCCGCGGCCATCGTCGCCGACTATGCCGCTCGTCACGACGAGCCGCCCCGGCTCCGCTGGGCGAGGATCTGTGCGGACATCAGCTTCCGGGGAGTCGCCATCCGGACCGCTGACCACCTGGCCGCGTGCGGCCTGACGGTGTTCGAGTACGTGTTCAACCAGCCGACAGACATCCTCGACGGGATGCTCGGTTCCTGCCACAGCCTCGACCTGGCCTACACCTTCGGAACGGTCGATCGGATTCCGATGACCGGCCGGGTGCCTGGCCGACACCAGGTCTCGGAGCACATCATGGACGCCTGGGCTCGCTTCGCGCGCACCGGGGATCCCAATGGTGGCTCCCTTCCGGCCTGGCCCGCTTGGTCGCCGGCGGAGGCCCGACTGCTGCTCATGGAAACCGCCCCTGCCATTGTGTCAGCCGTCGATTACGCCCCGCTGGCGACCGAGCGGGGAGCGATGGCGATCCTGCCATGACCACCACCCGATACACCCTCAACCACAGAAGGACCCCAGCCATGGACTCCCGACCGCATCACCTGCTCGTGGACGGGTGCGATGAAGCCGGCGGCGGGCCCCTGCTCCAGCTGGTGAACCCGGCCACGGCCGAGGTGTTCGCCACCTGCCACAGCGCCGACGCCAGCGACATCGACCGGGCGGTCCACTCCGGTCGTGAGGTCTTCCGCCGGGGCGAGTGGAGCGAGCTCTCCATCCACCGGCGGGCCCGCGTCCTCAATCGGTTCGCCGACCTGATCGAGGCCGAGATGGGGGAGCTCTACCACCTGGAGACCCAGAACAACGGTCGCCCCCTCACCGAGACCAGGGCCCAGGTCACCCGGCTCCCGGAGTGGTACCGGTACAACGCCGCGCTGCTGCTGGCCAGCCGGGATTCGGTGGTGCCGATGGCCGGGGAGTACCACTCCTACACCTCCCGGTTCCCGCTCGGCGTCGTCGGCATCCTCTCCTCCTTCAACCATCCGCTGATGATCGCCTCGAAGAGTCTCGCCCCGGCGCTGGCAACCGGGAACAGCGTCGTGCTGAAGCCTTCGGAGCTGACGCCGCTGACCGCGCTGATCATTGGTCGCCTTGCGCTTGAGGCAGGCATCCCCCCCGGCGTCCTCAACGTCGTGCCGGGCCTCGGTCCGGTGGCCGGAGCGGCCCTGGTCGAGCATCCGGACGTGGCCAAGGTGGTGTTCACCGGCGGCACCGAGCCCGGCCGCGGGGTGGCCGTCGCTGCGGCCCGACGTTTCGCCAAGGCGACGGTTGAGCTCGGCGGGAAGACCCCGGTTCTCGTGTTCGACGACATCGACCCGGAGGTGTCCGCACGCGGGGCGGCCTTCGGCGGCTTCATCGGGGCCGGGCAGACCTGCATCGCCGGCACCCGCATCCTGGTCAAGGAGACGGTCTACGACCAGTTCGTGGCGGCCCTGGTGGCGCAGGCGCAGCAGATCCGGGTCGGCGATCCCACCAGCGCAGCCACCCAGCTCGGCCCGGTGATCTCGGCCGCTGCCCGGCAACGCATCCTCGACTTCGTCAAGACCGGGGTGGCCGAAGGGGCCCGGCTCGCCACCGGCGGGGTCCCGGTCCCGGTGCCCGGACTGAGCGGCTTCTTCGTCGCCCCGACCGTCCTGGCCGACGTCAGCAACGACATGCGGGTGGCGCGGGAGGAGATCTTCGGTCCGGTGGTGGTGGTGATCCCGTTCAAGGACGAGGCCGACGCCATCCGGAAGGCCAACGACTCCCGCTACGGCCTCGGGTCGTCGGTCTGGACCAGGGACGTCGCCAGGGCGCACCGCGTCGCCGGCCGGCTCGAGCACGGGATCGTCTGGATCAACGACCACCACCGGCTCGATCCGTCGTCGCCCTGGGGTGGTGTCCGGGAGAGCGGCTATGGCCGCGAGGGGGGCGTGGAGTCGTTCAACGACTTCACCCACATTCGCAGCATCACTGTGAGGACCGCGGACTCCGACATCGACTGGTACGGCGGCGTCGCCGTCGACCGACTCAACTAGGACGGGTGACGATGACGACCAACACGGCGGTGGAAGGTCTCCGGCTGCGGGCCCAGGGGCCGTTGCTGGTGGCCACGCTGGAAGCTCCGGGCGGCAACCAGATGACAGCCGCGATGTGTGACGCGCTGGTCGCTGTCCTGCGCGACCCGCCGGAGGAAGCGCACGTCCTGCTCCTCGAGGCGCGGGGCGAGGCCTTCTGCCTCGGCCGGGAGCGGTCCGCGGCCACCCCTGAGGCGCTGCCGGCGGAAGTCGCCCGGCTGGTCGAGGTGAACTCCGCCCTTGCCGGCACGCGGCTGGTGACCGTGGCCAGGGTCCAGGGTGATGCAGCCGGCTTCGGAGCCGGGTTGGCGGCCCTGGCCGATGTGTCGGTCGCGGTCGAGACCGCCAGCTTCTGGTTCCCGGAGATCGGCCTTGGGCTGGCCCCGACCCTTGTGCTCGCCTGGCTCGGACGCATGGTCGGACGCCGGGAGGCGTTCTGGCTCACGGCCACCGGCGAGCACTTCTCCGCAGCGCGAGCGGCGCAGTTGGGCCTGCTCAACGAGGTGGTGGCTGACCTGCCTGCCCTCGACCGGGCGGTGGAGCGGCGGATCGAGCTGCTGCTGGGGCAGCCGGCACGCGTCCACTCCGAGATCCGCGCGATGTTGCGCTCGGCGACGGCGTTGTCACCGGACCAGGCCAATGAGCTGGCTGCGGACCGGTTGGTGATCGGGAGCCTCCGCCTGTCGCGATGAGGACGGCCGACTGACTACGCCCTGGCCGGAGTCACCGGACGGTTATCGCAGCGGACCTGGCTCCGGTGGATTCCCTGGCGACGATCCGGAACTCCGGCTTGATCAGCCTCGGTGGGATCCGGTGATCGCCCTTCTCGTTGATGCGCTCGACGAGCAGGTCCACAGCTGTTGCCGCGATCGCCTCGCGTCCGGGGTCGACGCTGCTCAGGGACGGCACGGAGAAGCGGCTCTCGTCGATGTTGTCGAAGCCGATCACGGCCACATCGTCGGGGACGCGCAGCCCCGCCTCACCCAGGGCGCGCAGGGCGCCCAGAGCGAGGGTGTCGTTCAGGGCGAACAGCCCGTCGAAGGGGATCTCGTCGGCCAGCAGCCCCCGCATCGCGTCGGCGCCGTTCTCCCGGTGCCAGGGCGCGGCAACACGCACCAACCGCGGGTCCAGCGGGATCCCGGCGGCCTCGAGGGCTGCCCGGTAGCCCCGCACCCGGAGGTCAGCGGAGCGGACCTCCTCCTTGCCGTCGGGGTGGGCGCCGATCACGGCTATCCGCCTGCGGCCGATCGAGATCAGGTGTTCGACAGCTGCGCGCGCCGAGGACCCGTTGTGCATGGTGACGTGGTCGGTGGGCCCCCCGAAGATCCGCTCCCCGAGCAGGACAACGGGGAAGGGGGTGTCCAGCAGCCCGCGGTCCTCCTGGCCCAATGCCATCGGGCTGAACAGCAGGCCATCGGTCAGGCGTACCCGCCCCCCGGTGAGGACCTCGATCTCCCTGGCCCGGTCGCCGCTGGTCTGCTCGACCACCACGCCCAGCTGCCGGCGCTCGGCGGCCCGGATCACCGCGTCCGCAAGCTCAGCGAAGTAGTTCTGGCGCAGCTCGGGCACGGCCAGGCCGATCACGCCGGTGCGTCCAGAGCGCAGGCCCCGGGCGGAGAGGTTCGGCCGGTACTCGAGTTCCTCGATGGCCGTCAGCACCTTGCGGCGGGTCTCCGGCCGGACATGCGGATAGTCGTTGATGACGTTCGAAACCGTCTTGATCGAGACGCCCGCGATCCGTGCCACATCGTGAATGGTCGGACTGCCCATGGTCCTCCATCTGGAATCTGGCTGGATCGGTCACCCCGAATCGCTTTCACCTTACAGCCGACCCTGCCACCGGGGTGCACGCTGGTTGCGGCCGGGTGGCCGCCACCAGCGGCGCGTCCGGGCACCGGGTGGGAGCAGCTCAGCGCAGCCGGGCGCGCGCGACCCGGAGCATCCGGCGAACCTGCATGCGATGTTGCTTTCCGACCCGGGCTACAACGTTGTAAAGTGAGGACTGTCGATCACCCACCACCAGTCGGGGCCGACCCCGTCGCTCGCTCAACCCAGGAAGGCGCCATGATCCGAGCCCACCTAACCGTCGACCCGCACTTCGTGGTCGGGCCGATCGATCGAAGGCTGTTCGGATCGTTCGTGGAGCATCTGGGCCGGTGCGTCTATGACGGCATCCATGAGCCGGGGCATCCGGCAGCCGACGGGGACGGCTGGCGCACGGATGTCCTGGAGCTGGTCCGCGAGCTCGGCGTCACGACGATCAGGTACCCGGGCGGCAACTTCGTCTCCGGCTACCGCTGGGAGGACGGGGTCGGTCCGGTGGCGCAGCGCCCGCGTCGGCTCGACCTGGCCTGGCACTCGACGGAGGCCAACCTGGTCGGGCTGGATGAGTTCGCCTGCTGGACCCGGAAGGTCGGCGCTGAATTGATGTACGCGGTCAACCTCGGCACCCGCGGGCTGCAGGAGGCCCTTGACGTCCTCGAGTACGCCAACATCGGGTCCGGGACCGCGCTGTCGGACCAGCGGATCCGGAACGGGGCAACCGATCCGCACGGGATCCGGATGTGGTGCCTCGGCAATGAGATGGACGGTCCCTGGCAGCTCGGCCAAGGCAGCGCCGAGGACTACGGCCGGCTGGCAGCCAAGACCGCCCGCGCGATGCGGCAGATCGACCCGGGTCTCGAACTGGTTGCCTGTGGCAGCTCGAGCGCCGAGATGCCCACCTTCGGCAGCTGGGACCGCACGGTCCTTGAGGAGACCTACGACGAGGTGGACTACCTCTCCTGCCACGCCTACTACGAGCCGGTCGACGGCGACCTCGGCAGCTTCCTCGCCTCAGCCGTGAGCATGGACCGGTTCATCGACTCGGTGGTCGCGACCGCCGACCACGTCAAGGCCGCGCGTCGCAGCGAGAAGTCCATGGCCATCTCCTTCGACGAGTGGAACGTCTGGTACAAGTCGCGCTACGACCAGGTCGACCGGATAACCGATCCGGCCGACTGGCCGGTGGCGCCTCGCCTGCTCGAGGACACCTACTCGGTGCTGGACGCCGTGGTGTTCGGCAACCTCCTGATCTCCCTGATCCGGCACGCCGACCGGGTGAAGGCTGCGAGCCTTGCGCAACTGGTCAACGTCATCGCGCCGATCATGACCGAGCCGGGGGGGCCGGCGTGGCGACAGACCACGTTCCACCCGTTCGCGCTGGCGTCCAGGCTGGCACAAGGGGTCGCCCTGGAGCTCAAGCTCGACTGCCCCACCTACCGAACCGCCGCCTACGGCGAGGTCCCGGTCGTCGACGCCGTGGCCACCTACGAGGAGAGTGACGGGTCAACAGCGATCTTCCTCGTGAACCGGAGCCAGGACGGCCCGGCGACCGTGGAACTGGACACCCGCGCCCTCGGGCCGGTGAGCCCGGGACTGGCACGCACGCTGAGTGACCCAGACATCCACGCCGCCAACACTCTTGCCGATCCGCTCCGGGTCGGCCTGCAGGACAACACCTCGCTCGAAGTCCGCAACGGGCAGCTCCAGATCACCCTGCCGGCGGTGTCCTGGACGGCGCTGACGCTGCACCCGTACGGGACCGTCACTGATCTACCTGAGAGGAACTGACATGGCCTTCACCGAACCGGCTGCCCCGGCTGCCCAGAGCGCTGCCCGGCTGCGGCGGCTGCGCTACCTGGTGGACAACGAGTGGCGGGAGTCGAGGACGGCGACGTACATGCCGGTGATGAACCCGTCGACGGGGGAGCAGATCGCGGAAGCGCCGTGCTGTACCCAGGGCGAGGTGGACTCGGCTGTGGCGGCGGCCGCTCGTGCGTTCCCGGCCTGGGCGGCGACTCCGCTGCCGCAGCGGATCCAGTTGATGTTCCGGTTCAAGCAGCTTCTCGACGAGCACCTGGACGAGTTGAGCGTCCTGCTCGCCACCGAGATGGGGAAGGTGCTGGCAGAGGCCCGCGGTGACGTGTTGAAGGCGATCGAGGTCGTCGAGTGCGCCTGCTCGACGCACTACCTGATGCAGGGCGACACCACGATGAACATCTCCCGTGGGTACGACACCACGACCTATCGGGAGCCGTTGGGTGTGTTCGCCGGCATTGCGCCGTACAACTTCCCGGCGATGATCCCGATGGGCTGGATGCTGCCGTTCTGCATCACGACCGGCAACACGTTCGTGCTGAAGGCCGCTTCGATGGTGCCGCAGACGTCGATGCGGATGATGGAGTTGCTGATCGAGGCCGGCCTGCCGAAGGGTGTGGCGAACCTGGTCACCTGTTCCCGGGTGGAGGCGGACAGCCTGCTGGTGAACCCGGCCGTGAGGGGGATCACGTTCGTTGGTTCGACCGCTGTGGGCAAGCACATCTACCAGACCGCCGCCGGTGCCGGTAAGCGGGTGCAGGCGCTCACCGAGGCCAAGAACCACGCGCTGATCCTGGAGGACGCGGTGCTGGAGCGTTCGGTGGCCGGCATCATCAACTCCACCTACGGCTGCGCCGGTCAGCGCTGCATGGCCCTGCCGGTGGTCTGCGTGCAGGATTCCATCGCAGACGAGGTCGTGGAAATGCTCGCCGGCATGGCGGCCAGGTTGAAGCTCGGCCCGGCCTACCTGCCCGACAGCCAGCTCGGGCCGGTGATCACGGCCAAGCACCGCGACTTCGTGACCTCAGGGATCGAGCGTGGCGTCGCCGAGGGTGGCGAGCTGGTGCTCGACGGCCGCGGTGCCAGCGTCGCCGGCTACGAGGGTGGCTACTGGATGGGCCCGTCGATCATCGACCACGTCGGACCCGACAACTGGGCCGGCACCTACGAGATCTTCGGCCCGGTGACCTCGATCAAGCGGGTTGCCGACTTCGAGGAGGGGATCAACGTGATGAACGCCAACCCCTTCGCCAACGGCTCCTGCATCTACACCAGCTCCGGCTACTACGCCCGCGAGTTCGCCAGCCGATCCCACGCCGGCATGGTCGGCATCAACGTCGGCATCCCGGTGCCGTTCTCCACCTTCCCGTTCACCGGCCACAAGGAGTCCTTCTTCGGCGACCTGCACGCCATGGGCAAGGACGGCGTCGCGTTCTTCACCGAGACCAAGGCAGTCACCGCCACCTGGTTCACCGACGAGCACCGCCACCAGAAGGTCGGCACCTGGGACGGCATGACCACCCGTCACTGAACTGTGCCGTGGCCCGGCTGGATCGCCGGGCCGCGGTTCCCGGGTCGCAGTGGTCGCCGAGCCCGGTGCCCAGCTGCGCGAGGATCGCGTCCAGGTCGTCCCCGGTCAGCGATCCCGGCGACGTCAGGGCCGGGCTTGCGCCGCAATGGAGATCATTTGGTTGAATGCCCGTCCCAGAGGTCCGCCGGACCCCGTGCGCGCCTACCCTGATCGGATCCAGATCCGCCCGTCGGAGGGGAATGCCATGAGAAGCCGTCTCGCAGCTTTCGCAGTCACAGCGCTGGTCCTGACCCTCGGCCTGCCGGCCGCCGGGGCCCAGGCCAGACCGTTCCCTCCCGCTCCACCCAACTACCTGGCGGCGGGGGACTCGATCACCCAGGGCCTCGGGGTGACGCCGGTCCACAGCTACCCGAGCCTCGTGGACGCCCGGAGCCGGCACCTCACCCTGGCGGCCAACCTGGCCGTCAAGGGAGCGACCGTCGCCGACGTGGCCACCCAGCTGGGCACCTTCGCCGCCGCCGATCCGGCAGCCGCGGCGAGGATCACCAGGATCTCCCTCACCGTCGGGGCCAATGACGTCGGCTGGGTGCAGGCCCTGCTGACCTGCCTCAATCTCCCGGTCGGCGTCCAGTGCGCCGAGCTGGTCGATCCCGCCAGCCAGCTGAAGGTCAAGGACCTCGTCGACGCCGGCCTCGGCGGGCTGGCCGTGAGCCTGCCGGCACTGCTGGACGGCATCGGGACGATGTTCCCCAACGCCAGGGTCTATGTGGGCAGCTACTACGAGCTGTTCGGCTCAAGGCATCGGGAGTGCGTGGTCGTGCCGGCATCCGGGGTATCGCCCGGCTACTCGATCAGCCTGGTCAACAAGACCTGGTACAACCAGACGACCCGCCGCCTCAACGCCGTCATCAGGGACGCCGTCCGGGCTGCCGACGCCACCCCGGTTGGAACACCGGTCCGGTTCGTCAACGTCGCGCCAAGGTTCAACGGGCACGGCTTCTGCGATTCCGCGCGTCGGTGGGTGATCGGCCCGCAGGACCTCCTGACCGGGAGCTCCCTGGATGCGGTGGCCCACCCCAACGCCAGGGGACAGCGCGCCTACGCGACGGCGTTCGCAGCCAAGGGCGTGCGCTGACCGGGTGGCCGCAAGAAAGGGGACAGTCCCCTTTCCTGCGGCCTGGCTGGTGACATGAAAAGGCGTCTGTCCCCGTGCTTGCGGCTTCGCTCGCGTCAGCGAGCGCGCCTCAGATGTTGCGGGGCGGCTGGCCCTCGGTCGGTGAACCGAGCGCGCTCGACATCGGATCGGTCTGGTCGCTATCGATCAGGCTGTCGTCGCGGTACCCGGTGCCGGTGAGGCCGTGCTCCAGCCGGTTCTGGTTTCCGCCCTCGGGAAGGTCCTCGCCGTCGAACTCGTCGTCGGCCACGTCCCGGTCGCCGAGGCCGTGGGCCAGCGGGTCGCGGTAGACCTCTTCGCGGTCCGTGGTCTGGTCCTCCTGCGTGTTCGGGGCGCCAAGTCCGTAATCGTTCACTGAGTCTGACATTTCGTCCTCCTTCACTTCCTGGCCTGACTCAAACAAGTACCCGGAAGTGGACGGCCAAAACCCGTGCGGTTCGGCTCAGGGGACGTCGGTCGCGACCTCGACCGGCGCCGGTGGCGTCCAGGCATCGGCCTTGGCAACGTCGGCATCCAGCGCGCCGACCCCGTCGCCGGGGATCCCGGCGTTGCTGGTGTACTGCCAGATCGACCAGCCGCCGTGGTCCACCCAGGGGCCGACCTTCGGCAGCGAGTCCGGGATGCGTCCGTTGTTGGTTCCCCACGAAGCCACCCAGAGCCGGGCGATCCCGGCGACGTCGGTCCAGACGAACCGGCCGGCGGACTCCCGCGCCGCGGCATTCGCGCTCATGTAGACGTACAGGTTGGGCTGGTAGCCGTCGCTGGTCAGCAGGTCCTTCACTGTGGTGAGGAACTCGGTCGCCTCGGTCGGGTTCCAGGCCCGCAGCGTCCGCTTGTACGTCTTGCCCTTGTAGGTCTTGGTCCAGGCGCGACCGGCCTCGATGTCGAGCACGAGCGGGTCGGTGCTGGCCCTGGTGTAGTTGCCGTAGCGCTTCAGCCACTTGACGAACTGCCGGGCGGAGTCGGCCGGCGTGTAGTCGCCGGAGAAGAGGTTCTTCGGCGTGGTGTCGATGGAGGTCACCCAGCCGTTGAACCAGTAGTGGCCCAGCGACAACCCGACGCCCTGCGCCGCGTCCGCGAAACCGCGGTAGGCGCAGTCCATGGTCACCGGCACACTGCCGGTCCTGCCCGACCGGTTGGTGCAGGCGCTGGTGTACAGCTGCTTGATCGGACGTGCGCCGCTGCCGTTGCGCAGCAGTGCGAACCCGTCGGCTCCGGCCCAGGCAGCGATCGCCTTCAGCTTCACCTTCTGGCTCGGGGTGTGCTGGTAGGCCGAGAGGTCGACGCCCTGGGTGAGGCCGGTGAGCGCGAAGGCCGCCTCGGCGTCCTTGGCCGGAGTCCGCGTCGGGGACAGCACGGTCAGCTTCGCCGTCGCTGAGACGACCTTGCCGCCCTCGCCGGTCACGATGACCCGGAACCTGGTCCCGTTGGCCCACTTGCTGGCCCGCGCGGTGTAGCGCGCCGACCTTGCGCCGGAAATGGTCTTCCAGGACCCGGAAGCGGAGCGGTGCTGCCACACGTAGCGCAGCTTCGAGCCGTCCACCACCACGACGAACGTCTTGCTGGTGCGCGTCCCGAAACGGCCGATCGCTGCGTCCTCGAGGTCGGAGGTGATCAACGGCGGCGTGGCGGCTTCGCTGCGGGGAGCTGACGCGGCCGAGAACCGCTGTGACGTCCCGCTGCCCAGCTCGGCAGCCATGCCCGGCCGGCCGGACAAATCGACTGCGGCGACAGAAGCCGGGGCGCCCGCCGCCAGCGGCGCCCGATCAGGCACCGTGACCAGGCCCACGACCAGGACCGCCGTCCCGATGGCCGCCAGGGACTTCGCCAGGAGCTTCGATGCTGCAGTCAACGTCTCGGTGCTTTCGTTCGGCTGGGTACTCAGCCCGCGGGCCGTGTTCATGGTAACCCGGGGCCGCAGCGGGGGACCCGGCAGCAGCCGGGTTGCCGCTCGCCGGGCGCAGGACGAGACTTGGCCTGGCGGCGCCCGGCCGCAGAACCCGAGGAGCTTGAGTGGCTGACGTCGCCGACAACCGTGTGGCCGTGTACATCGACTTCGACAACATCGTGATCTCGAGGTACAACCAGTTGTACGGGCGCGGGGCCTTCCAGGCTGACCGGGTGCGGCAGGTGGTGACCACCGACGCGACGGCAGAGCCGGCGGTGGTCGAGCGGATCGCAGCAGCCACTGTCGACATCGGCGCGATCCTCGACTACGCCTCCTCCTTCGGCTCGATCGTGATCAGCCGCGCCTACGCCGACTGGTCGCAGCCCATCAACGCCGGCTACCGCCGGCAGCTGATCGACCGCGCCATCGACCTCACCCAGATGTTCCCGCTGTCAGCCACCAAGAACGGTGCCGACATCCGGCTGGCGATCGACGTAGTCGAGGACATGTTCCGCCTCGGCGATGTCACCCACGTCGTCCTCGTCGCCGGCGACTCCGACTACGTCGCCCTCGCCCAGCGCGTCAAGCGGCTCGGCCGCTTCATCGTCGCCGTCGGGGTGGCCGGCGCCACCAGCAAGTCCCTGCCGGCGGCCTGCAACGACTTCAGCCTCTACGACGACCTGCCCGGCATCGGCGAGGACGGCGAGTCCGACCACGTCGAGGTGGCGCAGCCGGCCGCGGTGCTGGGCGCAACGGTGGGCGCCACCGGGGCGGCAAGGGCGAAGGCGACCGAGAAGAAGAAGGCGACCTCCCGGCGGGCGCCGGTGAAGGAGCAGCAGGCGGCGATCGAAGCGGACGGCCAGGGCGCAGCTGAGGAGCCCGGCGCCGGGGAGCCTGCCGTGAAGCTGTCGCCCCGCGCCGCCACCACCCTCCTGCGGCGTGCCCTCGAACTGGGCCACGACAAGTCCGGTGACGACGACTGGCTGAACGCCTCGGTCGTGAAGCAGCAGATCAAGCGGCTCGACCCGTCCTTCCACGAGAAGACCCTCGGCTACAGCTCGTTCAGCGACTTCCTGAAGTCACGCTCCAACGTCGCCGAACTCGAGAAGGCCTCCAACGGGCAGAAGGTGCGGTTGCGGCCGAAGACCGGCTAGCGGAGGCTGCTCAGCCGGCCCGGGCCTGCGGGTCCGGACCCGTTCCCGGGAGCAGGGTGCGCGTGAGTTCGCCGATCAGCGCGGCGACGTCCTCTGGGGCCAGCCGGACGGTGGCGAGGCAGGTGCTGTCCTGCCAGACCGACAGGACCACGCGTCGCGTCTCCGGGTGCCGGGCAATCCGGAGGGTGCGACCGGCCCGGTCCTTCCCGGCCAGGGTCGCGCCGTCCCGCGGCAACGGCGACACCGTCATGTCTTCAGCATGGCACCGGCCGCGGCGACAGGGAACCTCAGCTGGTGACCAGTACGTAGCCGACGAAGACGGCCACCGAGGCCAGGGCGTACACCGAGACCACGTTGGTGGCGTAGGTGGCGTCGTCCGGACGCGACCGCGGGATGAACAGCGGGATGATGAACGGCGGCGGGAGCACCATCAGGGTGAACAAGGCGTGGCTGTAGATCGGGGCGAGGCCGAGCAGCCCGTCGAACACCAGCCGGCCAAGGGCCAGCGCGAGGGCGACCGAAACGACGAGCCGGGTGAGCACCAGCGGCAGCGCCGAGCGCACCTCGCTCCAGCTGAGCCGGGCCCCGTAGCCGACGATCAGCAGCACCAGCGGCACGATCACCGCGGCCAGATACTTCAGGGTGACCAGCACGGCCCCGCCGACCGGCCCCTCGCCGAGCTGGACGCCGAGGCCGGCGAAGTTGAGCGCAAGGCCGGCGACGATGGCGATGATGGTCGGCGAGGTGGCGAGGCTGCGGGCCGTCCGGGCCGCACTGCTGCGCTGCGAGCCCGCCGCCCGCAGCAGGGTGACGAAGATGAACCAGATGAAGACCTCGTGGCCGAGCGCGAGCACGCCGAGGGCCGGCAGTTCGCCCGCCCCGTACACGGCGGTGAACAGCGCGAAACCGATCATGCCCAGCTCGAACCCGGTGAACAGGAACGGGGTGTAGACCGAGCCGCCGGTGAACCTGGCGTACAGGTGGCCGAGGCCGAGCATCCCGAGGCAGACCGCGAACACGATCCCGATCACCCACAGGTGCTGGGGCTCGAACCTCGTGCCGAGAAAGGTGGTGAACAGCACGGCCGGCAGGGAGACCGAGACGACCAGCTGCTTCAGCCCGGCCACCCCGGCGTCGTCCAGCACGCGGATGCGGCGCAGCAGCATGCCGAGCGCGATCAGCAGCAGGATCGGTACGACGCTGGTCACGACAGCGCTCAGGTCGGTCGGCATCCGGTTCCCTCACTCGAACCGCTGGCCACCGGCTGGCGCGGCCGTCGTAGCTTAGCGATCCTGCGCCGCAGGCCTGGTCCGGAATCGCCTCCGGACACCGCACGGGATGACTAGCCTGCAGTCGAGGAGAGGAGACCCGGATGCGCTACCGGAACCTGATCGCCGCGGCTGCCGTGGGAGTCGCCGGCTACCAGCTCAACCGCTGGATGAGCGGCTGGGGTGCCAGCGAGGACGAGATCGATGCCGGCTACCCGGGTGACGAGCTGATCGACGGGCCGGCCGGGCAGACCACCATGGCGGTCACCATCGCAGCCCCGGCTGAACGGATCTGGGCGTGGCTGGTGCAGATCGGCCAGGACCGCGGCGGCATGTACAGCTACGACCGGCTCGAGCAGGCGATCGGCCTCGACATCCGGTCAGCGGAGCGGATCAACCCCGACTGGCAGCACCTGGAGCCCGGCGACCGGGTCCGCCTGGTGCCGCCCGGCTGGGGACCGCTGCCGGACGGCTACGCCTTCAAGGTCTCGATGGTCGATCCGCCGAACACCCTCGTCCTGCGCCAGGGCCCGCCGGAGGATCCCTGGGACGGCGTCTGGACGTTCGCGATCCGGCCCATCGGGCCCGGCCTGTGCCGGCTGATCTCCAGGACCCGCACCCACCGGGATCCCGGACCGGCGGCGGCCGTCCTGCGGGCAGTCACCACTCTCGGCGCCCCGATCACGTGGCTGATGACCAGGAAGATGCTCCTCACCCTGAAGGAACGGGCCGAACGACCCGGCCAGGAGGCCTGACCAGAAGGGAAGCCGCCCAGCGGCGCTCCGGCCCGGCAGGTAGCATGCCGGACGTGTCCAACCTCGTCCTCACTGTCGTCGGCGACGATCGCGCCGGCCTGGTCGCAGCCCTCGCCGATGTGGTCACCGCCCACGGCGGCAACTGGGAGCACAGCCAGCTGGCTGAGCTGGCCGGCACCTTCGCCGGGATCGTCGTGGTCTCCGTGCCGGACGAACGGGTGGCAGCCCTCACCGAGTCCCTCGGCAGCCTCGACGGGCTCCTGAAGGTCACGGTGCACCCGGGGACGGCCTCGACGGCTGCGGACGCGCGGCCCGAGCTCACCCTCAACGTGCTCGGCAACGACCACCCCGGCATCGTCCGGGACATCTCGGCCGTCCTCAGCCGGCACGCCATCAGCATCGAGTACCTGACCAGCGAGACCAGGGAGGCGCCGATGGCCGGCGGGAGGCTGTTCGAGGCCCGCGTCGTCGCCCGGCTCCCGAAGGATGCCGACCTCGCAGCCGTCCGCTCCGACCTGGAGCAACTGGCGGCCGAGATCCTGGTCGACATCGCGTTGGGCGACCGTCCCGACGCTGCCGGCTGAGAGCCGGCGGAATTGGAGCACCCGCCGCCCGGACCGGAGTCCGAACGGCGGGTGTCGCTTACAGTCCTGGTGCGATCAGGATTGCTGGTCAGGTGAAGACGCTCACTCCACCCGGACCGACAAGCAGACCGACCACGATGAGCACGATGCCCCAGAGCATCTGCCCCCTGACCAGCGAGAAGATTCCGGAGACCACCAGGATGGCGGCCAGGATCCACAGCAGGGTGGCCATGGGTCACTCCTTTCCTACAACCGACGTGAGGGCGAAACCGACTACTTGAAGGCGTCCTTGACGTCTTCGCCCGCCTGCTTCACGTTGGCGGCGGCCTGGTCGGCCTTGCCCTCGGCCTCGAGGCGCTCGTTGTCGGTCATGTCACCGACGCCTTCCTTGATCTTGCCCTTGGCCTCCTGGGCGGCGTTCTTGATCTTGTCGTCGATACCCATTTGATCCTCCTGCTCTGATAGGGATGTACCAGCATCAACTACCCGCACCGAAGGAGCAGCAAACGTGGCGAGGAAGCAGCCGGATAGGGGTGGTGGATGAGCGAACAGCGCGCGACCGAGACCGCTGCCGTGCGGCTGGGAATCCTTGCCCGGCTGGCCGACGCGATGGCCCTGGCCGAGGATCCCGAGCAGGTGGGGGTGCGGGCGGCTGCCGTGCTGCGACAGAACGACGCCGACCATGCCCAGGTGTGGCTGCTGGAGGTGCAGACGCCCGGACACGGGGAGGTGGCCCCGGGGGTCTCGAGCGCGGGACCGGTGCTCGACCCCGCCGGCAACACCCCAGAGGCGCATGCCCTTGCTGTCGCCGCTGCCCGCTCGGGACGGCACGAGGTGCAGGCCCTCTACCGGCCCGGCGACAGCGCCGAGCTGCACGCCCGGCCGATCGTCGAACCGGGCCAGGCCGCACCTTCGCTGGTGCTGGTGGTGGCGACCCCGGGCAGCCCAGGGGTGGATGCGGAGTTCGCCGACTACCTGGAACTCGCCGCATCCCTGATCGGCGCCGGGCTGAGCGGCCTGCGCGAACTGGCGGTGGAGCGGCAGCACTCCGAAACCCTCCGCGAGCTGGACGCCGCCAAGTCGGCCTTCCTCGCCAATGTCAGCCACGAGCTGCGCACCCCGCTCGCCCTGATCGTCGCCCCCCTGCAGGAGGTGCTTGGCGGTGAAGAGGAACTCGGCGGCCGGCTCCGGGAGCGGCTCTCGCTGGTGCGCAACAACGTCGTCCGCCTGCGGCGGATGGTGGACGCAATGCTGGACTTCAGCCGGCTGGAGGCGGGACGGATCGTCCCCAACCTCGTCGAGGTGGATGTGGCGGCCCTGCTGAGGTCGCTCGCCGCCGGGTTCGGGCCGGCGATCGAGCGGGCCGGGCTGGAGTTCGTCGTGGACGTGCCCGACCTGCCCCGGCAGGCCCAGCTGGATCGCGACATCATCGAGCGGATCGTGCTGAACCTGCTCTCCAACGCACTCAAGTACACCCCGCGAGGCTCGGTGACCCTGCAACTGCGGCCCGTGGCGGACGGCTTCCAGGTCGCCGTGGACGACACCGGGATCGGGATCGGCGTGCGGGACCAGGACCGGGTGTTCGCCCGGTTCGAACAGTTGCCCCGCCGCTCCCAGGCCCGCAGCTCCGAGGGTGCCGGGATCGGACTCGCCATGGTCAAGGAACTCACCGAGCTGCTCGGGGGCTCGGTCGACCTGCGGTCCGCGCCGGGCCGGGGGAGCCGGTTCACCATCCGGTTGCCGTACCTGCCCCCGGTCGCCACGGAGGGCGAAGCTGGGGCCCGGTCGATCACGCCGCGCGGTGTCGCGGCCTTCCTCGCCGAGGCGGACGGCTGGGAGGAGGCGACCCAGCAGCCTGCGGTCCCGCCGCAGGCCCCGGTCGACCGCCCCCGGCTGCTGGTGGCCGAGGACAGCGCCGACATGGGCCGCTACCTCGCAGAGGTGCTGTCCGACGCGTACGAGGTGGAAGTGGTCGGCGACGGGTTGCAGGCCCTTGCCGCCGCCCGCGCCCGACGTCCGGACGCGATTCTGTCCGACGTGATGATGCCCGGCCTCGGCGGGTTCTCCCTTGTCGGCGAGATCCGGGCGGACCCGGTGCTGAAGGACTTGCCGGTGCTGCTGCTCTCGGCGCGGGCCGGCCAGGAGGCCTCGGCGGCCGGGCTCGAGCACGGCGCGGACGACTACCTGGTGAAGCCGTTCGAGGTGGCCGACCTCAGGGCCCGGCTCGCCAGCAACATCCGGCGGGCCGCCGACCGGAGCCTGGACGCCAGCTGGCGCCGTGCCGTGGTGGACTCGATGCAGGAGGCTGTGATCATCGCCGACAAGGACGGTCTGGTGACGGGACTGAACGATGCCTTCACCCAGCTCCTCGGTTGGCGGCTGGTCGACGGTCCCTTCCGTCCGCCGTACCCGTGGTGGCCAGACGCTGAGGCCGAGCCGGAAGCTTTCGCCCGGATCAGCGAGGCCCACGACTCGATCGTGCCCGGCCACATCCTGCAGGGCGACTTCCAGCTCCGCGACCGCCTCGGGCGAACCGTCTGGGCCTCCTATCACGGTGGTGTGGTCGAAGTGCCGGGCCGGGGACGGACGGCGATCCTGAAGACCCTGCGGGACGCCACCCGCGACCACCTGGCCCTGGAGCGGCGGCAGGCGGCGGCCCGGGTGGTCGCCGACCTGGCTGCTGTCGAACACCTCGACCAGCTGGTCGGAATCGCCGTCCACGGGCTGCATGCGCTGTTCGACGGCGATTCGACGGTGCAGGTAGCCGGCGCCGGTGAGTCGCAGACGTTCACGGCCACCGGGCCGGTCGAGCCGGGCAAGCTGCCCGACGCGATCGCCGTGCGCCTCGCCGGCGTACCGCTCGGGGAGGCCGACCACCCGGCGCGGCCGGTGGACGGCATCCTGCTGGTGCCGCAGAGCCTCTCCACCGGCACCAGGGCCTGGGTGCAGTTCGACAACCCGCGCGTGGTCAGCTCCGACGAGCAGATCGTGGCCGATCTGATCGCGCAGGCCTTCGCCCTCGCCGTCGACCGGGTGCTGACCGTCGGTGAGCTCGCCGACCGGCAGGCGAACCTTGAGAAGGCCGTGGAGAGCCACCGCGCCATCGGACAGGCTGTCGGGATCCTGGTCGAGCGCCACCGGATCACCCCCGGGCAGGCCTTCCAGCAACTCCGCCGGGCTTCACAGGACCGCAATGTCAGGTTGCGGGAGGTCGCCCAGCGGGTGATCGACACCGGGCTGGACCCGAGCGAGGCCTGAGCCCGGACAGACGCCTGGCCGGGCCCGTAGGACGGGCCCGGCCAGGTCGGTCGTTCGCTCAGCCGGCCAGCGGCTCGGGCTCGGACAGTGCGCGACGCGCCTGGTCGAGGATCCGGCGGATGATCCGGGACACCTGCATCTGGGAGATGCCGAGCCGGCGCCCGATCTCACCCTGGGTGCAGCCTTCCTCGAAGCGCCACCGCAGCACCTGCCGGTCGCGACCACTGATTCCGGCCAGCGCCCGCTGCAGCGACAACCGGTCGGCGATACGATCCAGCGCGGGGTCGTCGTCGGCAAGGGTCGAGCCGAGGGTCGCCTCCCCGTCGGCGTCGAAGGGTGCGTCCAGCGACCAGGGCCGGAAGCTGCCGTCGGCAACCCGCGACTCGCGCAGCAGCACCTCGTCGACCTCCAGCTCCTCCACGAGTTCGGCTGTGGTTGCCGACCGGCCGAGGGCCTGTTCGAGCTGCTGGCCCTGCCGGCTGGCCCGGGCGCGGAGCTCCTGGATCCGACGCGGCGGCCGGACCACCCAGCAGTGGTCCCGGAAGTACCGCTTGAGTTCCCCGGTGATGGTCGGGACGGCGAAGGCGGCGAACGAGCGACCGGCCTCCGGCCGGAAGCGGCGCACCGCCATGAACAGCGCCAGCCGGGCGACCTGGACCAGGTCGTCGCGATCGGCGCCACGGTTGGCGTAACGGTGGGCAAGGGCGTCGCAAAGGCCGAGGTTCAGCTCGACCAGTTCGGCGGTGACGGCCTCACGCTCGGATTCCGAGGTGGTTTCGGCCAGTGTGGCGAGGAGCTCATCAGTGCGCTGCTCGCGGGTGGAGACGTCGGTAACGAGGGAGGACCCACGTGCCATCGTCTTTCTCCTTTCGGAGGCAGATAGTCCGAGTCGGCACGTGGTTTGACCGCTCTGACAGTTCCGAGACTGACAGACACCTTGGTCCGAGCGCAACGTCTGGGCCGTCGCGACGCCGGTTTGAGCGTCACTTTCAGACTCTGGTGCTACGCAATTCGTCGCAGGCCGTCACCGGCGCCCCAGTAGGGTGCTGGCCATGCTCACCGCCGTCATCGGGACCGTCGCTGCCCTGGTCTTCGGGGCGGCGGACTTCATCGGCGGGATGGCATCGAAGCGCTCCCACCCGGTCCTGGTCACGGCCATCGTGGCCATCACGGGCCTCGCTGCCCTGCTGGTCGTGCTGCCCTTCGTCCCGGGTCGCTGGTCGCCGGAGGCGGTGTTCTGGGGCGGCCTCTCCGGCATCGCCGGGGCGCTCGCGATCGGCCTGCTGTACGCCTGCCTCGCGATCGGGCCGATGAGCATCCTCTCCCCACTGACGGCTGTGGTCTCGGCGCTGGTTCCCCTGGCCTTCGGACTCTCCCGGGGTGAGCAGTTCGGCGACTTCGGCTACCTGGGGCTGGCGCTCGCCCTGGTCGCCGTCGTGCTGGTCGGGTTCGTGCCTGAACGGGGGGCGGTGCGACCGACGCTGCCCGGGGTGCTGATGGCGATCGGCTCCGGGCTGATGATCGGTGCTTTCCTCGTGCTCATCGACCAGGCGCCGGACGACTCCGGCCTGGTGCCGCTGCTGCTGAACCGCGGCGTCAACGGCCTGCTGATGATCGCAGCCACGGCGCTCCTGGCGTTCCGGATCCGGGGCACGGGTGGAGGTCTCGGCACCGGCGGGCTCCGGCTGGCCGTGCTTGGTGGGGTGGTGGACGCCACCGCGAACTCGCTGCTGCTGCTCGGCGTCCGGATCGGTGACCTTGCGGTCATCGGCGTGCTGACAGCGCTCTACCCTGCCGGCACGATCCTGTTGGCCGCCACCGTGCTGAAGGAGCGGATCGCCCCGGTGCAGTGGGCCGGCCTTGCGCTGGCGCTCGGGGCGACGGCCCTGCTCGCCATCCCCTGAGGTCGCAGCAAGGAACTCCCACCAACGGCGGCCGCGAGGGGCATAGTGGCAATTACCGAGGTGAGGAACCGTGGCAGCCGCGCCGACCCGAGCACCCGACTGGGATCCGACGACGATCCCCGCCGTCGCCGTGGCCGAGTTCCTCCGCACCGATCCCGACACCGGGCTCACCGGCGCCGAAGCCGCGCGGAGGCTCCTGGCGCGCGGACCGAACACGCTGGTCGGCCGGGACCGCCAGCCGTGGTGGCGGCGGCTCCTGCGCCAGTTCACCGACCCGCTGGTCTACCTGCTGCTGGTCGCGGTGGCCATCTCCGGGGTCGCCTGGGCTGCTGAGGGTGCGGCCGGGCTGCCGGTCGACGTGCTGGTGATCGTCGCCGTCCTCGTGCTCAACGCAACGATCGGCTTCGCGCAGGAGGCCAGGGCCGAGGGCGCCGTGGCAGCGCTCGCCAGGCTGACCGCCGCCACGGCGAGCGTCGTGCGCGACGGGCGACTCGTCGTGGTCCCGGCGGCAGAGCTCGTGCCGGGTGACCTGCTGCACCTCAGTGAGGGGGACGCCGTCGGGGCTGACGCCCGGCTGGTCAGGACCAGCGGGCTGCGGGTCCTTGAAGCCGCGCTCACCGGCGAGAGCGAGGCGGTCAGCAAGGACCCGGCACCCCTCGCTGCGCCGGCGGGGATCGGTGACCGCCTGGATATGGTGCACCGCGGGACGGCGGTGGTGCAGGGCTCCGGCGAGGCCATCGTCACGGCCACCGGGATGGCGACCGAGGTCGGCACGATCGCTGAACTCCTCCAGAACACGGTCGCAGAACCTACCCCCCTGGAGCGGGACCTGGCCGCCGTGTCCCGGCTCCTCGGGCTCACCGTCGTGGCCATCGCCGTCCTGGTGATGGCCGTGATCGCCCTCACCAACCACCTCCGGACCCTCGCCGACGTTGTGGCGGTGCTGCTCCTCGGGGTGTCGCTGGCTGTGGCAGCCGTGCCGGAGGGGCTGCTGGCGATCCTCTCCGTGGTCCTTGCCATCGGCGTCCAGCGGATGGCCGGCCGCGGGGCTGTGGTCAAGCGGCTGCACTCGGTGGAGACCCTCGGCTGCGCCACCGTGATCGCCTCGGACAAGACCGGCACGCTCACGCGGAACGAGATGACCGTCCAGCGCGTCCTCACCGCCTCTGGGGAGGTGCGGCTCACCGGCACCGGTTACCGGGCCGAGGGCGAGCCGGTCGCCGTCACCGGTTCCCTCGCCGACCCGGACCTGGTCGCGGAGGTGGAGCTGGTGTTGCTCGGCGGTGCGCTGGCGAACAACGCCGTCGTCAACGAGGGCGCCGACGGGGTGGAGGTGCACGGCGACCCGACCGAGGCTGCCTTCCTGGTCGCGGCCCGCAAGCTCGCCGGCCTGGAGGAGCGGCTGGCGGGGATGGACCGGCGGGGCGAGATCCCGTTCACCCCGGAGCGCAGGTTGATGTCCGCCGTCCACTGGAACCGTCCCCTTGCCCGGCTGGACATCATCACCAAGGGCGCTGCCGACGTGCTGCTCGGACGGTGCGTCGCCGTCCAGCACGGCGAGGAGGTGGTGGGGCTCACCCCTGGCGAGCGGGCCCGGATCCTTGCCGGCATCGAGCGGCTGTCCGCCGACGCCTACCGGACCCTCGGTGTCGGCTACGCCTGGTTCGACCCTGCCGAACACAGCTCGGTGCTGGACCGGCTCGGCACGGCAGCGGCCGACGGGCTCGAGCACGGGCTCGTCTACGCCGGAGCTGTCGGGATCATCGACCCGCCGCGCGGCGAGGTGCTCGCCGCGATCAGCCAGGCGCAGCGCGCCGGCGTCCGGGTACTGATGATCACCGGCGACCACCCCGCAACGGCGGCCCGGATCGCCGACGACCTGGGGATCACCACGTCCGGCGCCCCGGTAACCACCGGGGCGGCTCTCCAGGCGGCCACCCCGGAGTGGTTGGCCGCGCGGGTCGCTGTCGGCTCGGTCTACGCCCGGGTCGCTCCGGCCCAGAAGCTGGCCCTGGTGCGGGCCCTGCAGGCCGGCGGCCAGGTGGTGGCCATGACCGGGGACGGCGTCAACGACGCCCCGGCACTGAAGGCGGCCGACATCGGGGTCGCGATGGGCAGGTCGGGCACCGAGGTGAGCAAGGAGGCCGCCGACCTGGTGCTGGCCGACGACAACTTCGCCACCATCGTCGCTGCGATCCGGGAAGGCCGGCTGATCTTCGACAACATCGGCAAGTTCCTGCGCTACCTGCTCTCCTCGAACCTCGGCGAGGTGTGCACCGTCTTCGGCGGGGTGGTGCTGGCCGGCTGGCTGGGTCTCGCCGCCGGCGCCGGCGAAGGGATCGCCCTGCCGTTGCTGGCGACCCAGATCCTGTGGATCAACCTCGTCACGGACTCGGGGCCGGCCCTGGCGATGGGCGTCGACCCCGAGGTGGGTGAGGTGATGGCCAGGCCGCCCCGGCGTCCGGGCGCGCCGTTGATCGATGCCCGGATGTGGGCCTGGGTGCTGTGGATCGGCCTGCTGATGGGCGTGGTCACCCTGTTCAGCATCGACTTCTTCCTGCCCGGCGGGTTGGTGCCGGGGGAGTCGACGCTGGCGGTCGGGCGGACGGTCGGCTTCACCACCCTCGTGCTGGCCCAGCTGTTCAACGCCTTCAACTCCCGCTCGGCGACCGCGTCGGCCTTCACCGGCCTGTTCGCCAACCCCTGGCTCTGGGCGGCCGTCGCGCTCGCCGTCGTGCTCCAGGTGGCCATCACCGAGGTCGGCTGGCTCCAGGTCGCCTTCGGTACCGCTGCGCTGGACCCGGTGCACTGGCTGGTCAGCGCGACGGCGGCCTCCGTGGTGCTGTGGGCGGAGGAGGCCCGCAAGCTGGTGCTCCGCCTCCTCCGCCGCTGATCGTCAGGCCGGGATGGTGCCGGCTGCGTTCTCCAGGTGGGCGCGGACGAACCACTGGAACTTCTCCAGCTCGGCCGTCTGCCCGATCAGGAGGTCCTGGGTGACCAGGTCGAGCTCCTCCAGGTCGTCCAGCGCCTTGCGGTTGGAGGCCACGACGCCGTCGTAGACCTTGTCGAGCGCCTCGAGGTGGGTCTGGACCAGGGCCCGGCCCAGCGGGTAGTCGTCCCAGGTGCGGGTGGAGACGATCGCGCCGGGGGTGCCGTTGGGCGATGCGCCCAGGGCCGCGATCCGCTCGGCGACGGCGTCCGCGTACAGCCGGACCAGCTCAACCTGGGGATCGATCATCTCGTGCACCCCGATGAAGTTGGGGCCGACGACGTTCCAGTGCACGTGCTTCAAGGTCAGGTGCAGGTCGTTGTAGCAGGCGAGTCGCTCCTGCAGGATCGCGACGACCTGGGTGGCCTCGTCGCTGGACAACCCCGGCAGGGTGAACTTGCTCTTGGTTGTGGCCATGGCATCTCCTTCGGTTACTGGTGACCGCGCGGGTACTCCGGTCCTGTACCCGGATGATTCGACGCCAGACCAAACCGGTCCAGCTGCGGCGGCATTCCCGGATCAGGCGCCGCCCAACACGGCCACCAGCCACACCCCGGCGGACGCGAGCGCCAGCGCGAGCTCGATCAGCATGCCGAGGCCGGTCGCCTTCAGGCCGACCACGGCAGAGGCCCAGGCCCGTCGCGGTTCCCGCAGCCGCAGGTACTCGGCGAGGAACAGCCCGAGCGGGAAGAAGAGCAGCAGCCCGACCACCGGGATGACGAAGAAGCCGACGATGCCGGCCAGCCCGGCCAAGACGAGGGAACGCCCGGGCACTCCGGCGGCACGGGTGTGCCGGGCCGTGATGAACCAGGTGATGGTCGCCCCGACCGCCAGCAGTAGCACGCAACCGGCGAAGACCAGCCAGGCCTGGGTGGTGCCGGTGAGCACGGCCCAGACGAGTACAGCGAGGGCGATCAGGATCGAGCCCGGCAGGACCGGGATCACGATGCCGACCAGCCCGATCAGGATGGCCAGCCCGACCAGTACCTCCAGCATCGCGAACCTCCAGATCAGGGGAGCCGTTCGGCGTCCCTGCCGAATAGTGTGCCAAGGCCATCCGAACCGGCCGTCGTGGCTAGGGTGTTCGCGTCGGGAGCCACTGCGGCCCCCACGCTCAGGAGAAGTACCCATGAACCCAGTCGTGCAGTCCACTCCGGTCAGGGCGCCGAGCAACCCGGCCTATGCCGCAGCCCGCGAGCTCAGCGACGGTCAGGCCAAGCCGCTGGGCGCCCTCGGTGACCTGGAGACCCTTGCCGCCTGGGTTGCCGCCTGTCAGGGACACTGCCCGCCGCGGCAGCTGGACGACGTCCGGGTGGTCGTCTTCGCCGGCGACCACGGGGTCGCGCAGGACGGCGTCTCGGCCTATCCGGCCGAGATCACCCCGGCCATGGTCTACGGCATCGCCGCCGGTCACGCCGGGGTGTCAGCCCTTGCCGCGGCCAACGACGTGCGGGTCTCGATCTACGACCTCGGCGTGGCCGTCGACTTCCCGGACCTGCCGCCGGAGATCAGCCGGTTCAAGGTCCGCAGGTCCAGTGGCGCGATCCACCTCACCGACGCGCTGACCCGGGAGGAGGCCGAGCAGGCGATCGCTGCCGGCGACCGGATCGCCGCCGAACAGGTGGCCGACGGCGCCCAGCTGCTGATCGCCGGGGACCTCGGCATCGGCAACACCACCATCGCGGCAGCGCTGATCGCGGCCAGCCTCGGTGTGCCGGCAGCAGCTGTCACCGGCCGCGGCACCGGGATCGACGAAGGCACCCTCGTGCACAAGACCGCTCTGGTGGAGGCAGCGCTCGCCCGGGCCGGTGAACGGGTGGCCGATCCGGTGGAGCGGCTCGCGGCGATCGGCTCGGCGGACTTCGCGGCGGCGGCCGGCTTCATCGCCGGGGCAGCGCGCCGCGGCGTGCCGGTGCTCCTGGACGGGGTGATCGCCGCGGCGGAGGCGCTGGTCGCCGAGGACCTGGCGCCCGGGACCAGGGGCTGGCTGCAGGCCGGGCACCGCTCCACCGAGCCGGGCCAGGCGCTCGCCCTCGACCGGTTGGGCCTCAAGCCGTTGGTGGACTTCTCGATGCGGCTGGGGGAGGGCAGCGGCGCCGTGCTCGCCGTGCCGATGGTCCGCTCGGCGGTGGCTGCCCTCACCGGCATCGCCCAGCTGGCCGACCTGACATGAACCGGCTCGCCGGCTTTCGGCTGGCGGTCGGCCTGCTGACGGTCGTCCCGGTCCGGCCACCGGCGGAGATCGGCCGTCCGCAGGCCCGGACGGCGATGCTCGTCGCGCCGCTGGCGGTGCTGCCGGTTGCGCTCGCAGCCGGCGTGGCCGGCTGGGGAGCCGTCTGGGTCGGGCTGCCGGGGCTGCTGGCCGGGTTGCTGGCAGTTGCGGTGCTCGCGCTGGGCACGCGGGCCATGCACCTGGACGGTCTCGCCGACACCACCGACGGCCTCGGCAGCGGCAAGGACGCCGCCCGTGCGCTTGAGATCATGCGTCGCGGCGACATCGGCCCGATGGGGACGGTCGCGCTCATCCTCGCCCTCGCGCTGCAGGCCGTCGCAGCCGGCGCCGTGCTCGAACTCCGGCACGGCTGGCTGCTGCTGGTGGTGCTGGTCTGTCTCTCCCGGGCCGCGCTGTTGTTCGGTTGTGCCACCGGTGTGCCGTCGGCCCGGCCGGACGGGTTGGGCGCCCTGGTGGCAGGGAGCGTGCCCGCGCCCTGGGCCGTCCTCGCCGGCCTGCTCTGGTTCGGGCTCGCCGGTGGCGTCGGCCTGCTCGTCGGCCAGGCCTGGTGGCTGCCGCTGGTCGGGGCGGCGCTGGCAGCTGCAGCCTGCATCCTGCTGCTGCGGCGGTGCGTCCGCAGGTTCGGCGGAATCACCGGCGACGTGCTCGGCGCCCTGGTCGAGGTCGCCGCGACGGTCCTGCTGGTGGTCGCAGCCGCCGGCTGAGGCCGGGCCTTCACCGGCCGGCCTTCACCGGCCGGAGGTCCCTGCTCAGAGCAGGAGTGGGCGGCCGGAAACCATGAGCACGACCCGGTCGCAGGCCTCCCCCAGTTGCTGGTTGATCCGGCCGAGGTGGTCGGCGAAGAGCCGGCCGGCGCGGTACTCCGACACCAGTCCCCAGCCGACCTCGTTGGTCACGACCACCACTTCGCCGGGATGGTTCCGGACGGCCTCGGCGAGGGCAGCCACCTCCACGGCGAGCCGCTGCGCCCACTCGGGCTCCTCGGCGTCCCAGGCCTTCCAGGAGTCGAGGAGCCGGGTGAGCCAGGTGCCCAGGCAGTCGATCAGCACCGGACCGGGTGCATCGGCCACGGCATCGGCGATGGCGAGGGTCTCCACCGTCCGCCACGCCGCCGGACGGCGCAGGCGGTGGGCAGCGACCCGGGCAGCCCACTCCGGGTCGCCGGCCGGATCGGCGGGATAGCCGGGTGCGACATAGGTGACCGGATCATCGGGGGACAGCAGAGCCTCGGCGTAGCGGGACTTGCCGCTGCGCACCCCACCGGTGACCAGGACGTGAGCCATGGCCCGAACCCTACTAACCTCACCGGGGTGAGTGACTCCGAAGCGTTCGTCTCCACCGGCCGGCTTGCCCCAGCAGCTGAGGTGCGGCGACTCCTGCAGGCCGTCCACGCCGAGGTGGCAGCACTCAGCGAGGGTGAGAACTCGCAGGTCTACCCGACGCTGGCGCAGGCGGACCCGCAGCGGTTCGGGCTCTGCATGGTCGCCACCGACGGTCAGGTCTTCGAGTGCGGTGACGCCCTGGCCGGGTTCTCCCTGATGAGTGTTGCCAAGCCGTTCACCTTCGCCCTGGTGTGCGCCCACCTCGGCGCCGACCGGGCCCGCAGCGAACTCGGGGTGAATGCGACCGGGCAGGCGTTCAACGCGGTCGGGCCGGTGCTGGCGGCGCCCGGTGGCCGCACCAACCCGATGGTCAACGCCGGCGCCATCGCCACCTGCAGCCGCCTTCCGGGCGCCGGCGTCGAGGAGCAGTGGCTGCACCTGCTGGCCGGGTTGTCGGCCTTCGCCGGCCGCGACCTGGCGCTGGACGAGGAGGTCTACGCGAACGTGACGGCCACCAACTTCCGCAACCGGGAGATCACGGCTGCCCTCGACCGGCAGGGTGCCCTCGCCGGCGATCCGGACGCCGCGCTCGAGCTGTACACCCGGCAGAGCAGCCTGCTGGTGACGGCACACGACCTGGCGGTGATGGGGGCGACGCTGGCCGATGGCGGGGTGAACCCCGTGACTCGCAGCCGGGTCATCGCCCAGCCGTTGTGCCAGCCGGTGCTGGCCGTGATGGCCACGGCCGGCATGTACGAGCGGTCCGGGGACTGGCTCTACGACGTCGGGCTGCCCGGCAAGTCCGGGATCGGCGGCGGCGTGGTGACCGTCTCCCCCGGCAAGGGCGGGCTGGGGAGCTTCTCGCCGCGCCTGGATGCGGCCGGCAACAGCGTCCGCGGCGTGCGCGCGGCCATGCGGCTGGCTGCCGAACTCGGCCTCGGGCTGTTCGCCTCCCGCCCCTCCTGACCTAACGCAGCCGGCCGCGGGCCAGCCGGTCGGCGTCGACGCGGTACCCGGCGGCGTGCCGGGCCAGTTCCGGGTTGCCCAGCTCTGCCGCAGCGGCCTCGCTGAAATCGGCCAGGGCCTGGAGGCGGAGCACGGCTGTCGAAACCAGCGCTGCCGGGGTCGCGGCGGAACGGTAGGCGGCGAGCAGGCGACCCAGCCGGCCCGCACGCTCGGCCGCAGTGAACGGGCCGCTCTCCAGGGCGCCGGTCAGCGGCACCAGCCGGTAGGCCAGGTAGGCCAGATCCCAGGCCCGCGGTCCGGGAGAGCTGTGGTCGAAGTCGATCACCCCGGTGAGCCTGCCGGCGGTGAAGACCAGGTTGTAGGGCGCGAAGTCGTTGTGGCAGACCACCTCCGCCGGCTCCCGGACGGGTGAGCGCCAGCCGGAGGCGACCACGGCGAGCGGCACCGAGGCGTCGTGGAGCCGGCGCAGGAGCACCGCAGCAGCGCCGAGCACCGACTCGGCCCAGACCCATTCCGGCATCGGGTACGCCGGCACCGTTCCGGGAAGGAAACTCAGTCGCTCCCGGCCGTCAGCGGTCAGCCCGAGCCGGCGCGGAGTCTCGGGAATGCCGGCCTCCGCGTAGAGGTCGAGCAACCGGTGGACCTGGGGCGTCCACCGCCCGGCCGGGCGGAGCACCTCGTCGCCGAGACGGCTGACGGCCCCCATGTTGCCGCCGGCCAGCGGCTGCTCAGCTGCGTCCACGGCCCCATTCGACCACCCCGAACCCGCCGAGAGCCAGCCTTGGCGTCGAGGGCCAGCGCCCAGGGCATGGCGCTCGACGCCAAGGCTGGCCCTCGGTGATGGGGCGGACGGAGCAGGGTCAGTAGCCGATGGCGTTCAGGGTGGACCTGATGGCGGCGGCCGACTTGTTCAGCATGCCGATCTCGTGGGCGTCCATCGGGAACTCGAAGGTGCGCTGGATGCCGCCCGGGCCGACGAGGCTCGGGACGGAGAGGGCGACGCCGGAGACGCCGCGGTAGTCGGTGAGCACGCTCGAGAGCGGCCAGATCTTGCGCTGGTCGTTGAGGATCGCCTCGACGAGCCGGGCGCCGGCCAGGCCGATCGCGTAGTTGGTCGCACCCTTGCCCTCGATGATCGAGTAGGCGGCGTGGACGGTGTCGTGGGCGATCCCGGCCAGCGCCTCCTCGGTGAAGATGCGGCGGCCGTCGGGGTCCTGCCACTCCCGGATCGGGATCTGCGCGATCGAGGCTGACGACCAGATCGGGAACTCGGTGTCGCCGTGCTCGCCGAACATCGCGGCGTGCACGTTCGACAGCGAGACGCCGGCACGCTGGGCGATCGCCCAGCGCAGCCTCGAGGTGTCCAGCAGGGTGCCGGTGGACAGCACCCGGTTCACCGGGAGGCCGCTGACCTTCTGCGCGACGACGGTGAGGACGTCGCAGGGGTTGGTCACCAGTACCAGGACGGCGTTCGGAGCCTGTTCGAGCAGGTCGGGGACCAGCTTCGTCATGATCCCGGCGTTGACCCCGGCGAGGTCGAGCCGGGTCTGGCCGGGCTTCTGGCGGGCACCGGCGGTGATGATGATCACCGAGGAGTCCTTGACAACGGAGATGTCGGCGCCGCCGGTGACCACGGAGGTGGGGGTGAACTGCGTGCCGTGGGCAAGGTCGTGCACCTCAGCTTCGACCTTCTTGGCGTCGATGTCGTAGAGGGCGATCTGGCGGGCCGAACCGCGGATCAGGGAGGCGTAGGCGATCGAGGTTCCGACCGACCCGGCGCCGACGACGGACAGCTTCGAGTTGGCGAGATTGGCGTTTTCGACGGTGACTGAGGTCATGGTCAAAGCCTATCCAGCCGGGCGTTCCTCGGTGACCAGCGACCGCAGCACCGCTGCCAGCTGCTGGCGCCGCGGGCCGTCGTCGGGTTCGAGGCCGTGCAGCAGCGCTGAACTGCCGCTGTGGGCATAAACGGCATGGAGCAGGTCGATCGCCTGTTCGATGGGCACGAGGAGCCGGGCCCCGACGCGCTCGACAGCACTCTGGAGCAGTTCGCCGATCTGGACGATCATCTCGTCGTTCAGGTTGAGGAAGGCCGGCCGGATGGCGGGGTTCCGGATCGCGTAGAGCCGCAGCTCGAGACCGGTGACGAGGTCCTCTGTGGTTCGCGGCTGGACGGCCATGAAGACGCTCAGGGCCGAGTCGACGAGTTCCTCGATGCACGAGGCCCCCAGCACCCCCGAGCGCAGGGCCTCGACAGCCTGCTGCGTCGCCGACAACTCGCGGGCGGCCTGGCGGTTGAGCACGGCGAGGCAGAGTTCGTCCTTGTCGGCGAAGTTCGAGTAGAACGCGCCCCTGGTGAACTCGGCGCGCTCACAGATCTCCTCGACGCTGGCGCCGAGGACTCCCTTCGCCGCGAACAGCGCGACCGCCGCGTCCATCAGCTTCTCGCGGGTCTGCGTGCGCCGAGGCGTCAGCGTGTGGGCCATGGCGCCTCCTTCGGGTTGAATACGACTGTGTATTGAATACGATACTGTATCGAGTCTTCCTCACCTGGCTTGGCCGAAAGGTTGCCCGTGTCTGCTTTCCTGTACCGAATCGGTCGAGCCTGCTACCGGGCCCGTGGCCGGGTGCTGGTCGCCTGGGCCGTGCTGCTGGTGGTGTTCGGTGGCCTGGCCGTGGCAGTGGGCGGCACCTTCGACGACGTCTTCGAGGTGCCCGGCGCCAGCTCCACGCAGGCGCTCAGCCAGCTCAAGGTCACCTTCCCCGAGGCTGCGGACGCGTCCGCGACCGTCCTCATCAACGCACCTGTCGGCACCCGGCTCGAGGACGCGGACGTGCGGAGAGCCGTCACGGCCTGGGTGCAGCACGTCGAGCGGGTGCCCTTTGTGCGCGGCGTGATCGACCCCTACAACGAGAATGTGGACGGCCTGATCAGCTCCGACGGCGCCAGCGGCCGGGCGATGATCCGGGTGCAGGGCAGCGCTTCCACCATGACCGACGCCCAGCGTGAGGAACTCACCGAGGCCGCGGAGACACTCGAGGAGACGCTGCCCGGCTCGCAGGTACTGATCGGCGGCGAGATCTTCTCCATCCACGTGCCGCGCATCACCGTCGTCGAGGCGCTGGGCCTCGGGGTCGCGATCGTCGTGCTGGTGTTGACCCTCGGCTCGCTGGTCGCATCAATGATCCCGGTGGGCACGGCCATCGCCGGCGTGGGCATCGGCGTGCTGAGTGTGCAGATCGCCGCTGGCGTGATCTCGGTCAGCTCCACCACGCTGATGCTGGCGATCATGCTCGGCCTGGCGGTGGGCATCGACTACGCCCTGTTCATCATCTCCCGGCACCGCGACCAGCTGGCCACCGGCATGGAGCTCGAGGAGTCGGCGGCGCGGGCGGTGGGGACCGCGGGCTCTGCCGTCGTGTTCGCCGGCCTCACCGTGGTCATCGCCCTGGTCGGGCTGAGCATCGCCGGGCTGCCGTTCCTGACCGTGATGGGTGTCTTCGGAGCCCTCACCGTTGCGTTCGAGGTCATGCTGGCACTCACCCTGCTGCCGGCGCTGATGGGCTTCGCCGGTGAACGCCTTCGCCCCCGGCCTCGCAAGGTGCGTGCCGGCCGCGCCCCGAAGGCGCCCGGCGGGTTCAGCTTCGGTGCCTGGTGGGTGAAGCTGGTCACGGCCTGGCCCCTGGTCACGATCGTCATCGTCCTGGCCGGACTCGGCGGCCTCGCCTACCCGGCGAAGGACCTGCAGATGGCCCTGCCCACCTCCGGCCACTCGCTGCCCGGCACCCAGGACCGGGAGACCTTCGACGAGATCACGAAGAAGTTCGGCATCGGGTTCAACGGTCCGCTGATCATGACCGTCGGCATCGTCGAGCTCGACGACCCGGTTGAGGCCCTTGACGGGATCAAGGCCGACGTCGAGGCGATGCCCGGCGTCCGGATGGTCGCCGCAGCCACCCCGAACGCCAACGTCGACACCGGCATGGTGCAGATCATCCCGACCACCGGGCCCGACGACCCGGCCACCGCCGACCTGGTCGAACGCCTCCGCGAACGCCAGGACGAGTGGCAGCAGCGCTACGACGTGGTCACGGCTGTGACCGGCTTCACCGCCATCCAGATCGACGTGACCAACCAGCTCGAGGCCGCCCTGGTGCCGTTCGGCATCTTCGTCGTCGGGCTGTCGCTGGTGTTGCTGACCATCGTGTTCCGCTCGATCTGGGTGCCGCTCAAGGCGGCGCTGGGATACCTGCTGAGCGTGGCGGCAGCCTTCGGCGCCACGACCCTCGTGTTCAACCAGGGCTGGGCCAAGCAGGCGATCAACCTGCCCGAGACCGGCCCGGTGATCAGCTTCCTGCCGATCATCCTGATGGGCATCCTGTTCGGCCTCGCCATGGACTATGAGGTGTTCCTGGTCTCGCGGATGCGCGAGGAGTTCGTGCACGGCAACACCGAGCGCTCCGTCGAGGACGGTTTCGTCCACTCCGCGAAGGTCGTGGTTGCCGCCGGCCTGATCATGTTCGCGGTGTTCGCCTTCTTCGTGCCCAACGGAGAGGGCGCCATCAAGCCGATCGCCTTCAGCCTTGCCGTCGGGGTACTGCTGGACGCCTTCGTGGTGCGGATGACCCTTGTGCCAGCCGTGATGAAGCTGCTGGGCCGGCACGCCTGGTGGCTGCCCAGGTGGCTGGACGCCCGGCTGCCCGCCCTTGACATCGAGGGCGAAGCGCTCACCCGCCAGGTGCACCTGGCCGACTGGCCGGCGCCCGGGGACACGTCGGCGATCGTCGCTGCGGGCCTCACCGCTACCGCGGCCGGCCGGACCGTGTTCAGTGGGATCGACCTCAGCGTCCGGCCCGGTGAGGTGCTGGTCATCGAGGGTGAGCACGCCCAGCGCCGGGCCCTGCTGCTCGCCCTTGCCGGCCGGCTGAAACTCACCGATGGCAGGCTGAAGGTGCTCGGCCGGGTCCTCCCGGAGGAGGCCCCGGTCGTCCGCGGGCTCGCCCCGGTGCTCGGCCCGTCGGTGGCCCACTTCGGCCGCGTCCTGAGCCGGCAGCGCGGCGGGCTGGTCTGCGTCGACCGCGCGGACGAGCTCGGCGACGTCCAGGACCGCTCGCTGCGCCGTGCCCTCGGCGAACCCGCCGACCCAGACAACCCGATCACCTGGGTGCTCGGCGTCATGCCCGGCTCCGATCTCGAGGCCATGCTGCCGGTGCCCTACCAGGTGCTCCGGCTGCCCTCGCACCTCGTTCTGGAAGGAGCGACCCGATGAACGTCGAGCACGTCAACTCCACTCCCGCCCGCTGGTACACCCTGCTGGGCCTGCTGCTGGTGCCGCTGCTCGTCGCCGGCGGCTTCCTGCTTGCCGGCGTGAACGCCGACACGCGGACGCACACCGTGAAGGCTGCCGTGGTCAACCTCGACGAGCCGGTGACCATCGAGGGCCAGTACACCCCGCTCGGCCGCCAGTTGACCGCCAACCTGGTCGACTCCGATCGCCAGGAGAACCTCACCTGGGTGCTCGAGAACGAGGAGGACGCCCGCGCCGGCCTTGCCACCGGCAGCTACGCAGCGATGGTCGTCATCCCGGAGAACTTCTCTGCCGCCGCCACCTCCTTCGCCAAGGAGGCGGACGAGGCGGAGCAGGCGACCATCCAGCTGCACACCTCCCCGGTGGCCGGGGTGGCTGACGCCACCTTGGGCAAGCTGGTGGCCAGCGAGGCCGCGATGATGCTGAACCAGACCCTCACCGAGGGCTACCTCAAGCAGATCTACATCGGCTTCAACGACATGGGTGACCAGTTCGTCACCCTCGCTGACGGTTCCGGGGAGCTGGCGGACGGGGCCGAGGACCTCGCGAGCGGGCTTCGGGAAGCCAACGCCGGGGCATACCAGTTGGCAGACGGCACCCGGCAGCTCGCCGACGGGCTCGGCACGCTGGCCGGCAAGACGAAGTCGCTGCCCAAGGACGTCCGCAAGCTGGCAAACGGCACTGGGGACTACGTGCAGGGGGTGAACCAGCTGGTGACCCAGTCGGCCGAGGGCCAACAGACGCTGATCGCGACCGTCAGGCAGTTCGAGGGCGGCGCGGGCCAGATGGCTGCCCAGTTCGGCGACCTGGGCTCCAACACCCAGCTCGTCCAGGGCGCGACCGCGGCCGCCGAGGGTGCAGCCGGCCAGGTCCCCTGCCCCGACTTCGGCGATCCCGTCACCCAGGCAGCGATGTGCCAGGCGTTCAAGGCCGGGCTGGCCGGCGGCGCGCAGGTGGGGGCGAGTGTCGGCATCGGGGCGGCCGGCGCGGCCGCCGAGCAGGGCACCCTCCAGTTCCAGGACGGCCTCACCCAGTTCCGCGCGGGCCTGGAGGCCGCGGCGACGGACAAGGACACAGCGGCCCAGCTCAAGCAGCTCGTCGCCGGGGGCAACAAGCTGGCCGACGGCACAGACGAGCTCGCCGACGGCATGCCCGCCCTTGTGGACGGGATCGCGAAGGTGGCCGACGGCTCTGCCGGGCTGGCCACCGGGATGACGCAGTTCAGCGACGGCCTGAATGACGCCGCCGGTGGCAGCTCCCAGCTGGCCGACGGGATGCGCAAGCTCGCCGACGGCATCGCCGAGGGCAAGGACAAGCTGCCGAGCTACTCCAGGTCCGACCGGGAGAGCCTTGCCACAGTGGTGGCCGCCCCGATCGACACCGGCGCCCTCCAGGGGCTCGCCGATCCCGACCTGGGCTGGATCAGCCTGGTCCTGGTCCTTGCCCTCTGGCTGGGTGCACTTGCGACCTATGCCGTGGTCAAGGCGATCGGCTCCGGGTTGCTCAGTTCTGCCGAACCGACGGCGCTGCTGATCGCACGCTCGTTGCTGCCGGGGGTGGTCGTGGTCGGCGCCCAGGCGCTCGTTGTGGCCGGCCTCGGCCAGTTCGGGCTCGACCTGACAGCGCAGAAGTGGTTCGCGGTCGCCGGCGTGCTGCTGGTCGCCGGGATCACCTTCGTCGTGATCAACCACGCCCTGGTCGCCTGGCTGGGCGGTATCGGCCGGGTGGTCTCGGTGCTCCTCGCCGTGCTCACCGCGGCGGCTGCGCTGATCGGGACGGCGCCGGGAGTCTTCGCCGCGCTGCGCCCGTTCTCGCCGCTCACCCCGGCGCTGGACGCAGTGCGGGCCATCGTGACCGAGTCGGCCGGGGCCACCACCTCGACCCTGACTTTGGTCGGCTGGCTACTGCTGGCGCTACTGGCCAGCTCGATCGCCGTCGCCCGCCGCCGGACGACGACGCTGACCGCAGTCCTTGCCGCCGCCTGACCCAACCGACGACCACAGCTCGCCGCGGGTTCTCTGGCCTAGCTGGCCTGGGCGTGGCCGCCGTCGGCCGCGTCCGGCCGGCTGTCGGTTTGCGGCATCGGGTCGGGCGGCAGCAGCGGCGGCCGGGGCTCATCGTTGGTCGAGTACTCGAGCTCAGCCGACTGGTCGGCAGCCAGCTGGGCCTGGGCTGCTGCTGCCCGGAGTGCGACCGCCCGGGCGAAGTCGGCCTGGGTCGGCATGCCGTAGGCGCGGGCGGTGGTGTCGTGCATCTCGACGACGTAGCGGTGCAGGCGCTCGGAGAACTGGTGCGCGATCTCCCCGGGCGCTGCCCGGAGCGGACGGCCGAAGACCACGTGCACGTGGGGGCGCCCCGGCACGGGCACCGTGGCCCCGTAGGGCATCGCGGCGTACGCGCCGACCAGGGCGATCGGCAGCACCGGCACGTTGCGGGAGATGCTGAGGGCAGCGGCGCCGGGCTTGAAACTCGCCATCGCCCCGGTGCGCGACCGGGTGCCCTCTGGGAACAGCAGCAGCGGGATGCCCTCGTTGAGCAGGACGCCGGCCATGCCGCGGCGGCCGCGCAGCCCCTGCCGCTCGACCGGGAACGAGTTGAAGAACAGGGCCGTGGGCAACGCCTTGTACCAGGAGTCGAAGAAGTAGTCCGAGGCAGCCCCGGCAGCGAGGTTCTTCGACAGCCGGCGCGGCAGCGAGCCGTAGATCAGCGGCGCGTCGAGGTGGCTGGAGTGGTTGGCGACCACGACGTACGGCGGCTTCAGGCCGTCGAGGTTTCGCATCCCGTGGGTGTGCACGCTCAACGCGGACCAGATGTACGGCTTCATGACCAGGTGCTGCGCGACCAGGCGTGCCGCCGCCGGTCCGGCGGCCGAATACCTGCTCGTTCCCGGCTCAGTCACCCGAGTCCTCTCCGTTGGCTCCGTCCGCCATTGTGACGCACCTTGGCCGGAACGGGGACTACTCGCCGGTCTTGGTCAGGATTCGGGCGGCTCCGCCGGACGTGGTTGCGGACTCAGGCGGAGAGCAGTTCGGCACTCCTGGCGAGCCGGCGGAGGGCGTGGCTGCAGCGCCACCGGATGGCCTCGGGGGTGGCGCCGAGAACCGCTGCGGCCTGGCCGCTGGTGAGCCCGGCGACGTAGACGGTCCATAGGGTGCGGTGGGTCCGTTCGTCGATCAGTCCGAGCCGGCGCGCGTCGGCCAGCACGGCAGCGGCCTCCGGCTCCGGCGGCGGTTCGGGGAGTGGCATCGCTGGAGCCGAAGCCGGATGCAGCCGCCGGCGCACCGTCCAGGCCAGGTTGGCGGCGATCGACCGGGGGCGCCGGTCGACGGGGTAGCCGACGATCGCCAACCAGAGCTCGGACACCGCCTCGGGCAGCGTCCCGGGGCGGCCGGCGCACACCAGCACCAGCTTGCCGAGCATGGTCTGCAGCACCACCCGGTGTGCCAGGGGATCCTGGGCACCGAGCCGCAGCAGGGCTGCCAGCACCGGGTCGGGCCGGGCCCGGATCATGGCGAGGACACCACCCAGCTCGGTGGCGCCGGCCAGGGCCGGCTCCGCCAGCGCCCAGGCCTCGACCCTCGCTGTGGAGCCGGGCAACAGCGCTTGCCACTCACGGTTCAGCGCCACCAGCGCCGGTTCAGTTGCAGCCATGGCAGGCACTCTCGCCACCCGATGTTGCCGGGGGTGTTGCCCGGCTCTGGTGCACTGTTGCCAACTGGGACCGGAATCGATTGCACGTTTCTAACAATTCGGCATCGAAGACGTGGACATCGGTTTCGAAGGGGCGCGTTCTCCTACGATGGGAGCGTACTCATCAAGGGGGTTGACGGCCGATCCGTCATCTAGTTCGCCCAGGGGGACGCTCGGATATCCAGCGGCCCCCTGGTGCCATTTCCGGACACCTCGGGTTCCGGCCCCCTCTTCCCGGTCAGTTGCCGGTGTAGCTCGCTTCGGCGCGAGCGAGGAAGTCGGCCAGGTCGCCGGTCTCACCGTCGCGGCCACCCCTTCCGATCACGAGGGTCGGCGCGCTCGGGCTCAGCTTCACCCCGGTGAACCGCGCCAGGGCAGAACCGGCTGTGACGAGCTGGAAGTAGGTGCCGTCGGGCCCGACAGCCAGGGTGCGGGCGCGGTTCAGGTACCAACCCAGCTTGTCGGAGCGCACCCGGGAACCGTTCAGCAAGGTTGCCTGCAATGGTTCGGGGGCCACTCCCAGCCCCTTCAGCCGGGCGACGAAGGCGTCCAGCTGGGCCTGGGCCGCCACGGCTTCGGCCTGGGCTGCGGCAGCGGCCAATTCGTGCCGTCGTCGGGCATCCGACTGGCGCTGGCTCTCCTCCGACATGAACTCAGGGTAGAGGACGAGTGGCTTCGCCGGCGGCAGCCGCTGGACCCGGGGGGAGCGCTGGACGACTGGTCGGCGCGGACCGGGAGGGGCAGCGACCAGCCTCCCGACGGCCCGGGTAGCCACGGGCCTTGGCTGGGCCTCCTACGCTGGGCGCTGGTAATCAAGGGGGTGGGATGCAGCCGATCACGGAACCGCCGGCCAGCAAGCGTGGCCTGGTCGACCGGATGGCGATCGTCCTGTTCGTCGGCGTCGTCGCCGTCACCGTTGGCGGAGCAGCGGTCCTCACCACCTACCTGAACCGGATCGGGGACGTGGCCGAGGGGCTGCAGCGGGTGGAGGCGCTCGGCGCCTACGACGGCCGCCCCGAAGCTGTCGTGATCGACGGGGCGGAAGCGGTCAACTACCTGCTGATGACCACTGACAGCTTCGGCGAGCTGCAGTCGGTGCTGATCGCGCACCTGTCCGCATCCCGACGCAACCTGACCCTGATCGCCCTGCCGCCGGACCTGCTGCCGGTCGACGGCTCCGGCAGGACGCTCGCGGAGAGCTACCCGCTCGACCCGCTGCGGACGGCCCGGGATGTCGAGGCGTTGACCGGCTCCCGGATGGACCACCAGATCCACCTGGACGTCGACCGGTTTGCGCTGGTCGTCGACACCCTCGGCGGCCTCGAGTTGGCGGGCGGCCGGCTCACCGGGCCCCAGGTGGCCAGGTACCTTGCCGGCACCGGCGACACCCTGGACCGGTCCGAGCGCACCGCGGAACTGCTCCGGGTCGCACTGTCCCGGGCATCGATGGGCTCAGCACTCACCGACCCGAACCGCTTCGACAAGGTGATGAACGCCCTGACGCCCTGTGTGATCGTCGACGAGGGCCTCACAGCTGACGTGATCCGCGACACCATGGTGGAGTCGCGAGTACAGGCCAGGGAGATCGTCACCTGGCCGCTGCTGGCCGACAGCACCCCGGAGGGCGCCCAGGCCGCACCGGACAGCCTGCGCAACCTGCGGACAGCCCTCGCGAACGACAGCTTCCCGGTGTCCACCCTCACCGGCAAGCAGGCGCAGCAGCCGTCCCCCGAACCCACCCGCTGAGCGCGGCTAGGCTTCGGGTGTGAAGAACCTGCTCGGAGTCACAGTGCTGCTGGCCGGAGCGGCTTGGGCCGCCTGGTGGTACTGGCAGTCGGCGAACCAGGCCAACGCCGAGGCCTGGGCAGCGGGCACGGACCGCATCGACTGAGCCCAGCAGGCCGGGAGCACGCCACGGCTGCCGCCTACTCCAGGAAGTCGTCGATCGGCTGTTCGGTGCTCAGGACTGCTCCTAAGGCCTCGCCCACCGCAACCGCCTGGTCGAGCGGGTCGGCCATCGTGTTGAGCCGGTCGTGCAGCCCGGGGTCGGCGGATGCCGCCCAGGCGAGCAGGTCGATGGTCTCGAAGTCGACCTGGATCGGGTCCCCGTGCCGGTCGAAGCTCACGATCAGTCGCAGGCTGGCCGGCGGCCAGGCCGAACCGTAGGACTCCTCGATGCCGAGTTCGGGGTTGGCGCGGACGAAGGACTCCGGCTCGGCCTCGAACAGCACGGCTGTCTCGCCGTCCTCACCCTCGGTTGTCGAGGCGAAGGCGAAGCCGTAGGGCGCAAGCTCGTCGGTCAGGACGTCGGGGTACTCGTCCGGGATCTCCATGGAAAGACGTTAGCCGCCCTCGGCGACGGAGTGGAGCATAGGGGACTCGAACCCCTGACATCAGCCTTGCAAAGGCTGCGCTCTACCAACTGAGCTAATGCCCCGCGCTGCGACATTCTCGCACCAGCCGCGCGCCCGGCCAAAACCGGAGG
>JADLEH010000105.1 GCA_020846255.1 Propionibacteriaceae bacterium
ACCGAGCAGATTCCGAAGAATCCTCCAAGACCGCGCCGACGACGTCCCCAGTCCATGTAGCCAGTCGACGCCGAAACCCCGATTTCGGAAGTTCTCAACCATCACACACCTCTGGCATGTCCTATCGCCCCTAGTCAGAGACATATTGCGCGGTTGAGTGAAGACCGTACCGGAGAACTTTGCGATCCGGGTGTCCGGATCGGAGGGTCCCGAGGGCTTAAGGGACGTGACGATGAGCCTGCACCGCATCACGGCGGGGTCGGGATACGACTACCTGACCCGCCAGGTGGCAGCCATGGACTCCACCGAGAAGGGGCATACCGGCCTCGCGTCCTATTACACCGAGAAGGGCGAGGTTCCCGGCCGCTGGGTCGGCTCGGGTATGGCCGGCATCGACGGGCTGAACGCTGGCGATCTGGTGACCGCCGAGCAGATGCTGGCGCTGTTCGGATCGGGCCACCACCCGCTCGCCGAACAACGCAAGCGCGACCTCGCCGGGCCCGGTCTGGCGGAGAAGGACTACCTGGAGATCACCCGGCTCGGGGAGCCGTTCCGGGTCTACTCCGGCGACATCAGTCCGTTCCGCGTTGAGGTTGCTCGCCGACTCGAAGCCCTCAACAAGGAGCGAGGCCTGCCCCAGAAGGCGGCCATCGCGATCGAGGACCGTGCCCGCATCCGCAGCCAGGTCGCCCTGGAGATGTTCCGCAACGAGTACGGACGCGGGCCGCTCAACGAGCGCGAACTGGCAGGCCATGTCGCCAAGCTGTCGCGTCAGCAGACCACTGCGGTTGCCGGGTTCGACCTCACCTTCTCCCCGGTCAAGTCCGTTTCAACGCTCTGGGCGCTGGCCGATCCTGCCTTGGCAGCGGCCATCGAGCGTTGCCACCAGCAGGCTGTTGCGGACGCACTGGCGTTCATTGAATCCCATGCGCTGTTCACCCGCACCGGCACCGACGGCGTAAGCCAGGTCGACGTCCGCGGCTTGGTCGGTGCCGCGTTCACCCACCGCGACAGCCGGGCGGGAGACCCCGACCTGCACACACACGTCGCCGTGGCGAACAAGGTCCAGACGCTCACCGACGGACGATGGCTGTCGATCGACAGCCGGGTACTTCACAAGGCCGTTGTGACCGCCTCAGAGACCTACAACACCGCCCTCGAACGGCACCTCGCCGAGGCCATCGGGGTGCAGTTCGCGCCGCGCGCCGACACCGATCCGCGCAAGCGTCCGATCCGGGAGATCGTCGGCGTGGACCCCGCACTCAACCAGCGCTGGTCAACCCGGCGGCAGTCCATCGAGGTCCGCCGGCGCGACCTGACCGCCACGTTCCAGGCCGACCACGGCCGTCCCCCGACCCCAGTAGAGGCGATCGCGCTCGCCCAACAGGCCACCTTGGAGACCCGCGACGCCAAGCATGAACCTCGCAGCCTGGCCGAGCAGCGGACGGCGTGGCGGACGCAGTCCAGCGAGGTTCTGGGCGGCGTGGTCGGCATCCAGACGATGATCCATGCCGCTCTGCATCCCGTCCCGGGCGACCGGCTGGTTCCCACAAGGGCGTGGCTGGAGGACGCCGCCAAGCGCGTTGTCGCGGTCGTGCAGCGGGATCGTTCGACCTGGCAGACGTGGCACTTGCGGGCCGAAGCTCTGCGCCGCGTGCGGGCCGTCGAGGTGCCCTCGCAGCACGTCGAAACCGTCGTCAACCTGCTCGTCGACCAAGCCCTGACCTACTGCGTCGCGCTCACTCGGACCGATCCCGGAGAGCCCGCCGAACCCGCTCCATTGCGGCGGACCGACGGCTCCAGCGTTTACACGGTCGCCGGGTCGCAGCTGTACACCTCGAACGCGATCCTGGCCGCCGAAGCCCGCCTGGTCGACGCGGCCGGACGGCGCGACGGCATGGTGGTGCCGACGCCAGCGCTTGACATCGCCCTCCTGGAGGGCGACTCCAACGGCATCCGGTTGAACCCCGGACAGGTCCTGCTGGTACGCGAGATGGCCACGTCCGGAGCCCGGGTCCAGCTCGCGATCGCGCCGGCAGGATCAGGCAAGACAACGGCCATGAACGCGCTTTCCCGGGCCTGGACCTCGGCCGGCGGGTCCGTGATCGGACTCGCCCCGTCAGCTGCCGCGGCGGCCGCCCTCGGTGAGCAACTGGTCGGCGACAGCGACACCCTGGCCAAGCTCGTTTGGTCGTTGCGGAATGGCGAAACCTCCGGCTGGGTCGCCGACATCGGGCCGTCCACGCTGCTGATCATCGACGAGGTCGGGATGGCCGACACCTTGTCTTTGGACACCGTTGTGCGGCACGTTCTTGAGCGCGGCGGCAGCGTCCGGCTGATCGGTGACGACCAACAGTTGGCCGCGATCGGCGCCGGCGGAGTGCTCCGCGACATCCAGGCAAGCCACGGCGCTCTGCGACTCAGCGAGCTGGTCAGGTTCACCGATCGGGCCGAGGGATCGGCCAGCCTGGCGCTGCGCGAAGGGCAGACGTCAGCGCTCGGGTTTTACCTCGACCAGCGCCGCATCCACGTTGGCGACGCGACGACGATGACTGATGATCTGTTCGCCGCATGGTCGGCCGACCGGGCCGGCGGGCTGGACTCGATCATGCTCGCACCAACCCGCGAACACGTCGCCGACCTCAACCAGCGAGCCCGCATCCAGCGGCTCGACGGCCCCTCGGCGGCGCGGGAGATCGAACTCGCCGACGGCAACCTGGCCTCGGCCGGCGACACGATCATCACCCGTACCAACAACCGCAAACTGCGCGTCTCCCCCACCGATTGGGTGAAGAACGGCGACCGCTGGACCGTTCTCGACGTCGACCCGAAGGGCGGCATCCACGTCCGCCACACCCAGTCCGGACGCCACGTCCAACTGCCCGCGGGCTACGTCGCCGAGTCGGTCGAGCTGGGGTATGCGACCACCACGCACACGGCCCAGGGAGTCACCGCCGACACCATGCACGGGCTGCTCGCCGGCAACGAGTCACGCCAGCAGGCCTACACGATGCTCACCCGCGGGCGTGAAGCCAACCACGCCTACGTGGTCGTCGTTGGCGACGGCGACCCGCACACCCTGATCCGTCCCGAGACCATCAACCCACTCACCCCGACCGACGTCCTCGAACGCATCCTCGCCCGCGACGAGTCTCCCGTCTCGGCCAGCACCGCCTTGCGCGAGGCCGCCAACCCCGCCCTCCAACTCGGCGACGCGGCGGCCCGATACTGCGACGCCGTCAGCTTCGCCACCACACAGCTACCTGGAGAACTCGGCATCCGCGGCCTCGAACGAGCCGTCGACGAGGCCGCACCCGGGCTCACCGACAGCCCGACCTGGCCTGCGCTGCGAGCTCAGCTGCTGACCGTCCAAGCAGACGGCGGCGACCCGACCCAGGCACTCTCTCGCGCCCGGGTCATCCCCATCACTGACGCCCAGGATCCGTGCACTGCGCTGGCCGGGCGCGTCGCCGACAGCTGCCGCCACTACCGTGGCGGGCCGCTTCCCTGGCTGCCCCGCATCCCTGCCTCGCTGGGCCGCGACCCGCTGTGGGGAAGCTACCTCGGCGCCCGCCACCAGCTGGTTGTCCGGCTCGCCGAACAGGTCCGGGAGGACGCACAAGCAGCCGAGACGCGACCCACGTGGCTCGCCGGGACCGGGCGGACCGCTCCCGAGCTGGTCGCCGACGTGGAGGTATGGCGGGCCGCGCACCGGGTCGAACCTGGCGACACCCGGCCCACCGGAGATCGCCGCGATGGGTTGGTCGAGCCTCGCTGGCAGGGGAATCTCGACCGGCGGCTCGCGTCCACTGCCACCGCGGCAATGACCGAATGGCGGCCGCTGCTCGAACGAGTCTCGCCGCTGGTTCTGGCCGACGGCTTCGCCCCGACCCTGGCCGCGCGACTGTCCCAACTCTCCTCGGCCGAGATCAACGTGCCCGGCCTGCTGCGTGCCGCCGAGGCTCAGGGTCCGCTGCCCGACGACCATGCGGCTGCCGCACTCTGGTGGCGGCTGTCCCGGCACCTCACGCCCGCAGTGGCCGAGGCCGCCGACGCCGACCACCACCTGGCCGCCCGATGGCTGCCAACCTTCACTGAGCGCCTCGGCAATGCCTCAGCGGAATTCCAGGAAAGCCCGTGGTGGCCGGCCCTGGTGACCACCATCGAACACGGACTACAGCGAGGCTGGCCGCTGAACCAGCTGCTCGACGAGACCCGCGGCCTCGACGACGACGGTCGCACCGACATGTGCCAGGCCTGGGTGTGGCGACTCTCCCTGCTCACCGACAGCCAGGACATCCCCGACGAGTATCGCTATGACCCCGCGGACGAGCCGCCCGACGACCTGAACCAGGGATGGTCACCGGCCCCGACCGCCAACCGGACCACAATCGTCCCAGACCCCGCCGACGCCGACTTCGATGACCTCGACGACGACCAGATCCTGCACATCGAAGGACTGCTCCGCTCCGGAATGGGCGCCCCCGAACCCACCGAAGCCCAGATCCGTCACCAGCTCGAACGGCGCGACCAGATCACCGCCAGCCCCGTCCCCATCGACAGGCTCGCCCGCGTCAACGAACTCACCACGGCCTACTACCAGGCATGCCTCCCGAAGGGCTGGGCAGAGCCCTACCTCGCAGAGCGGTTGCACAGCGACCCGGCCGACCTCGAACCGCTGCGGCTCGGCTACGCCCCGGACGGCTGGACCAGCCTGGTCACGCACCTCCGACGAATCGGCGTCACCGATGAGGAAATGCTCACCGCCGGAGTCGCGACAACCGCATCCACCGGACGGCTCATCGACCGCTTCCGCGACCGCCTCGTCGTCCCGATCGTCCACGACCACCAGGTTCTCGGCTTCGTCGCCCGCCGCAACCCGGAGTTCACCGACGACGACCGGCGTGGACCGAAGTACCTCAACACGGCCGCCACACCGCTGTTCGCCAAGGGCGACCAGCTCTACGTCGCCGGCGAACTCACCGACGACGCCACCCCCGTCCTGGTCGAAGGACCGCTCGACGCGATCGCCGTCAGCCTGGCCGGCGACGGCCGCCACGTCGGCGTGGCGTCACTCGGTACCAGCCTCACAGAGGCCCAGGTCGCCCAACTCCACGAGCACGGACGCACCCCGGTCGTGGCCACCGACGCCGACCTCGCCGGCCAAGTCGCCGCCGAACGCGACTACTGGCTGCTCACCCTCTACAACATCGACCCCACACACGCCGCCCTACCCGAAGGTGCCGACCCGGCCGACCTCGTCGCAGCGGGCAATGCAGCCGGGCTAGCGGACGCGATCACCCAGGCCCGGCCCCTTGCCGACTCACTGATCGACGAACGCCTCGACCACCTCCCGAGCAGCGAGGCTGCACTTGACGCGGTCCGCGTTCTCGCCGCCCGGCCAGCCGACCGCTGGATCGCCGGGACCGAGGACATCGCAGAACGAACCGGACTGCCGTCGGCACTGGTGCGCTCAGCGCTCGCGTCCATGGTCCAAGCCCGGAATGCCAACCCGCGAAAGGCCACCCAGGTCGCCACCGACCAGATCGCGACTACCAAAGACCGCCTCACTGCCATCAAGACCGAGCACGGCGAAGCCGAGGTGATCGAATCGGTCGATCCGACCGTGCGCCGCACCCGGCCCGAACCGCTCCCCACCCTCGAACCGCCGCGTCAGCACGGAGTCTCATGGTGAACCGTCGGCCCCGGAGCGAGAATGAACGACACCTCGGAGGACAGACATCGTGCAGCCCATCCTGATGATCGTTGTCGCCACAGCGGCCAGCGTGCCGCTGGGACTCTGGCTACGCCACAACCTGGCCACGCTCGGCTATCGCCACGAGGATGAACAGCCCCTTCCCCAACCGGGGCCACGGTGGTGGGTGGTCTGGACCAGCGTCCTCACGCTCGGCAGCCTCGCCACAGCGGCGATCATAAGCCGCGAGCCAATCACCTATCTTCCGCTTCTCCCCCTCGCTGTAACGGGTCCTTGGCTGGCCGCCGTCGACTTTGATGTGCTCCGCATCCCGAACCGGGGTGAGAGTCCCGTGGAGTGGTGGGGTTTGGGGGATCGGCGTGGCCTGAGCTGAGAGGCGGGCCATCGGCGTGATTCTTCGGTGTGTACGGCCAAGCACGCATCGAAGGAGATCTCACCGATGGCCCTGTCTGATTCTGCCGTGTCCGAGCTGTTGGACGCATTCCGTGCCGGTGACGGCGTTGATCTGGTGCGTGAGTCGGTCCGGCTCGTGCTCCAGGAGTTGATCGAGGCCGAGGCCGCCCAGGTGATTGGCGCGGCCCGCTATGAACGCACCCCCGATCGAGTCACTGAACGCAACGGGTCCCGGCCCAGGGAGTTGATGACCAAGGCCGGCACGGTGGAGTTGGCGATCCCCAAGCTACGCACCGGCTCGTTCTTCCCCAGCGTGCTCGAGGCCCGCCGGAGGATCGACCAGGCCCTGTACGCGGTGATCATGGAAGCGTGGGTGAACGGGGTGTCCACCCGCAACGTCGACGCGCTCGTGGTCGCCCTGGGGGGCACGGGGATCTCGAAGTCGGAGGTGTCGCGGATCTGTGCCGGGCTGGATGAGGAGGTGGGCCGGTTCCGCACCCGCCGCCTCGACACCAGCACCTACCCGTACGTGTTCCTGGACGCCACCTACCTCCACGTCCGCGGTGGCGGGCTGGTCACCTCCAAAGCGGTCGTGGTGGCCACCGGTGTCACCGCCGAGGGCAGGCGGGAGATCCTCGGCGTGGATGTGGGCGACAGCGAGGATGAGATGTTCTGGCGGACGTTCCTGACCAGCCTGAAGAGCCGCGGCCTGAGCGGGGTCCGGCTCGTGATCTCCGACCAGCACGCCGGCCTCGTCGCGGCGATCACCCGCAGCTTCCAGGGCGCCGGCCACCAGCGCTGCCGGGTTCACTTCGCCCGCAACCTGCTCGCGATGGTGCCCAAGAACCAGATGGACATGGTCGCTGCGTTGTTCCGCACGGTCTTCGCCCAACCCGACGCTGAGACCGTCGCCGCCTGCTGGGAACAGGTCCGCGACCAGCTCGCCGCCCGGATCCCCAAGATCGGGCCCTACATGGACCAGGCCAAAACCGAAGTGCTGGCCTTCGCCGGCTTCCCGCGGGTCCACTGGCGCAAGATCTGGTCGACCAACCCGCTCGAGCGGCTGAACAAGGAGATCAAACGCCGCGCTCGCGTCGTCGGGATCTTCCCCAACGAAGCCTCCGTCATCCGCCTCGTCGGCATGATCCTCACCGACACCAACGACGAATGGACCATCGACGAACGCCGCTACCTCTCCGAAGGATCCATGGCACTCCTGGCACCCACCAGGGATAATCAGAGCGTCGCCGCCATCACCGGCAGCGACCTGTAGGCACCGAGGCACTCACCCCGGAAAGCCCACCACCCGCAGGGACGCCATCCGAACCGGGCGCTCGTGCCCGCCACGGCCGTCACTACGTTCTCCGTCGTAGGGGTCACAGTGGCCGAACGGGACTGGTGGGCGCTCGCCCTGCCGGTGGCCGCCGCATTAGTGACTGGATGCGTGTTTGCCTCCGTCCACTTCGCCACCAAGGGCGGCATCGGGTTCGGCGACACGAAGCTCGCCGCACTCATCGGCCTTGCTCTCGGTTCCGTAGGGCCGGATGCAGTCTGGCTCGGCGTCCTTGTGGGCTCAGCGGCCGCCCTGGTTTGGCACAGGGCAACTCGTCGCGCCAGCCCGATCCCCTACGGCCCCTGGCTCTTGTTGGGCTCCTGGATAGCCGCACTCGCAGCCGCCGCAGTTCGCCTATGAGTTCAGCCAGACGCATCGCCAGAACGGTCAACTGTCTAGTCCTGCGCGGCTGCGGATGCAAAGCTCCTCGGCAGTTCGGAGTTCCTCGGCACCCCAATCTGGGAGCGAGGTCCTGGGGTGTCTGAGCGGTCTGGCACCATCAGGTCATGGACAGCGACGCGGTCGGGTGGACGGATGAAGATGATGCGCTCTTGGCGTACGAGGCGCTCCCCGACTGGCACCCCGCGCTGTTCGTGGACGTGTTTCGCACTGGACTTGAGCAGCCGGACGCGGACCTGCGGATCGCAGCCGCGTTCGTGACGCCGGAGACGCTCGACGCTTGGGGCGACTTCTCTCGAGCGCGGAGGATCTTCGATTCGGGATTGAAGATCAGCACGACAGCCTTGTATGGAATCGACGCTCCAGACGTCGCGTACGTTCGTCTGGTGGAGACTGACCAGCACACCAACGAGGATCTCTATCGAGTGCCAGCAACAATGCATGCCACACTCGTCTGGCGGCCCGAGATCGCCATCGTGCCAAGAACTAGCTGGCGGATTCACCATCTCGGCGAACCTATCGATCCTGCGCTCCTTCCCAGGAGCGCCCCCGGCTTCGATCCGCGTGCTCGACTGTGATCGCTGTCCGTGCCCCTTTGTGACTATTGGCGGGAAGAACGAGAGGAGATGTGTTGTCGTGCCGCTGCCAGATCTGATCCGCAGAGCGGGAGTAACGAAGGTGACGATCACCCACAGTGCGGGCACCGCTGACGAATCCCGCTGCGAGGCTGAAGCTCAACTCCAAGCTGCAAGCGGCTTCTTCGCGATCGAGACTCCGGTCTATGAAGGTGACATTGTCGATGTTCCGGACCCGCGCGGAGGGACAGCGCGATACGTCGCCACTGAGGTGAAGATCAACCGAGCCCCCGCATGGGCGCCAGGCCAGGGATTCACGGAAGTCGTATGGAGTAACGCTCCTGCGCCACGGGTCGCGCCGATCCGCAGACTAACGATCGAGAACCTGCACCCAATAGTCATGCGCTCAGCCGGCAGCCTGTTCGCAGATGGTCACTTCGAGTCCGCCGTCGCAGAAGCATTCAAGTCGATAGAGCTGCGAGTCCGCGACTTGACCGGTTCGAAAGCGTCGGGGGTGAAGCTGATGGGTGCGGCCTTCGGTGGCTCCACGCCTCAGATCGACGTCGTGTCGCGGAGTGGCCAGAGCGGAGACGATGAACGTGAGGGCTTCCTGGCCCTGTTCCGTGGCGCGATGCTGGCTGGTTCGCAACCCTCGGGCACACGACCTCAGCACAGACCAAGACCCACAGGAGGCGTTGGAGTACTTGGGATTCGCGAGCCTTCTCCATCGCCGTCTGGACGCCGCGCGCCCACCGCAGTGATCCCGCGCGCTTGAGCCTTCCCGGGGGTTCCCCAGAACGTCCCAGGACTTGAGCCCCGCGCCGCGACGGATCGGTCGACTCGACAGCACGGCTCGCCCTAACCCGACCCTCGGTCTGCCAACTCCTCTGAGAACATGGTCTTCTGTTCCACTTGCTCCAGCTGGCGACAAGTCTCCCCATGGAGGTGCGCACGTGCTTGACGAAGCCTCGCCTCGGTATCCCGAGGTGAAGTCGATGCACCAGCAGAACCTCGAGAGCTTCGTGGTGCGCGCCCGGCGCGTCAGAGAGCACTCCCTCGCGAAAGACGAAGAGCTGCTCAGCGCCACGGGAAGTGGCACCCTCCAGTATCAGGCCGCTCCGGGCGGTCACCAGACGCTCCGGTTCGTGGTTCCCGACGAGGAGAGGGTTGAGTCGGCCGCGGCGAGGGTGCGGCCGCTGGTACTCGAGAGAGATCCATCCTTCTACGCCAAGGCGCTGAAGGCCCTTCGCTTCCTTGCCTCAGGATCATTGCAGAGCGACTCGGTGCGTGACTTGGAGGACCTGGCTGCCCGCTGGCGTAGCACGACCACCAGAAACGGGGGCAGAGTCGGCTACTACGTCAGCCTCCTGAGTTCCAGCGATGAGACCCCGCCGGAGTCGGTGACAGACACGCAGCTTGCGTGGGCATACATCTACGGGGACACGGTCCACGCTGACGAGAATGAACTGGGCCGCACGAGACGGTTTGGGATCACTCAGCGATTCCGTGCCGCTGCGCGACTTGTGTGTGAGCTCATCCAGCTGGCGATGGCCACGCTTGCGCTCATCGAGAGGATCCGAGCCCAAGGCCTCCTGGACCTGGCACCTGAAGCCTTCGAGGTAGACGTGATTGCAAGGAGTCCGGAGGATGACGGTTGGACATTGAAGTCGGCGTATCTGTTGCCTCGGGGAAGTCTGGAAGGCGAACCCCCCTTCGAGGTGCCCACCGGGGCCTTGTTGCTCGACTACTCGGTTCTTCAGGAACTCGCGGGAGGGGGCCCGCGGGTCACTCCTGATCCCTTGAGTCTGAGGCTTCGGAGATCCGAGTTGCCCGACCTGGGCCCGTGTGCCTTGGACTTCGCTTCATCGCAACAACTTGAGACCGGCCTCGAGGTGACCTGGTTTGAGCGTCACGGAGCTTTCGAGTTCAAGGTTCGGCTTGATGAGGAGATGCGGCCGACCGGATCAGCATTGACCCTTCGTGACGTAAGCGGCAAGGATCCCCACGACCTACTGGACGGAGTGCGGCTGTTCTCTGGCGCCTTCCAGGGCGGCGAGTATGTCCTGACCGACTCGGAGGGCAACGCTGTTGGCGCTCTCGAACAGCCTCCGGCCGAGACTGTTCTCGTGGACAACCAGCTTGGGTTGATTGAAGCGCTTGTCCGGATAAGCGATCATCTCGGCCAGCACGAACTCAGGGTTCCGCAACTCGACACCCTGACGCAGGCGAAGGCGCTGGAGATTCAGGCTGCGGCGTCGCTTCTAGCCGGATCCGCTGTCCCCCTCAGTTGGGCGAGCATTCGCATGCATCTGTCACCGGGCCAGGTGGCTCCGACCTCACCGTCACCGCTGGTCGTCAACTATCCGTTGGACCTCGAACTCGAGGGCACGGTCCTGCACCTCGGCATCCAGACCATCGACTGGGGATTGACCGTGCCTGGAGTTGCCATTGCCCATGACGACCACGAGGACGTGATTCTCATGCCAAGAACGAGCCAACCTGCGATGCGGACGCTTGCCCAGTGACAGCGATGTGCTTCGCTCGGCATTCCTCGACTGATCTGCCGACGGATGCGTTTGCTCAGAACACCTCTCCGGTAACGGGGTCCATGAGTTCGCCGCTCGGTTGGCGGACGAGGTGAAGCGCTTGCGGCTGTCTCTCTCGCTCTGGGACAGGGCTGAGTTCGGCGACGTCGTCGGCGAACAGGCGCGCTCGGCTGTCCGCTGATGGCCGGGTGGCGCCGCGGTCATGACGCGCCTCGGCTGGCCAGCGGGCGTGGTGTTCGTCGCAGCCGTTCTTGGTGCGGGTCTTGAGGCGTTCGAGGAAGCCGGGGACGCCGTAGCGGTGCCATTCTTCGAGGGCGCTGCTGGTGGGGTCGATGCCGGCGCGGCGGCGTTGGTCGGCCAGGACCGCGATCTCGTGGACGAGGTGCGGGTGCTGCGGCCAGCAGGCCGGGATCATGCCGGCGTTGTGGTCCCAGACGTACTCGTGGTTGAACCAGATCACGACATCGTCGAGCCACTTCCACAGTTCGCGGCGCAGCGCCGGTTTGGTGCAGGTGGGCGGATCCCAGGGCCGGGGCAGCTTGTTCGGGTTGCCGATCTGCTTCTTCTTCTGCTCGTCACCGTTCACGGCGAAGTACAAGTCGTTGTAGGCCTTGCGGAGTTCGTCGCCGCTCGGGGTTGGGAACGGCTGCGCCAGTTGACCGGTCACGCCTGGTCGTCCCTTCGGTCGCCGGCCAGCGCCGCGACCGTGCGAGCATCGGCGGAGACGGTTTGGTCGCGTCGGAGCTGAAGCTGCTGCCGGACTTCGCGCTGTTGCGTGAGGAGCGCTTGGCCGGTCTTGCCGTCGATGCAGCGCGTGAGCCTGGCGATGATGGGCTTGCTGTTCTCCGCGACGATGAGAGCGTGCTTCTCAGGGAGCTGTCGGACTTCTTCGGGCCGCAGGACGAGCATGTCGTCGCCGTGCGCGGAGCGTCCGCCGGTTTGTCCGAGTTGCCAGGTGGTGCGGCTGACGCGGGTGGTGCCGACGAGATCGGAGACTTCCTTGTTGAAGGCGACGTCTTTGGAGCCGCCAAACATGATCAGCACGTTGGTGAGCCCGAACAGGGCGCGGGCGTCGGTGTCGCCGAAGATTGAGGCGAGCTGCCGCCAGGTCTGGGCGGCGTAGATGAACGAGATCCCTAGCGCTCGTTCGTTGGCCATCCGAGTACGGAGGGTAGGCAGCGGCGCGGTGGACGGCAACTCGTCCAGGCAGGCGAGCATCGGCGGGCACAGCCTCCCCCACGGGCTGACGTTGGCGAGTTGGAGCGCGGTGTCGAGGATGTGTTCGGTGAGCGCGGTCATCAGCGGCGCGGCGGAGGCGTAGGGGTCTTCGCGTCCGAGCAGGTAGAACGTGCCCCGGTCGCGGATGACCGCGGCGATGTCAGTCGGCCGTCGGCCGGGTCCAGGGACGCAGCGGGTGCGGATGCCGGGTTGGAAGAACAGGCTCATCGCCTGCTGGACGGTGGTGACTGTGTTGCCGGTGGTGCGGTCGTCGCCGGTGAGCGCACCGCGGAGGAGTCCGTGCCAGAAGTGTGCCGAGCCGGGGTGGTTGAGCAGGATCTCGGCAGGTTCGTGGGTGGCCAGCGGCCGGGCGACCCATTCCAGCAGCCGGTCGAGGGTGTGGCCGGCGAGCGCCGCGGCGTGGAAGTAACACTGCAGCACCTTCGCGGCTTCGGCGGCATAGAAGCGGGCCGCTGCGTCGCCGGAGCCGCCGGTGGCGCTGGCTTTGATGGTGCCGGCGGTGAACGCTTTGGCGCGTCGTTCGGCGACAAGGGGGTCGATGCAGCCGACGATTGGGTCCCAGACGAGTTCGGGCAGCCCGTCGGCCTGGGCGAACGGGTCCAGCACCTTGGCGGGTCGGTCGTCGCTGCGGCGGGCGGTGTAGGACAGCAGCAGGTCGTCGACCTTGGTGAGGGTGACCAGCGCTGGGCCAGGTGCGGCGAGCAGGGCTGGGGTGAGTAGGTCGAGGGTCTTGCCCGAGCCTTGCGGGCCGATCACGCCGGCGGTGCGGTCCCAAGGGCACCACAGGTCGCCGCCGCGCGGCTCGTGGGCCTTTCCGATCCGCCAACCCACCTGGGTCGGGTCGAAGCGCCGATTCATCGCCGGCTCCTCAGATTGCGATGCCCGGTGCTGGCGGCGGGACGTCTCGGGCCTCGGGGCGTCGGATGGGGGTCGGGGTGATGGTCTCCCACGCCTCAGGTTCGGCCGGGGTGGTACAGAGGGCGGCGCGGACGCGGGGATCGGCGGCGGCGAGCACGTCCCCGCGGATCGCTTCCCACGCCGTGGGTGGGACGACCTGGTCGATCAGCTGGCTGAGCAGCCGCACCTGCCCGGTGGGCTGTTCGCCGTGATTCAGGTCGACGGACCTGTCGAGGGCGACGGCAGCGCTGGCTCCGTCCCCGCTGATCCAAGCGGCCATGCCGGCCAGGTACAGCGGGGCCTCGGCGCCGTAGGCGGGCACCTGGTTGACGACGTCGCGCCACAGGGCGAGGTGCTCGGGCGCGTTGTCGCGGGTGATGGTGAGCACTGCGAGGCTCTGCGCGGACGGGTTCTGGGTGAGGACGGCCAGCTTGATGGCATCGTCCAGCGGGACGTGTGCCTGTGGCGGGTCGGTGACACGGGCGGGCTCGTCCGGGAGGCTGCGGCTGATGAGGTCGGCGGTGAGGGTGAGGATCGCCTCGGTGTCGTGGGGTCTGGGCAGGGTGTCGAGGACGGCGCCGACCCGGGTGGCGAGCTGGTCGGTGTCGGGGGCGCTGGCGAACGCGGCTTGGAGGTCGGCGCGGGTGGGTCGCAGCTTCAGGCCGTAGTTGGCGGCTTGGGTGGCGATCTGTCCGTCGGGGTCGATGGTGCCCGTTTCGCCGTCGGGGAGTTCCCAGGTGTCAGCGTCGATGAGCATGGTCTGCCGGTCGGCCATCCCGGAGAGGTGGGCGTCGGCGCGGTGGAGGGTGTTCCAGCCGGTGGTGTGGTCGTCGGTGTAGGCGACGAGGAACGCGTCGGCGTCGGGGAACCTCGCCCAGATGCGGTCGAGGAGGTCTTCGGTGGCGCCGGGGTGCTGGATGTCGTCGAGGTCGACGCGGGCGGTGACTTCGACCCGTCCGTTGCGGGTGACGATGACGACCAAGGACTCCTCGGGGGTGAACCCGACCAAGTAGGGGATCAGTTCGGCTACCTCGCCGGGGTGGTGCATCCGCAGCCGGGGGATGTCGTGTTCGCTCATCGTCGGGTCTCCTTCGTGACTCGGTTAGGACGGGGTGGGATGGTCAGATTCCGCGCCAGCGGCGGGACAGCCGCCAACCGAACCGCTTGAAACCGGGACGCGGGATGGATCGGCCGGACGGTCTCCCACACCTCCTCGGCCGGCTGGCTCGGAGGCGACGGTGGCTCGTCGGTGGTGGGGCGGGGTTCAGGGTGCGGGGTGGTAGCCATCGTGGGGTTGTTCGTTCGTCGCGACGGGTGGCTGGAGGTCGGGCCGGATGATCGGGGCGACCCGTTGCAGGCGGCTAATGCCGAGGATCTGTTCGGTCTCACTAGGGCTGGCCATGCCGTGCATCCGGCCGGGCCCCCAGCGGTGGAGGCCCCAGAGGGTGCCGGCGATGGTCGCGGCGAGCAGCACGAGTTGAACGGCGATGATCCAGCCGTGGAGGGCCGCCGCGCCGGCTGCCGGTCCGTGCACGGCGACGCCGGCGGTCGGGTCGCCGGCAAGCACGCGGGGCAGGCTGGCGAAGAGAGCTCGTCCGGTCGGCCAGGTCCAGCCGGCACCAGCGAACCAGTTGGCGATGGCCCGTCCGAGGTGGACACCGAGACACGCGAGGAGCAGCCAGACGGTGAGGACGCCGACGGGGATTTCCCAGGTGAACGGGTAGGGGTCGCGGCGCCGGTCGGCTTGGGCGATGGTCATCGCGAGTCACCTCCTGATGCATAGAAGCTGACGTGGACGTGGTTCTTGTGCGCGAGGGTGGGGTTGGAGCTGCCGTAGGGATGCCGGTAGGGGCGCCAACTGGCGCTTGCCGAGAGGTTCCACTTGCGGACGTCCCAGATGATGTACTTCACCCGCAGCGCTTTCGCGTGGGCCTGGACCCAGTGCGCGACCCGCCAGCCGTACGCGTTGCCGTCTCGGGTGTTCCAACTGGGGATCATGAAATCGACCGCCAGACCGGTGCAGTGGTCGGAGAAGCTGCACGTCGACGACGAAGCCGACCGGCGACCGCCCATGTACTTGATCGCGGGGAACGCTGCCTTGATGCAGCGCAGTCCGCGCAACGCAGTGGCTCGCAGGCCGTGCTCGGCCGCCGAGCCCGAGGGCGGGCAGGAGCCGTCGAAACCGGGAATGTCGCCGCCGAGACCGAAGCAGTCGGACGGGTCGCCGACCTCAACGACGGCGCCAGCCTTGCCGGCGTAGCTCCAGGCATAGAAAAGCACGTCGTTGCGGTAGCTGATCGACCGGTTGTAGGCCCACAAGGCCCGGATCACTCCGGCCTGGCCGGTGCGCACGCCGGAGCGGATGAGGTAGTTGGCGGCGGAGTAGATCGAATCCGCATCACTGTGGATGTCGCGGCGCCCGTCGCTGTCCCCGTCCACGCCGTAGGCGGCGAATGTGCCGGGCATGAACTGCATCAGGCCCTGCGCCCCGGCGGAACTGGTGTGGTTGTTGCGGCCATGCCGGGTCTCGGCCATCCCGATGCCGGCCAGCAGTTCCCAGGGCACCCTGTACCGGCCCGCCGCCGCCACGTACAGCGCCTTGATCCGTGCCGGGACCTGCTGGGCGGGGCTGGTCAGCGACTGGTACCTCGGCGTCCCCCACTTCGGCAGGCCGAACGCCCCCGAGGTCGCGGAGAGTGCTGCCGCCGTGTCGGTGTCGGTGTCGGTGTCGTTGGCGCTGCACGGGTCGAGCCGGATCTGCTCGGCGACCGCGGGTGCCACGACGACCGTGGCCATGGTCAGGATCCCGATCGGAACCGCGCCGAACACGACCAGGACGAGCACCAGCGCCCCAAGTCCCCATCTCATGGCCGACCAGCTGTTTCTATGAACTCAGGTTCGTGAACCTGGTTTGTTGATCGGTTGGGCGTTGTTGCTGGTGTTGTCAGTTGTGCGTCTGGATGGATGGATTGTGATGATTGGTCGCTGACAGTGACGGTTTGGC
>JADLEH010000106.1 GCA_020846255.1 Propionibacteriaceae bacterium
CCCGCTCGAAGTCAGCAGCGAAGCGCGGCTGGCCGTACTCGAGGGTGGCGAAGATGCTGCCCCCGCCGTCGTCGGCGACCACCACCCGAAGGTCCGGACGCGGCTCGCCCGGCCCGATCGCGAGGGCGCCGGCGTCGTGGCAGAAGGCCAGGTCGCCGCACAGCAGGGTTGCCGGGACCCCGGAACCGAGGGCGACCCCGATCGCGGTGGAGATCGTCCCGTCGATGCCGGAGAGGCCGCGGTTGGCGAACACCGGAACCGGGTCGGCGCGCACCGGCGCGAGGTCAGCGTCCCGGATCGGGTTCGAGTTGCCGAGGCAGAGAACCTGCCCGGCAGGGACAGCACCGACCACCATCCGGGCAAGCTCGGGGCCGGTGAGCTGCGCCGCGCCCGACAGCAGTCGGTCGAGGTCGGCCAGGCGCTCCCGGTCGGCCCGCTGCCAGGCGGCCAGCCACTCCCCCGGGCCGGGGACAACCGTTACCGCACCGGCGACCAGGCCGGCGCGGTGGCCGGGGTCGACGAAGTCGGGGGTGGCTGTGACCACGACCACTTCGACGTCGGGCCGCGACAGCAGGGCTGTCACCGGCCGGGAGAGGTTGGGCCGGCCGAACACGATCACCCGTTCGATGCCGGCGCCGAGGCTCCCGGCGAGCAACAGCCGTCCCGTGGCCAGGGCGTTGGCGCCGGATCTGGCGTTGCTGGACGGCTCCGCCAGCAGGGGGAGCCGGGCGGAGACGGCCAGCTCCACAGCTGCCCGACCTACTTCCGGGCCGGCATCACCGCAGACCACGAGGGTTGCCGGGGTGCCGGGGAGGGCCACCGGCTCGGGCCGGCCGGGGCTCCCGAAGCGCAGCGGCGCCAGGTCGGCTGGGCCACCGACCGGGCCGTCGGCCGGAACCAGCGGTTCAGCGAGTTCGACGTTCAGCTGGGCCGGCCCCGGGTCCCGGGACAGGGCGCCGGTTGCCCGCGCCACCGCGCGGGCGGCCTGCGCTGGCCAGGAGGCGGCCGGTGCAGCGGAGCTCACCCGGGCCAGGTGGCGCAGGAAGCCGGCCAGCACGACGGTCTGGTCGGTGGTCTGGTTCGCACCGGCACCGACCAGCGCTGCCGGGCGGTCCGCGGAGACCACCAGCAGCGGAACGCCGCTGTGATGGGCCTCCATCACGGCCGGCAACAGGTTGCCGACAGCTGTGCCGGAAGTCGTCACAACCGGGACACAGCGCCCGGTCGCCTTGGCGAGGCCGAGGGCAAGGAAGCCGGCCGCGCGCTCGTCCACCCGGACGTGCAGGCGCAGCCGTCCGGCCCTCGAGGCTGCTGCTGCTGTCAGCGCGAGGGGGGCGCTGCGTGACCCGGGCGCGAGCACGAGGTCGGTCACCCCCTGGGCGAGCAGCTGGCCGATGACGGCCTCGGCGCACGCCAGCGAAGCGGTCACCGGTCCTCCTCTCCTGCGGCCACCGGGGCGAGCCGGGCCTGCCAGGCCGCTGTCGTCGCGGCTGCGGCCAGCCAGTCGCCATTGTGGTCCACCGTCACCGGCCGCACTGTGATCTCGCCGTCCACCGCCACCAGCGGTGCGGCTGTCACGTCCGTGGTGAACATCGTGGCCGTGTTCAGCCCGCAGGCATAGGGCAGTTCCGGCAGGGCCGCTGCCAGCGCCACCCCGGCGGCGAGGCCCACCGAGCTCTCCAGCGCTGAGGACACGACCACCGGCAGCCCGAGCCGTTCGGCCAGTTCCAGGCAACGACGGACGCCGCCGAGCGGCTGGACCTTCAGTACGGCGATGTCGGCGGCCTGCTCCGCCACCACCCGCTCTGGGTCTCCCGAGCGCCGGATGCTCTCGTCAGCGGCGATCAGCACGTCCACCCCGGCCCGGGCGAGCCGGCGCCGCAGCTCGGCCAGCTCGGGGACGCCGGCGCAGGGCTGCTCGGCGTACTCGAGACCCAGCCGCGCCAGCAGCCTGAGGTTGGCCAGGGCGGTGTCGACGTCCCAGGCGCCGTTGGCGTCCACCCGGATGCGGCCGTCGGCACCGAGGGCGTCGCGCACCGCCTCGACCCGGGCGAGGTCATCCCCGAACGACTGGCCGGGCTCGGCCACCTTCACCTTGGCTGTGCGGCAACCGGAGCCGGAAACCAGCCGGTGCGCGACCTCCGGCCCGACGGCCGGCACCGTGACATTCACCGGAACCCGGTCGCGGACCGGTTCGGGGAAGCCCAGCTCCGCGGCCTCCCTGGTGGCCTGCCACCACGCGTCGATCTCCGGCCGGGCGTACTCGGCGAACGGGCTCCACTCCGCCCAGCCGACCGGACCGCGCACCAGCAGACCCTCGCGCACCGTGATGCCCCGGAACCGGTTGCGCAGGGGCAGCGAGTAGGCGACCGACTCCATCGGCATCCTCAGCGGGCGATCAGGAGCCCGACGAACAGGCCGGCGGCGCAGGCCAGTTCGGCCAGCCCGGTCTGCTTCAGCACCGGGATCAGTTCGCGACCGGTGACCCCGCGGGCCACCTCACGGATCGGGCCGATCAGGGCCACCAGCATGAACCAGCCGAGCAGGGCCCACCACGAACTGGTGGCAGCCACCCCGAAGACCCCGACAGCTGCCACCAGCAGCAGGCCGAGGAAGAACCGGCGGGTGCCGGTGTCCCCCAGCCTGGTGGCGAGCGTCCGCTTGCCGGCGGACAGGTCCCCGTCCAGGTCCCTGAGGTTGTTCGCGACCAGGATGGCGCAGGCGAGGGCGCCGATGGCGATCGCCGTCCACCAGGTCGCGTCCGTGACCCGGCCGAGCTGGATGTAGACGGTCCCGCTGACAGCGACCAGCCCGAAGAAGACGAAGACGAACAACTCCCCCAGCCCCAGGTACCCGTAGGGCTTCCTGCCCCCGGTGTAGTACCAAGCCGAGGCGATGGCAGCTGCGCCGACGGCCAGCAGCCACCAGTGGCCAGTCAGCACGACGATCACCAGGCCGGCAACGGCAGCCAGCGCGAAGCTGCCGAAGGCCGCGGCCCGGACTTGGCCCGGGGCTGCGACTCCCGAGCCGACCAGCCGCAGCGGTCCGACCCGGACGGCGTCGGTGCCGCGGATCCCGTCGGAGTAGTCGTTGGCGTAGTTGACCCCGACCTGCAGGGCCAGCGCGACCACGAGGGCGAGTCCGGCGAGGAGTAGTGCGAACCCGTCCTCGAACCAGGCGACGGCGCTCCCGGCCAGGACCGGGGCGAGCGCTGCGGGCAGGGTGCGCGGACGGGCCCCCTCGACCCATTCAGCCAGCTTGGCCATGCCCGCCCTTCCCTGCCCAGGACCGCTGCAGCGCCGTCCGGTCGATCTTGCCAATGGATGTGTACGCCAGATCCGCCACCCGCCGCAATTCCTTCGGGGTGGCGGCGCGGCCCAGGACGGGTTCCAGCCGCTTGCGGACCTCGGCGAGGGTGAGGGGCAGGGTGGTCACGGCAACGATCCGCGAACCCCAACGCTGGTCGGGCACGGCCAGCAGCACCACGGCCGCAGCGCCGAACTCCCGGTCGCTGGCGAGCTGCGCCGCGCCGAGGTCCACGTTCTCGCCACCGGAGATCACCACGTCGTCGAGCCGGCCGAGTACCTGCAACCGCCCGCCCACCCAGCGCCCACGGTCCCGGGTGCGCACGAGGTCGCCGGCCAGGACCTCTGCGGTGAGGTCGGGGCGGAGCCGGTAGCCGGAGAAGGCCATCGGACCCCCGAGGCTGATCCGGCCGTCGTCGAGCTCGACCCGGACGCCGGCCAGCGGCAGGCCGTCGTAGACACAGCCGCCGCAGGTCTCGCTCATGCCGTAGGTGGCGACCAGCCTCACCCCGGCCCGTTCGGCCCGGGCGCGCAGCCCGGCGGGCAGGGCGCCACCCCCGACGAGGACGGCGGCGTAGTCGCGGAGCCGGGCGGTGGTTCCCGGGTCGTCCAGGGCCCGGTCGAGCTGGGCAGCGACGAGGGAGAGGTAGCTGCGACCGGCGACCGGTGGGAGGTCGGCAAGGTCACCGCGGGCGAACAGCACCCTGGTCCCGGCCACCACAGCCCTTGCGATCGTCATCAGCCCGGCGACGTGCTGGGTCGGCAGGGCGCAGACCCAGTCGCCGGGACCGCCCAGCCGGTCGTGGGTGGCGCCGGCGGCGAACCGGATCGCCGAAGCGCTGAGCACGACGGCTTTCGGCTCACCGGTGGAACCGGAAGTGGTCACGACCGCCGCCGCGTCCGGTTCGGTCACCGGCTCATCGACGCTCAGGGCTGCCGACAGCCTCGGCTCCGGTGCCGGGGCGACCGGGCGGCCCCCGGCGAGCGCCTCAGCCAGGCCCTCGACCAGGTCGGTGCCGCTGAGCAGGCGCAGTCGCATTCCCCCACCCTAACCAGCGGCCGCGCCGCGGCCGGCGAGGTCCCGAACAACACATCCTGAACCTGAGTTTTCCCTGAGAGCCTTCTTATGTATGCTGCACCCGTGGCGAAGCGGCGGGGGATGCGAGCAGGGCTCGCCGTCCTCGGCGCCCTGATCGCCTTCAGCCCGGCCCTGCCGGCCGGCGACCTGGCCCTGGCTGCGGCAGCTCCCCTTTCCGCCTTCGGGTCCGGCAGCAGCGACGCCGAGGACCTGGCCGCCTACCGGAACGCCCTGCTCAGCAAGCAGACGGTGGCGATCGAGGTGACGAACGCCAACATCAAGGCTTTGTACGAGCAGCGGGTGCAGGAGCTCGGCTACGAACCCTCGGTGACCGACCCGCGCGAGATCGCCCGCCAGATCATGGCGAACAAGTACAGCTGGGACGAGCGGCAGTTCAGCTGCTACGACTCGATCATCATGCGCGAGAGCCGGTGGATCGTCACGGCCGACAACCCGCACTCCTCCGCCTACGGCATTCCGCAGGCGCTGCCCGGCAAGAGGATGGCCGCCTTCGGCGCCGACTGGCGCACCAATCCGGTCACCCAGATCCGCTGGGGCCTCGACTACGTGAGCGATCGCTACGGCACCCCCTGCAGCGCGTGGAGCTTCAAGCGGTCGCACGGCTGGTACTGAGCCAGACGCTCCCGAAACGACCAGACGCTCCCGGAATTCCGGGAGCGTCTGGTCGTTTCGGGAGCGTCTGTGCGGGGGCCGGACTCCCCTACTGGTGCGGCTCGACCGGCGGGACGATCCCGTCCTCGATGGCCCGGCGGAACAGGTCCAGCTTGCTCGCAGCGGGTCGGTTCACGTTGGTGTACTTCACCCGAATGCGCTTGAGGTACTCCTTGACGCTGTTCTCTGTGATCGTGAGGCGCCCGGCCACCTCCGGCACTTCGAAGCCGGCTGCGTAGAGCGCGAGGACCTCACGTTCGCGCGGGCCGAGGTTGGCCGCGACGTAGGACGCATCGCCCTCGATGGCTGCGAGGATCTCCTGGCTGATGACCACCTGGCCCTCGGCGACCGCCTCGATCGAGGAGATCGTCACCGAGATCGGTTCGGCCTTGCGGCACACCCCGGCCGCGCCCCCGGCCAGCGCCCGGCGCAGCAGGCGGACGTTGTCCGCGATGGAGTACACCAACACCTTGTAGCCGGCGTCGATCAGGCTCTCGGCGTTGTCGAGGGGGTCGGAGCCGTCATCCAGTTGCAGGTCGAGCAGGACGACATCGGCCTGCACGCCCCGCTCCAGGAATTCCGGGACGGTGCCAGCCCCGTCGACCAGGGTCACCTGGTGGCCGGGGTGGTTCTGGAGGGCTGCTGACATGCCGAGGCGAATGGCCTCGTGGTCATCGATGACTGCGGTGGTGATCATGGTTGTCCAACCTTATCGGGTACTCACTCGTCCGCTGGCGTCAAGGCCGACCAATTCGCTGCTGCCATCGTCGCGAACGGTCAGCACCGTGACCACGTCCTCGTAGCCCTCGGGGGCGGCCCGAGCCACCACGCGCTTGGTGCTCGAGTCGGTGAGCAGCTGGCCGAGGTGCCGGGTGAGGGCTGTCCGGACGTCCTCCGGCAGCCGGGTGCCCCGGCTGTCCACCAGGCGCACGTCGACGCCGCGGCCGCGGGCGACCTCGATCGCGTCCGAGGTCAGTTCTGTGACCAGGTTGCCGGCCCGCATCGCGTCCCGGAGCCGGCTCTCCTGGGCGAGGCAGGCGGCCCGCTCCTCCTCGGTGAGGTCATGCTCCGGGTCGGCGATCCGGTTCAGCAGCGGCCCGACCTGCGCGCGCAGCTGGGTGAGCCAGACGTCCCTCAGCACCAGCTTGGAGAAGCTCTGGGCGATCGCCTTGTTCGCGGCAGCAGACGACCGGCGGGAGGCGTTCATGCGGTCACCCATGTCGATCAGCCAGCTCTGCAGCAGCTGGGCGACCAGCATCCACGAGAACGGCCCGAAGCCGGCCCGCAGGGTGTCGCCGACGCCCATGCCGTGGGTCACAGCCCAGATGGCCGAGATCACGGCGAACAGCCCGACCCCGGTCCAGGCGACCCGCTCCTGGCCGCGCACCAGCACGGTGACCAGCAGCACCATCACCACGTTGCTGTGCCAGGTGGCATAGCCGGGCCAGTGGCCGTAGGGCAGCACCGACTGGACGATCATCGTGACCACGATCAGGAGCACGACCACTGCGACGGCCAGCTTGAAGTCCATGGGGTTCTCGGTGCTGCGGCTGAGCGTGAACCAGGTGGCCAGGGCGGCGAGCGCCTGGGCGACGAACACCGGCCAGATCGTGGTGACCTGGTCGAGGCTGGTCCAGCCGAGCAGGAACTGCAGCCCGACCAGCACCCAGACCAGCTGCGCCAGCAGCGGCCGGGTCAGGTCGGGGATGTCAGCGAGCACGCGCCCGGAACGCCGGCGCTTGGGCTGTTCGGCCTCCGGAACCGGCTGCTCGCCAGGCGCCCAGCTCAGGTTCACCACCGTCCCCTTGCCAGGGGAGGACAGGATCTCGGCCTTGCCGCCGATGGCCCACATCCGGTACACCACCGAGACCTGCAGGCCGAGGCGGCGCTTCGGGACGGCTGCCGGAACGAAGCCGACGCCGTCGTCGATCACCGAGATCGCCAGGGCCCCGGGCTCCGGGCTGGTCAGGTGCACCTCGACGTTCTCCGCGCCGGAGTGCTTGGCCACGTTCAGGGCGACTTCCCGCACCACCATGCCGATCGTGCTGGCCACCGGCTGCGGCACAGCCAGCTCCTCGACCTGGGAGGTGAACCGTGCCTGCGGCACCAGGGCGCCCACCACGTCGGTGACCAGCCAGGTGAGCTGGTCACCGGTCACCGGCAACCTCGCCTCGGTCGGCGCCTCGGCCTCGGCCAGCCGTTCCACCGCCCGCTGGGCCTGCTGGGAGACGTGCGAATCGTTGGGGTTGTGCGCTGCCGCCACCAGGGTGGTCATCACCTCGTCGTGGACGATGCCGTCGAGCCGGTGCCGCTCGTCGAGCAGCGCCTCCTCGATGGCCGCGTCGGTGGCCTCCTTGCGGGAGGCGGCCTCGGCCTCGTCCAGCTGCTTGAAGGCATTGCTGACCACGCCCAGGGCGACGATCACCACGGAGGCGTTCATCACCAGCACGATCATGTCCTGGAAGGCGCCGAGCAGGGAGGCGTTCTGCCCGGACGGCGTCATCCGGACGGCAGCGAACAGCAGGCCGGACGCGATCGCGTAGGCGAACCCCCAGCCGGTGCCGGTGGTGACGGCGAGGCAGATCGCCGCGACACCCAGGCACATCCACAGCCAGGGGCTGCTGGTTGCGACGACGTCCGACGGCCAGGCCGCCGGCCAGGTGATCAGGCCGAAGGTGACCACCGTCACGTAGGACAGCGCGAAGGAGCGCAACTGCCAGCCGACGAAGCTGGCCACCATCATGCCGATGCTGGCCAGGACGATGCCGCCACCGACGACCAGCATCCACCAGGGCGCAAGGTAGGCCACCTGGTCGGTAGCGGCCAGCGCAGCCGGGATCAGGGTGCCGAGGCAGAACAGGGCAACGCCCCGGTCGACCCAGGCGGACAGCTGGGAAGTCTTGGGCTTGGCGTTCACGCCGGAGCGCTCCAGTCGACCAGGCCGTCCACGTCGTGCTCGCCGTCGGGCCACACTGCGCGCACGATCCCAGCTGCGGCGAGGGCCTTGCGGCAACCAGGGCACGGCGGATCGGTGATGTAGGCGGTCGCTCCCTTGGTGTCCCTCGTTGCGAACAGCAGGGCGTTCACCTCTGCGTGGATGGCGATGCAGAAGCCGGGCGTGCCCGGGCGGTCGTAGTCGCCGAGCCCTGGGATCTCGTCATAGCCGAGCCGGCCGCGCGGGCAGGCGCCCTCAAGGCAGTCGGGACGGCCGGAGGCCGCACCGTTGTAGCCGGTGGCGATGATCCGCTTGTCCATCACGAGCACAGCGCCGACCCGCCTGCGGGTGCACTTCGCGCGTCGGGCGACGGCGTCGGCGATGGTGAGGAAGTAGTCGTCCCATCCCGGCACCTCGTGCTCGCTCATCAGCCTCCCTCGCTCCTCGCACATTGTCGCAGGATTGTCCAGAGGCTACCGGCTCACAGAGCCCTTTCAGCCCAGGTAGTCGTTCGAGAACGCCGGTGTCGGATCCACCTTCGCCGACGTGAGCCCCTGCGCAGCCATGAAGTCGGCCATGGCGGTCCACTGGGCTGCGTCCAGGCGGCCGTCGACCTCGCCGTCTGCGGTTGTCCACAGGGGCACGGTCGCGGCGAGGGTGGCCCTTGCCGACTGCTGGGCAGCTGCCGCGGAGAGCCCCGGGATGTAGCCGGCCGACACCTCCAGCGCCCGGTCCGGCTCCGTGACGACCGACTTGATGCCGGCGAGCATGCCGTTCGTCACGGCCTTGACGGCCTCGGGGTTCGACTTCGCGTACTCGGCTGTCGTGATCAGGCAGATCCCGACAAGTGGCACCTGCCCGTCTGCGATCGGCAGGCTGCGCGTTGCGAACCCGCCCTCCGCGAACTGGACCGCCTCGTTGTTGCTGAACCCGACGATGGCGTCCACCTTGCGCGTGGTCAGCGCGGCCTGCTGGGTGTAGCCGATCTCCTGCACCTTGACGTCGGCCTCGGTGAGCCCGGCGGAGCGGAGCGCCACCTGCAGGCCGAACCAGTTCTCGCCGTACTTTCCCGGGATCCCGACCGAGTGCCCCTTCAGCCCCGCGAGGGTGGTGATGCCGGAGTCGGCGGGCACGATCACCACCACCGGGTAGCTGCGGTAGTAGGCGGAGACAGCGACCAGGTCGAGGCCCTCCGAGCGCGCCTGCAGCATCTCGTCGCCGCCGGCGACGACGAACTGCTCCTGCCCGGCTGCCAGGGCTGTGAACAACCCCTCGGAGGCCCCGTGGTGGCGCAGGGTCGGCTTCGCGCCGGCAGCGGTGAAGCTGCCGTCGGTCTCGGCGACGTAGAACGGGCTGAACTGGACGTTCGGGATGTAGGTCAGCCCGATGGTCGGGGAGGGCGGTGCTGCCGTCGTGCCGGGGGTGGAGCTCGGCGCTGTGGTCGTTGCGCAGCCGGTTGCTGCCAGCACGAGGGCTGCGGTCGCCCCGGCGAGGAGGTGGCGTCGGTTCTTCACTGTCTTCAGGCCCTTCAGTTGAGTGAGTTGATGATGCGGGAGCGGCGCTCCCAGAGGTGGATCGCCGCGTACGCGGCCGAGGCCCCGACGCAGAGAACGACGATGGTGGCGAACATGCCGGCTGTGTCCACAGCCGAACGCTGGATGGTGAGCACCGTGCCCAGGCCGGAACCGCCCATGACCATCTCTCCGACGATCGCACCGGTGATGGCGAGAGCCACCCCGTTGCGCACTCCGCCGAGCACCGAGGGCAACGCCATCGGCAGTTCGACGTGGATGAGCAGTCCCCAACTGGAGGCGCCGTCGATCCGGCCGGCGTCCACCACGTCCTTGTCGACGTGCCGGAGCCCGACCACTGCGGAGATCAGGATCGGGAAGAAGACGATCAGCGCGCAGAGGACGGCAACTGAGACCAGCCCGTAGTCGAGCCAGAGCACCAGCAGCGGCGCCAGCGCGATGGCCGGGATGGCCTGGGTGGCTCCGAGGAACGGATGCACGGCCGCTGCTGCCCAACGCGAGCGGTGGATCAGCACCGCCAGCGGTAGCGCAACCCCGATCCCCAGCAGGGCGCCACCGAAGGCCTCGGCGAGTGTGACCGCGACGTAGCCCCAGTAGGTCGGGTCGGCCAGGTCGGTGACCAGCCGGGTGGCGACAGCCATCGGGGTGGGAAGCAACACCGAGCCCTGGCCGGCGGTGAGCAGCCAGCCGAACAGCAGCAGCACGCCCAGTAGCACCGGGGCGAGTACCTCGCGTTTCATCACACCTCCGCCTCAGGCGCCGAGGCGGTCAGGGGATGCGCGAACGGGTGTTCCGGCACCTGCCCGCGAGGGCGTGCGCCAAGAACACCGCGTGCTGCCTCCCATCCGGACTTTCACCGTCGGTCCCGGAATTCCACCAGGTCAACCGATCCCAACAATCAGGACCGGGTCGCGGACTGTAACCGCCGGTTCGGACTTACACCGACCCCGGAGCACGTTCGGTGGAAGTCTATTACCTCCGGGCCCCGATTCCGCCATCGCGGTGCTGGCGGGTGGCGCGTGCAGGTTGTAGGACACTTGTGCCGTCCGGCCGGGGATGGCCGGTCTGAGCAGAGAGGACCGCCATGCGCGTCGCTGTCCCGTCCGAGGTAAAGAACCACGAGTACCGGGTGGCGATCACCCCGGTCGGAGTGGCCGAACTGGTGGCTCACGGCCACGAGGTCTACGTGCAGGCCGGGGCCGGCGTCGGGTCTGCGATCAGCGACGAGGAGTACGTGGCGCAGGGCGCGCGGATCGTGCCGACCGCCGAGGAGACCTGGGCGATCGGCGAGATGGTGCTGAAGGTGAAGGAGCCGGTGGCCGACGAGTTCGGCTACCTGCGTGACGACCTGCTGCTGTTCACCTACCTGCACCTGGCCGCCGACCAGGCCGGGACCGAGGCCCTGCTGAACGCCGGCACAACGGCGATCGCCTACGAGACCGTCCAGCTGCCTTCCGGCCTCCTGCCGCTGCTCTACCCGATGTCCGAGGTGGCCGGCTGCCTCGCCCCGCAGGTGGGCGCGCACGCCATGATGAAGGCGGAAGGCGGACGCGGTGTCCTGATGGGCTGCGTCGGCGGCGTGGCCAACGCCAAGGTCGTCGTTCTCGGTGGCGGTACCGCCGGCCAGAACGCAGCCAACGTCGCGCTCGGCATGGGCGCTGACGTGACCATCCTCGACACCGACCTGGACAAGCTGCGCACCACCTTCTGGCGCTACGACAACCGGGTGCACCAGATCGTCTCCTCCCGGCTGAGCATCCGCGAGCAGGTGCTGGCAGCAGACATGGTGATCGGCACAGTGCTGATCCCGGGCGCCAAGGCGCCGAAGCTGGTCACCAACGAGCTGGTCGCTGAGATGAAGCCGGGCTCTGTGCTGGTCGACGTCGCCATCGACCAGGGCGGCTGCTTCGAGGACTCCCGGCCGACCACCCACGCCGACCCGACCTTCATGGTTCACGACTCCGTCTTCTACTGCGTCGCGAACATGCCCGGCGCTGTGCCGAACACCTCCACCTGGGCACTCACCAACGCGACCCTCGCCTACGCCGTCCAGCTGGCCGACAAGGGCTGGAAGCGCGCGTTGAAGGAGAACCGTCCCCTCTCCCTCGGGCTGAACACCCACGCCGGCCAGATCACCTACCCCGCGGTGGCCGATGCCTTCGGGCTGGCCTACACCCGGGTGGACGACCTGCTCGACTGATCGCCACAGCATGCTGCTGCGTGGGGTCCGGCTGGTAGGTCTCGATCGCCCCGCGCCGAGGCACCCGGTCGACGTCCGGCTGTCCGGTGACCGGGTGGTCGAGGTCGGCACCGGCCTCGGGGTCGCTGCCGGCGAGGACGTGCTGGCTGCGTCCGGCCGCTGGCTGATCCCCGGCCTCTGGGACGCCCACGTGCACCTCGGCCAGTGGGCCCGGCAGGGTCACCGGATCGACCTGGCCGGCGCCGGCAGCCTCGCCGAGGCCCTCGCCAGGGTCGCCGGCGCGGTCGGCGGCACCGGGCTGCTGGTCGGCGGCGGGTACCGTCCGGCCACCTGGGCCGAGCAGCCGACCGTCGCGGCACTCGACGCCGTCACCGGCGAGCGCCCGGTGGTGCTGGTGAGCGGTGACGCGCACGCCGGGTGGCTCAACTCCGCTGCCCTTCGGCTGCTCGGGCTCACCGGCCTCGACGGGCCGCTGACCGAGGCGGACTGGTTCGCCGTCCTGCCGGCCGTTCTCGCCGTCGAGGATGACCAGGTGGGCCCCCAGGCTTACGCCGCGGCCCTGCGGGCGGCTGCTGCGCTCGGCGTTGTCGGGGTCTGCGACTACGAGTTCGAGCCGGGGTTCGCCGTCTGGCCGGCCCGCTACGCCGCCGCCCGGGTCCCGCTGCGGGTGCGCACGTCCACCTATCCCGTCGACCTGCCGGCGGCCCTCGCAGCCGGCCTGCACACGGGTTCGCTGCTGGCTCCGGACCAGCCGTTGCTGACCATGGGGTCGCTGAAGATCATCTCCGACGGGTCACTGAACACCCGGACGGCCAACTGCTGCGAGCCGTACCCGACCGGCGGCCACGGGGTGCAGAACGTGCCGGCGGACGAGCTCGTCCGGCTGCTGGCCACGGCGCGGGCGGCCGGCCTCGAGGTCGCCCTGCACGCCATCGGGGACGCTGCCGTGGCCCTGGCTGCCGAAGCCTTCGCCGCAACCGGCGCCGGCGGCAGCGTCGAGCACGCCCAGCTGATGCGAACGGCGGACGTCGGCCGGCTGGCCGCCCTCGGGCTGGTGGCGAGCGTGCAGCCCGCGCACCTGCTGGACGACCGGGCCGTCACCGCAGCCATCTGGGGGGAGGAGCGGGCTGCCCGCAGCTTTCCGCTGCGCGGTCTCGTCGATGCCGGCGTGCGGCTGGCGCTCGGCTCGGATGCCCCGGTCGCAGCGCTGGACCCGTGGCTGGCGATGGCAGCTGCTGTCCATCGTGGCGATCCGGGGACGGCAGCCTGGTATCCCGAGCACGCCCTCGCAGCCGCGGAGGCCCTCGCGGCCAGCACCGGTGGGCTCGGCACGGTTCGGCCCGGACACCCGGCCGACCTCGCCCTGCTCGACGACGACCCGCTGTCCCCCGGCGAGCCCGCCGAGATCGCCCGCCGGCTCCGCGGCGTGCACGTGGCCACCACCATCGTCGCCGGCCGCATCGTCCACGACGAGCGCTGACCCCCACCCGAGTTCCGGGGAACCCGCTGGTGGGATGGCGCCGGGGCGGGTGGGGTGGCGGTCAGGAGCAGGGTTCCCTGGCCGGCAGCCGGCCCCAGTCCACGAGCCGGTCAGCCAGGCGTTCTGCCGGGATCGCCAGCGTGACCCGGGCGCTGCTGTCCCGGCCGCCGCGGCCCCCGATCTGGGCGCTGACCATGGCCCTGACCCGACCGGTGCTGTCGACGACCGGCCCACCGCTGCTGCCGGTGGGGACCTCGGCGTCCACGACGGTCAGGTCACGGAGCTGGTGCCCATCGAGGCTGGCCCGGTCGTCGAGCGCCGAGATCCTGGCGACACTCGTCCGGGCAACGGTGTCGGCGATCGGGAACCCGACCACGCCCACCTGATCCCCGGCGGCAGCCGGTGCCGGCTCGAGGCTGAGGGCCGGCGGCAGCTGGCCGACCACCCGGAGCAGGGCGGTGTCGTCGTCGGCGTCGATGCCGACCACCTGCGCCGCCAGCACCGGCAGGCCCGGGAACCTGAGCTCGATCGTCCGCGCACCGGTCACAACGTGGGCGGCGGTGAGGACCATCCGGTCGCCGGCGACGAACGCCGAACCGATCAGCCCGAAGCCGGAACAGGAGGTTCCGGAGACCTTGGCCACAGCCGGCGACGTTGTGGCGAGAACGCCGGTGAAGGCTGCGCTGTCGACGGGTCGGGGGGAGAGCAGCTGGGGTCCGGCCGCAGCGCAGCCGGTGAGCAGCATCGTGCACGCTGCTGCGGCAACACCCCGACCAGCGGTGCGCATGCTGCTCCCTCCATGGCTTGCCAGCACCCTAGCCGGGCCAGGGGCAGGCGCGGGTGGCGCGCATCAGGCCCCGGCTGCGGTCAGCCCGTCGAAGAAGATGTCCAGCAGGTCGCCGACCGTGTCCGGGCCGGCCGGAGCTGCGGTCCCCGGCGGGGCGAAGAAGGGGTAGAGCATTCCCAGCAGCACCCAGACCACCAGGGCCGGGTCCTTGGGGGCGAACTCGCCGGTGGCCACGCCGTCGGCGATGATCGACTGCAGGGGTCCGATGAACCGGGCCCGGTACTCGGCGGCGAAGGTGGCCCGCTGCTGCGGTTCCAGCTGGCCCACCTCGTGCATTGCCAGCCGCATGATTGCGCGCTGCCCTGGCGGTAGCTCGAACAGCCGCTCGACGAGGAATCGCAGCCGGGCCCGTCCCGTCCCGGCCCGTTCGCTGCTGGTCACCACGTCGGCGATCTCGGCCAGGTACCCGACGAAGATGGCGTTCAACAGGTCGGACTTGCCGGCGAAGTGGTAGTAGAGGGCCGCCTTGGTGATGCCGCAGGCCGCAGCGATCTCGCGCATGGCCACGCCCTCGTAGCCGCGCTGCACGAACAGGCCCGTAGCTGTCGCCAGGATGCGCTCACGCATGGGGTGCCGCCGTCCGGGCGGTCGCCGGCGCCGCTTCCGCTGCCCGCGACTTCAGCAGCAGGGCGGCGGCCAGTAGCACCAGGCCGAGCCCGCCCACCAGGCCGAAGGCAGCGTTCAGGCCGGCGGCAGCGGTCGCTCCGGAAGCCGCCACCGCACCGACGACGGCAGCGCCGAGCAGCTGACCCATGCTGGTGAAGGTGGCCACAAGTCCCTGGGCAGCGGAACGCTCGGCCGCCGTCGTCTCGTTCAGCGTCACGTAGCGGATGGGCGCGCCGAGCAGGGCGGAGAGGCCCAGCCCGATCAGGGCACCGGACAGGATGAACAGCTGCATCGAACCGCTGGCCTGCGACAGCAGGAACATCCCTGCGGTCATGACGGCGATCCCGGTCACGATCACCACTTTCGAGCCGACCGCGTCCAGGAGGCGTCCGGCCAGCGGCGATCCGACGCTCATCGCCAGCACCACCGGCAACAGCAGGTAGCTGGCGGCGGCCGGCGCGACCCCGAGCGCAGCGACGGCAAGCAGCGGCATGAAGACCAGGCTGGCCTCACCGAGTCCGGCTCCCGCGGTGAGGGCGTAGCCGACGGCCAGTTGGCGCCGGCGGAACAACCGGGTCGGGAACACCGGGTTGGCCGCCGTGCGCTCGACCACGACGAGCACCACCCAGGCGATGACGGAAGCAGCCAGCCAGGGCCAGACCCGGGCGCCGGCGATGCTGGCCCAGAACTGCGCGGTGTCGATCGCGCCGAGGCCGTAGGCCAGCGCACCGAGGGCGGTGGCGAGGGCGAGCATTCCCGGCCAGTCGAACCCACCGGTGGTGGTGACCGGCGCGTGCGGCAGCAGTCGCCAGGCGAGGACGATCACGACGACGGCGATCGGCAGGTTGACCCCGAACAGCCACTGCCAGCCGAAGCCGAGGAGCAGCCCGCCGAGCAGTGGCCCGACGAGGAAGGCGAGCCCGAAGACCGCACCGATCAGGCCGAGCGCCCCACCGCGCTTCTCCGGCGGGAACGTGTCGCCGATGACGGCGCTGGCGACCGGGAAGATGCCACCGGCACCGAACCCCTGCACGACCCGGCCAAGCAGCAGCAGCCCGAACAGCCCCGTTCCGTGCGAGAACACGACGATGAGCGACCCGGCTGCGAACAGCGCCACGTCGACGACGTAGATCGCGCGGCGGCCGAAGAAGTCGCTGAGCTTGGCCATCAGCGGAGTGCCGATGAGGTTGGCGAGTACGTAGCTGCTGAAGATCCAGGCGGCAGCGCGGGAGTCCAGCCCGAACTCGGCCTGGATGGCGGGCAGGGCCGGTCCGACTATCGCGATGTCGAGCGCGCCCATCAGCACCCCGACGAACAACACCGCGAGGGTGCGGTTGCGCTGCCTGCCGTCCATACTCCCCTTACTGACCGGTAGGTAAGGAGATTAGTCGACCAACTGCGCATTTCCAACCGGCCATCTGCGGGGCAGGATCTTGGCATCGGAAGGAGCTGTCCATGCGGATTGCGGTTCTTGGTACCGGCATGGTCGGGCGTACCCTCGCGGCCGGCCTGCAACACCTCGGGAACGACGTGGCGGTCGGCACGCGCGACCCGGCGGCGACCCTGCTTCGGGACGGTACGGACGGCTTCGGCACCTGGGCCGCTGCCCACCCGCAGGTCGTCGTGGCCTCGTTCGCTGAAGCCGCTGCCGGTGCCGAACTGGTGGTCAACGCCCTCTCCGGGGATGCCTCGGCTGCCGGGGTCGGGGCTGCCGGAATCGCGGCGGGCACCGTGCTGCTCGACGTCTCCAACCCCCTCGACTCCAGCGGTGGCTTCCCGCCCAGCCTGTTCGTCACCAACACCGACTCCCTTGCCGAGCAGCTCCAGCGGAGCTTCCCCGAGCTGCGGGTGGTGAAGAGCCTGCACACCATGACAGCGCACCTCATGACCGGCCCCGGGCAGTTGGCCGGCGGCGACTTCAGCACCTTCGTCTGCGGCAATGATGCCGCGGCCAAACAGCTCGTCACCGAACTGCTCACCGGGCTGGGTCACCGCGACGTGATCGACCTCGGCGACCTGGCCGGCGCCCGCGGCACCGAAGCGCTGATGCTGATCTGGCTGCGACTCTGGCAGGTGCTGGGCACGGCGGACTTCTCGTTCAAGGTCGTCCGCTGACGTCGGAAGCCCTCAGGCGGACAGGACGCTGAACCCGGCCGGCAGCTGCCGTCGTCCCGTCGTCGCCAGCAGCAGGGTGGCGGCGCGGCGATCGGCGATGGCCAGGTCGGCGATCAGGCCGAGGGTCAGGGCAGCCGGGCGGGACGGCGGCTCGCCGGCCACGCCCAGCGCCGCAGCCAGGTCCACCGTGTGCACGGTCAGTTCGAAGATCCTGGTCGGCAGGTAGTCGGCCAGCAGCATGCCGCCGCCGGCCGTCGTGACGAGTTCGGTACCGGACCGGCCGTCCAGCAGCGGCAACACCCTGGCAACGATGCCGGTGACACCGGCTGCCGGGTCCGCACCGAGGGCTTCGCCGGCATCGCGGCCGCGCTGCGCGATCGCCGGGCCAGAGGTGAG
>JADLEH010000107.1 GCA_020846255.1 Propionibacteriaceae bacterium
GCAGGTTCCCGGGACGCCGGTTGGTGCGGGCACTGGTGAGCGTCCCGTTCGTGCTGCCGACCGTTGTGGTCGGGGTGGCTTTCCAGTCGCTGCTTGCCCCGCACGGGCCGCTGGGGTTCCTGGGGCTCCAGGAGTCGTTCGCCGCCATCGTCGCAGCGCTGGTCTTCTTCAACTACTCGGTGGTGGTGCGGACGGTCGGGGCGCTCTGGTCGAGGCTGGATCCGCGGGCGGAGGACGCCGCCCGCACCCTTGGGGCCGGCCGGGTGCGGGTCCTGGCCACCGTCACGCTTCCGGCCCTCGCACCGGCGATCGCCTCGGCTGCCGCCCTGGTGTTCCTGTTCTGCGCCTCGGCGTTCGGCGTCGTCCTCGTGCTGGGGGGTTCGAGCTACGGCACCATCGAGACCGAGATCTGGTACCAGACCACCCAGCTGCTGGACCTGCAGGCGGCCGCGGCCCTCTCGATCCTGCAGTTGGTCGTGGTCAGCGCCACCCTCATCGTCGCCGGTGCCACGCGGGCCAGGCAGGAGCGGGCGCTGCAGCTGTCCGGCAACCCGGTGGACTCGCCCGTGCGTCCCGCCGACGCCCCGGCGGCCGTGGTCACGGGGGTAGTGGTGGTCGGGCTGCTGGTGCTCCCCATGGCCAGCCTCGCCTGGCGGTCGTTCGAGACCCCGGCCGGCCTCGGGCCGGCCAACTACCTCGCCCTCTCCGGGGACGCCGGCCAGCTGACCGTGAGCGTGTGGCAATCGCTGGCCAATTCGCTGGTCATCGCAGCAGCGGCCACCGCGATGGCCCTGGTCCTCGGACTCCTGGTCAGCTACGTCCTGTCCCGGCGGCCGGTCTCACCGCTGGGCCGACGTTCGATGCGGACGCTGGACGCCGCCTTCATGCTCCCGCTGGGGGTGTCGGCCGTGACCGTGGGCTTCGGCTTCCTGATCACCCTCAACCGGCCGCCGCTGGACCTGCGCTCCTCCTGGGTGCTGATCCCGATCGCCCAGGCGATGGTTGCCCTGCCGCTGGTGGTGCGCACCCTGCTGCCGACGCTGCGGGCCATCGACCCGCGGCTGCACGAGGCCGCGGCCACCCTCGGTGCCGGGCCGGCCCGGATCGTGCGCACCATCGACCTGCCGTTCGCCCTTCGCGGCCTCGGCCTCGCCCTCGGGTTCGCCTTCGCCACCTCGCTCGGCGAGTTCGGTGCCACCTCCTTCCTCGCCCGCCCCGACCGGCCGACGCTGCCGGTGGTGGTGTTCCGGCTGATCGGACGGCCGGGTGCGGAGAACTTCGGCATGGCCATGGCAGCATCGGTGATCCTGGCCGTCCTCACGGCGACGGTGATGGGACTGGCGGAGTGGATCGGGCCGAAGGAGGTGACCCCGTGGTGACCGGGCTGGAGGTGCGCGACGCCGTGGTCCGCTACGGGCCGGTCACGGCTGTGGACGGGGTCTCCCTCGACGTCCGCCCGGGCGAGGTGGTCGCGCTGCTGGGTGCCTCCGGGTCGGGGAAGTCGTCCCTGTTGCGGGCGGTGGCCGGGCTGGAGCCGCTGGCCGGCGGCTCGGTCAGCTGGGACGGTGCCGACCTGGCCGGCGTTGCCGTCCACCGCCGGGGCTTCGCGATGATGTTCCAGGACGGCCAGCTGTTCCCACACCTCTCGGTCGCCGGAAATGTCGGCTATGCCCTGGCCGGCCGGGAGCGCCGGGAGCGGGAGCAGCGCGTCGGCGAACTGCTCGAACTGGTCGGGCTGGACGGCTACGGCCGGCGCCCTGTGACAGCCCTCTCCGGGGGCCAGGCCCAGCGCGTCGCCCTGGCCCGGTCACTGGCCGCCGAACCGCGGCTGCTGATGCTCGACGAACCGCTGTCGGCCCTGGACGCCGGCCTGCGCGAACACCTCCTCGGGGTCCTCGACGCCACCCTGCAGGCCACCGGGACGCCGGCCCTGTACGTGACCCACGACCAGGACGAGGCGTTCGCGATCGCCGACCGGGTCGCAGTGCTGGCCGGCGGCCGGCTGCTCCAGCTCGACGACCCGGCCAGCCTGTGGCGGCAGCCGGTCGACCGGGAGGTGGCCGGCTTCCTCGGCTACCGGCTCTTCCTCGAACCGCCCGCGGCCGCCGCCCTCGGCTGGTCGGGTCCGGCCGACGGTGTCGTCGCCGTCGGCCCCGACGGCCTGGTCGCAGACCCCGGTGGCACCAGGGTGCCGGTGGTGGGGATCCGGCCCCGCCGCGGCGGCACCGAGTTCACGGTGGAGGTCCCCGGCGGTGGCACCGGTCGGGTGCGGACCACCGAGTTGTCCACCCACGCCGATCGCCGGCGGTTCCTCACCGTCCGTCTCGAACCTGCCGGGTGCGTGGTCCTGGCGCGGGCCGCGCTGCCGCAGTAAACAACAATCAATTTCAGGGCCGATTGCAGCCCTGGTGAATCGCGGCGTCCGCAGAACACAGGAACGCCCACCCCGGCATGTTTGTTCGGCAATCGATAACGAAACAACCGTCGGGGCATCGTTGATTTGGCATTGTCCGGTGGTTCGGGCAGGGGGCACAGGCACCGGCTGAGCGGGGCCGCAGCCACCGTACCGACCTCGGGCTGAGCGTGCAGAACCCACATCGTCGGCTGGAAACCCTGTCATTGTCCCCAGCTGGGGGAGCGTGGGCAAACCCTCGTTCGACGCAATCCAACAACATTGCCCAAGGCCTATTGCATGCCACATTCAGGAGGTTCCAATGGTTGTATTGTGACCTTTTCACAATCACTTCTTTGGTCGTATTGGATGCGCTAGATTCCGGCTCGGGTGGTCGCCACACCCGTGTCCATCAAAGAAGAAAGGCACCAAATGTTCCTCAAGCGCGCAGCGGTCCTAGGACTCGCCATCCCCCTGATCACCGCCTGTAGCACGGGCACCCCCGCAGCCCCGGCCGCCTCGGAAGCTGCGTCGGGCGGCGGCGAGATCGTCGTCGGCCTGATCACCAAGACCGAGACCAACCCGTTCTTCGTGAAGATGAAGGAGGGCGCCCAGGCGAAGGCCACCGAGCTCGGCGTCAAGCTGCTCACCGGCGCCGGGGCCAAGGACGGCGACAACGAAGGCCAGGTGACGGCGATGGAGAACATGATCAACGCCGGAGCCAAGGGCATCCTGATCACGCCGAGTGACACCAAGGCGATCGTCCCGTCCATCCAGAAGGCCCGCGCCGCCGGCGTGGTCGTGATCGCCCTCGACACCGCGACCGACCCGCAGGACGCCTCCGACGCCCTGTTCGCCACCGACAACTTCATGGCCGGCACGCTGATCGGCCAGTGGGCCGCCAAGGCGATGGCCGGCAAGACCCCGGTGATCGCCACCCTCGACCTCGCCCCGGGCATCACCGTCGGTGCCCAGCGGCACAACGGCTTCCTGCAGGGCATGGGCCTGGCCGCCGGGATCTCCGCCACCTCGACCGACCTGGCCACCAGCAAGGAGGTCGTCTGCGCCCAGGACACCCACGGTGACCAGACCGAGGGCCAGACCGCGATGGAGAACTGCCTGAGCAAGAACGCCGACATCAACCTCGTCTACACGATCAACGAGCCGGCAGCCTTCGGCGCCTACACCGCCCTCAAGAACGCCGGCAAGGACAAGGACGTGATGATCGTCTCGGTCGACGGCGGCTGCCAGGGCGTCCAGGGGGTCGTGGACGGCAAGATCGCGGCCACCTCACAGCAGTACCCGCTGAAGATGGCGACGATGGGCGTCGAGGCGATCGTCAAGTACGCCAAGGACGGCACCAAGCCCACCGGTTACACCGACACCGGCGTCAGCCTGATCACCGACCAGGTGCAGTCCGGCGTCGAGAGCGAGGACTCCGCTTTCGGTGTCGCGAACTGCTGGGGCAACAAGTAACCACCCCGGGGACGGCGGCAGCCGACGGCTGTCGCCGCCCGCCCGAGAAAGGCACCAGACCAAATGAACCAAGTGCAGAGCGTTGCCCCCGTCCGCCCCAACCTTGCCAAGACCCTGCTCGCCTCGCCGATCCTCGGACCGGTCGCAGCCCTGCTGATGGCCGGCATCTTCTTCGCCGTGATGAGTCCGCGGTTCCTCTCCGGACCGAACTTCTCCCTGATCCTGCAGCAGGTCATGGTCGTCGGAGTGCTGGCGATCGGCCAGACCCTGGTCATCATCACCACCGGGATCGACCTCTCCAACGGCATGGTGATGGCCCTCGCCGGCGTCCTGATCGCCAGCTTCGCCGCCCAGAAGGGGCTGAACCCGTGGCTCGCCGTCCTGATCGGGCTGCTGGTGGCGATGGTCTTCGGCCTGCTCAACGGCGGGCTGGTGACCGGGATCGGGCTACCGGCCTTCATCGTGACCCTCGGCACGATGAACATCGCCTACGCGCTCACCCGGATCTACACGACCTCCACCATCACCAACCTGCCGAAGGAGCTCACCTTCCTCGGTGACACGTTCAGTGTCGGGGGGACGGCGATCGCCAACGGCACCGTGCTGATGCTGGTGCTGTACGTCATCACCTGGTTCGTGATGAAGTACACCCCCGCCGGCCGCTCGGTGTACGCGGTCGGGGACAACGTCGAGGCCGCCCGCCTGGCCGGCATCAACACCAGGCGCGTCCTGCTCGGGGTGTACACCTTCGCCGGCCTCGCCTACGGCATCGCAGCCCTCCTCCAGGTCGCCCGCACCGGCGTCGGCGACCCGCAGGCCGGCCAGACGTCCAACCTGGACAGCATCACGGCAGTGGTGCTGGGTGGCACGAGTCTCTTCGGTGGCCGCGGCAGCATCGTCGGCACCCTGATCGGTGCCCTGATCGTCGGGGTCTTCCGCAACGGCCTGCAACTCCTCGGCGTCGAATCGACCTACCAGGTGCTGATCACCGGTGTCCTGGTCATCGCTGCGGTGTCGGTCGACCAACTCACCCATCGCAAGTGATGGTGGCCCGATGACCACGACGAACCATGGCCGGGTGCTGCTGGAGATGAAGGGGATCGGCAAGACCTTCCCCGGCGTCAAGGCGCTGGAGGGGGTGAACCTCACCGTCCGCGAGGGACAGGTGCTCGCCCTGCTCGGGGAGAACGGGGCCGGCAAGTCCACCCTGATCAAGATCCTCTCCGGGGCCTACACCAGGGACGAGGGCGAGATCCTCTTCGACGGACGTCCAGCCGACATCAAGGCCCCGGCAGATGCCGAACAACTGGGTATCTCCACGATCTACCAGGAGTTCAACCTCGCCCCGAACATGACCATCGCCGAGAACATCTTCCTTGGACACCTGCCCGCACGGGCCGGCAAGGTCGACTGGGCGAAGGTGAAGCAGCGCTCCCGGGAGCTGCTGGACAGCCTCGAGGTCGACCTTCCGGTGGACGCGCTCACCGGCTCGTTGTCGGTGGCCCAGCAGCAGATGGTCGAGATCGCAAAGGCGCTGAACCGCAACACCAGGATCCTGGTGATGGACGAGCCGTCGGCTGTCCTCGGCGAGAAGGACATCGACAACCTCTTCGCCGTGGTCCGCAAGCTCCAGGCGACCGGCATCGGCATCATCTACATCTCCCACCGGCTCCGCGAGATCTTCGAGCTCGCCGACGAGGTGACCGTCCTCAAGGACGGTCGCTACATCGACACCAGGCAGGTGGCCGACGTGACCATGGACGAACTGGTCAAGCTGATGATCGGCCGTGACCTCGAGGACGTCTACCCGAAGCGGAACGGCGAGGTCGGCGAGGTGGTGCTCGAGGTGTCCCACCTGGCACAGGCCCACCTGGCCAGGGATGTGAGCTTCCAGCTGCGGGCGGGCGAGATCATCGGCTTCGCCGGCATCACCGGCTCCGGCCGCACCGAGGTCGCAAGGGTGATCTTCGGGGCTGACCGGGCAACCGCCGGCGAGATGACCCTGCTCGGCGCCCCGTACCGGCCACGTTCGCCGCGGGACGCGATCAACCACGGTGTCGCCCTGGTCTCTGAGGATCGAAAGCGCCAGGGACTCCTGCTGAAGCTTCAGGTCTACTTCAACACCACCGTCTCCGGCCTCGACCGGCTGACGACCTTCGGCGTCCTGCGGCTCAAGGACGAGCTGAGCCTGGTGCGGAAATGGATCACCAACCTGCGGATCAAGACCCCCTCCCCGCAGTTCATGGTGGTGAACATGTCCGGCGGCAACCAGCAGAAGGTGATCCTTGCCCGCTGGCTGAGCCTCGGCATCAAGGTGTTCATCATGGACGAGCCGACCCGGGGCATCGACGTGGGCAGCAAGTCCGAGATCTACCAGATCATGGCCGACCTCGCCGAGCAGGGGGTGGCGATCATCATGATCTCCTCCGAGCTGCCTGAGGTCCTCGGCATGAGCGATCGCGTAATGGTGATGCGGGAGGGCAGGATGGTCAAGGAGTTGACTCGCGCCGAGGCCACGGAGGAGAAGGTCATGCTGTATGCCGTCGGGCACGACGAGGCCACGATCGCGTGACCGGGGAGACGGTGCTGCCGGTGGAGCCGGCCGTCCTCGCCGCCCGGTTGCTCGACAGGGTGGCTGCCGGTCGCCTTGTCGTCGGCATCTGCGGCGCGCCCGGCTCCGGCAAGTCGACCCTTGCTGCTGCTGTGGTCGCCGAACTGGGGCTGCTGCGGCCGGGCTCGGCTGTGGTGGTGCCGATGGACGGGTTCCACCTCGCGGCGTCCGTGATAGCCGGCGACGACCGGGCCGCCCGGCGGGGGGCGCCGGACACCTTCGACCCCGACGGCTATGCAGCCCTGCTGGAACGCCTGCGTGCCAACGTCGACGATGTGGTCTACGCCCCGGAATACCGTCGCGAGATCGAGGACCCGGTGGCCGGCGCCATCGCCGTGCCGAGGCAGTGCCCGATCGTGATCACTGAGGGCAACTACCTGCTCCACCCGGCCCCGGCCTGGACCCGCGTCCGGGGGTGCCTTGACGAGGTCTGGTACCTGACGGCGCCCAGCGAGGAACTCCGGGTCGAGCGGCTGGTCCAGCGCCACGAACGCTTCGGCAAGACCCCCGAGCACGCCCGGCGGCACGTGCTGGGCAGCGACCAGAAGAACGCCGAGCTGGTCGCGGCCCATCGGGGGTCCGCTGACCTGCTGCTCCGCTGGCCGGGCTGGTAGGCGGGCGGAGCGGGACGAACCGCGTCCGCTGGCGGCCCGACACGCGTTCCGCGGCGCTTCAGCCCCGCGAGGACGCGATTCGGCTCAGGATCCGGAGTCAGGCCTTCGCGAGGGCTGCCAGCACTGAGGCCTGCGCGTCTCCGGGGCTGGCGGGGAGCAGCGGGATGCCCATGGTCTGCATCACCTTGACCATGCCGGGACCCATGTGGTCGACCACCACGGCTTCGATGGCCTGGTCCTTCAGGAACCGCACGATCCGGGCGTGGTGCGAGCCGTGCGTGCCCTCGTCGTGCGACACGTCCCATCCGACCTCGTGAACCTGCCAGCCGGTGACGGCGCCGTCCTCGACGCTCGCCACGCCGATCCAGTGGGCCTTGCCCCACGCTGAGGCGGACTGGCCGTCCGCGGTTACCGGGGTGGCGACATTCATGGGCGATCCTGACTGTGGGTGTTGTCGCCATCGTAGGGCGCTGCCGGCCCTAGACGCAGCGGACGGTGTCCAGGTTGTAGCGCGAGCCGGACAGGACGACGAACTGGTCGCGTCCGGGGGGCGGCGCCCCCGTCACGATCGACCCGCCCTCGACCCTGCGGGTCTCGCCCTTGGTCAGCCGGACCGGTTGCTCGGGAACCAGGGTGCCCTGGTTGTCGAACAGGTAGCCGGCCTCGAGGTCGCGGCAGGTGCTGGTGAAGATGTGCGCGACCGTCATCCCGGTGGCCTCCGACTCGCCCGGCCCCGCCTCGGTACGGACCGTGATCTCGCTGAAGCCGTCGGCAGCGGCGCCGGTGGGCGCCGGCCAGGCGCAGGAGCGGAAGTACCAGCGACCCCCGCCGGCGTCGCGGCGCTCGGAGGCCTGGGCTAGGCCGTGCGTGCGAACACACTCGGCCACGCGGACGGAGTCCGTCGGCGCGGCGGGCGCGGGCGCCGTGGCGCTGAGGCTGGCGAAGATGCCGATGACCGTCGCAACCACACCGAGCACCCCACCGATCAGGGCGACGACGGCCAGCGGCCGTTCCAGGAACTTCCTCTCCTCCGGCATCCTCCCCACTCTCCACGACTGCCCCAGCGTCCGGACGGGCCTGGCCAACCATATTGACTCCAGCGAACCCGGCAACAGGGGCAGGACCCGCCCCCAGGCGCCGCTGCCCGGCCGCGTGGCGGGCTTGCGTCCGGGTCGGTGCAACTGCTGGACTCGACGGGTACCGAGGCGGGGCTGCCCCTGCGAGGAGGCACCATGCTGGCGATCTGCCCCAACCCGACGATCGACCGCCTGGTCAGCCTTGACCGGCTGGTCCCGGGAACTGTCGACCGGGTTCGCGAGAACCGCGCCTATCCGGCCGGGAAGTCGGTCTCCGCTGCCCGCGGCAGCCTTGCCAACGCAGCTGTGCCGGCCGTCCACGTCCTGCTGCCGACGACGGGCTCTGGCTGGTACCTGGACACGTTGCGCGCCGAGGGGATGGACGTCACGGCCCACCCGTATCCGGGCAACGTCCGCGAGTCGGTCATCGTGTTGGAGGACGGCGGGCGGGTCACCGTCCTCAACGGGCCGGGGGCGCCGGTCACCGCGGACATCTGGGACGGCTTCGTCGCAGCCGTGACCGCTGCGATCACCCCGGGCGAGTGGGTGATCTGCAGTGGCAGTTTCCCGCCGGGGGTCGGCCCGGACGCCCTGGCAGCGTTCGTGGCCGACGTTGCGGCCGCCGGCGGCCGGCTGGCCCTGGACACCGGCCCGGTCTGGATGCCCTTCGCCCTCGCCGGACCGGTGCAACCGGCGTTGATCACCCCGAACCTGGCCGAGGCGGAAGCGATCCTCACCGGTGAGACCGCCCTGGAGAGCACCGCTGTCGGTGCGGACGCACTCGACCGCGCGGCCGGCTCGGCGGCCGGGCTGCACGCGCGCGGCATCGATGCCGTGGTGGTCACAGCCGGGTCAGCCGGTCTGGCCTGGGCGACTGCCGACGGCGACGGGCGCCTGCCCGGCCAGGACGTGGTGGTGCGGAACCCGATCGGGGCGGGGGACGCCTTCCTCGGTGGCCTCGTGGCCAGGCTCGAAGCCGGCTCGACGTTCGCGCAGGCCGCCCGCTGGGGGATGGCGACCTCCTGTGCTGCGATCGAGCAGTGGTCGCCCGGCGGAGCCCCGTCCGACCGGGTGGTCCACTTCCACGACCTGATCGCACCGGGCTGACCGCGGCCGGGCCGCAGGGTTGCCCTCGACCCGTCGCCGGACGCCGGGTACCTTGGCCCAATGGCGGCGGCAGGTGAACCGGTTGAGCTGGAGGTCGGCTCGAGGGTGGTCCGGCTGACCAGTCCCGAGCGGGTCTACTTCCCGCTCCGCGGCTGGACCAAGCTCGACCTGGCGAACTACTACCTTGCCGTCGGCGACGGCATCGTCCGTGCCCTTCGGGAACGGCCCTGCATGCTGCACCGGTTCCCGTCCGGCCTATCGGGGGAGAAGGTGCACCAGAAGCGGCTGCCGTCGGGGGCGCCACCGTGGGTGGAGACCGTGAACGTCTACTTCCCGCGCTACGGCCGCACCGCAGACGAGCTGTGCGTGACCGAGCCGGCAGCGGTGATCTGGGCCGTGCAGATGGCCACCGTCGAATTCCACCCGTGGAACTCGCGACGGGCCGACGTGGAGAAACCAGACGAGTGGCGGATCGACCTTGACCCGATGCCGGAGGCCGGGTTCGAGCGCGTCCGACGGGTGGCCGGGGTGGCCAGGGAGGTGCTGGACGAGCTCGGCATCATCGGTTATCCGAAGACCTCCGGCGGCAGCGGGCTGCACGTCTACGTCCGGATCGCTCCGGAGTGGGGCTTCAGCCAGGTGCGCCGGGCCGCGCTCGCGTTCGCAAGGGAGGTGGAGCGGCGGGCTCCCGACGACGTCACCACCACCTGGTGGCGGAAGGACCGCGACCCGAGGCACGTGTTCGTTGACTTCAACCAGAACGCCCGCGACCACACCATCGCCAGCGCGTGGTCGGTGCGTGGCGTGCCGGAGGGCACCGTCTCCACCCCGTTCGACTGGGACGAGCTGGCCACCATCGAACCGCGGGAGCTCACCCTGGCCACCGTCCCGGCGAGGTTCGCAGCCGGCGGCGACCCGCACGCGACGATCGACGACGTCGCGCACCGCCTCGAACCGCTGCTGGAGTGGGCCGACCGGGACCGGCTGCCGGAGTAGCCGACCCGGACGTGAACGGAAATGGAACCGTCCCCGTGAACAGAACGGGGACGGTTCCTTTTCCGTTCAGATGACCGTCCGCACCGCCGGGTAGTGGCAGGCCACGATGTGCCCCGGCTCGATCTCGACCGGGAGCGGGACCTCGGCCGCACAGCGGTCGGTGGCGAACTGGCAGCGGGTCCGGAAGACGCAGCCGGACGGCGGGTTCTGCGGGCTCGGCAGGTCGCCGACCAGCAGGATCCGCTCCCGATCGCGGCGAGGCTCAGGCACCGGGACGGCGGACATCAGGGCCTGCGTGTAGGGGTGCATCGGACGCTCGTAGAGGCCGATGCGGTCGGCCATCTCCATGGTCCGGCCCAGGTACATCACCATCACCCGGTCGGAGATGTGCCGAACAACGGAGAGGTCGTGGGCGATGAAGACGTAGGCGAGGTTCTGCTCGGCCTGGATGTCCTCCAGCAGGTTGATCACCTGCGCCTGGATCGACACGTCGAGGGCCGAGACCGGCTCGTCGCAGACCACCAGCTTCGGCTTCAGCGCCACCGCCCGGGCCACCCCGATGCGCTGCCGCTGGCCGCCGGAGAACTCGTGCGGGTAACGGTTGTAGTGCTCCGGGTTCAGCCCGACGCGCTCCATCAGCTCCTGCACGGCCTTCTTGACACCACCCGTCGGGGTGACGCCCTGGATCTCGAAGGGTGCCGCGATGATGGCGCCGACCGGGTGGCGCGGGTTCAGCGAGCCGTAGGGGTCCTGGAAGACCATCTGCGCCTCGCGGCGGAGCCGGCGCAGGTCCTCGCCCTTGGCGTTGGTGACGTCCCTGCCCTCGAACTCGATCTTGCCCGAGGTGGGTTCCAGCAGCCGCAGGAGCGTGCGACCGGCTGTGGACTTGCCGCAGCCGGATTCCCCGACCAGTCCGAGGGTCTCACCGGCCTCGAGGCTGAGCGAGAGCCCGTCCACGGCCTTCACCGGGGCGCCCTCCTTGCGGATGAGCTTGGTGGTGTAGGTCGGGAAGTGCTTCTTGAGGTCGGTGACAGCAAGCAGGCTCACGGTTACTCCTACAGCCTCGGGGCGATGACGTTCGCGAACAGCTCCGCGCGCTTGGCGACCGGGATGTGGCAGCGGGAGTCGTGCTTGGGGTAGGACTCGAGCAGCTCCGGGACGACCTCGTCGCAGGCGCAGGGGGCCGAATCCCTGAACGCGCAGCGCGGATGGAAAGCGCAGCCGGGCGGCAGGTTGATCAGCGACGGGGGGTTGCCGGCGATCGGCAGCAGGCGATCCAGCTTGAGCCGGTCGAGCCGAGGCATCGAGGTGAGCAGGCCCCAGGTGTAGGGGTGGTCGGGCTGGTGGAACGCGCTGTCGACCTCTGCGTACTCGATGCACTTGCCGCCGTACATGACCAGCACGTCGTCGGCGATCTCCGCCACCACCCCGAGGTCGTGGGTGATCATGATGATGGCCGAGCCGAACTCCGACTGCAGGTCGCGCATCAGGTCGAGGATCTGGGCCTGGACGGTGACGTCGAGGGCTGTGGTGGGCTCGTCGGCGATCAGCAGTTCCGGGTCGTTGATCAGTGCCATGCCGATCATGGCGCGCTGTCGCATGCCGCCGGAGAACTCGTGCGGGTACTGGTCGACCCGCTTGTTCGGGTTCGGGATGCCGACCCGTCCCAGCATGTCGATGACCTTGGTGCGGGCAGCCTTCTTGGAGACGTCCTCGTGGACCTGGATCGCCTCGGTCAGCTGCTGCCCGATCGTGTAGTACGGGTGCATGGCCGACAGCGGGTCCTGGAAGATCATGGCGAGCTTGCGCCCGCGGAGGCTGCGCAGTTCCTCGTCCGAGACCTTCAACAGGTCGCGGTCGTCCAGCAGCACCTCGCCGCTGAGGCGGGCGCGGGAACCTCGGTGCAGGCCCATGATGGCGAGCGAGGTCACCGACTTGCCCGAGCCGGATTCGCCGACGATCCCGAGGGTCTTGCCCTTCTCGAGATTGAAGGTGAGCCCGTCCACGGCCTTGACGACGCCGTCGTCGGTGGGGAAGTGGACCTTGAGGTTGTTGACTTGCAGGAATGGGCTCATCAGCTCAGTTTCACTCTCGGGTCGATGAAGCCGTAGGCGATGTCCACCACCATGTTGGCCACGACGATGAACGTCGAGACGATCATGACCAGTGCGACGATCGTGGGCAGGTCCATTGTGGTGACCGAGTGGACGGCCAGGTAGCCGAGGCCGTGGAGTGAGAAGACGCTTTCGGTGATGATCGCACCGCCGAGCAGGCCGCCCAGGTCGAGACCGGCGGCCGTGACGATCGGGGTGAGGACGGCGCGCAGCCCGTGGCGGAAGATGACCGCCCACTTCGCCACGCCCTTGGCGTTGGCGGTGCGGATGTAGTCCTCGCTCATGGTTTCGATCATGTAGGCGCGGGTGAGCCGCACGTAGCTGGCTGCGAAGAAGAACGCGAGGGTGATCCACGGCAGGATCAGGTTCTGGGCCCAGCGCCACGGGTTCTCGGTGAACGGTACCCAGGTGGGGATCGGGACCCAGCCCCACTTGATGGCGGGGAAGGTCAGCA
>JADLEH010000108.1 GCA_020846255.1 Propionibacteriaceae bacterium
CGTGGACGATGCCGTTGGCGTCGATGTCGAAGGCGACCTCGACCTGCGGCACCCCGCGCGGAGCCGGCATCAGGCCGGTCAGCTCGAAGTTGCCGAGGCTCTTGTTGTCCCGGGCGAAGTCACGCTCACCCTGGTACACCTGGATCATCACCGACGGCTGGTTGTCCTCCGCGGTGGTGAAGACCTCGCTGCGCTTGGTCGGGATGGTGGTGTTGCGCTCGATGATCTTGGTCATCACGCCACCCTTGGTCTCGATGCCGAGGCTCAGCGGGGTGACGTCGAGCAGCAGCACGTCCTTCACCTCGCCCTTGAGCACGCCGGCCTGCAGGGAGGCGCCGAGGGCCACGACCTCGTCGGGGTTGACGCCCTTGTTGGGCTCCTTGCCGCCGAGTTCCTTGACCAGGTCGACGACGGCCGGCATCCGGGTGGAACCGCCCACCAGGATCACGTGGTCGATCTTGCCCATGGAGCTCTTCGCGTCCGAGATCACCGCGTTGAACGGTGCCCGGCAGCGATCCAGGAGGTCCTGGGTCATCCGCTGGAACTCAGCCCTGGACAGCTTCTCGTCCAGGTGCAGCGGGCCGTCGGCACCTGCGGTGATGTAGGGCAGGTTGATCGAGGTCTCCTGCGCGCTGGACAGTTCGATCTTGGCGCGCTCGGCCGCCTCCTGGAGGCGCTGGCGGGCCATCTTGTCCTTGCTCAGGTCGATGCCGTTCTTGTTCTTGAACTGGGTCACCAGCCAGTCGACGACGCGCTGGTCCCAGTCGTCGCCGCCGAGCCGGTTGTCACCCTTGGTCGCCTTCACCTCGAAGACCCCGTCGGCGATCTCCAGCAGGGAGACGTCGAAGGTGCCGCCGCCGAGGTCGAAGACCAGGATGGTCTGCTCGGCATGGCCCTTGTCGAGACCGTAGGCCAGGGCTGCGGCGGTGGGCTCGTTGATGATCCGGTCGACCACGAGGCCGGCGATCTCGCCGGCTTCCTTCGTGGCCTGGCGCTCGGCGTCACCGAAGTAGGCCGGGACGGTGATCACCGCGTTGGTCACCGGCTCACCGAGGTAGGCCTCGGCGTCGCGCTTCAGCTTCATCAGGACGCGCGCGGAGATCTCCTGCGGGGTGTACTTCTTGCCGTCGATGTCGACGCTCCAGTTGGTGCCCATGTGGCGCTTCACCGAGCGGGTGGTGCGGTCGATGTTGGTCACTGCCTGACGCTTGGCGACCTCGCCGACCAGCACCTCACCGCCCTTTGCGAAAGCGACCACGGAAGGGGTCGTGCGGGCGCCTTCGGCGTTGGGGATGACAGTGGGTTCGCCACCCTCGAGGACGGCGACGACAGAGTTGGTGGTGCCGAGGTCGATGCCGACTGCTCGTGCCATTGTTTTGCTACCTCCGGTTGAGTCTTGGACAGGGTTGAGCTTAACACGCTCAACTTCTGTTGTTGAGTTCACCAGACTCAACTGTGGGTCAGCTGGGGGTATTCCCTGAGTTGCCCGGTCCGGACCCGCCCAGCATGGCGCGGGTCAGCTGCATGAGGATCGGGAACGAGTGCCAGAGCTGGTGACCCATCCCCTCGACGGTGATGGTCGGTCCCGGAACTCCGCGGAGTTCCAGCGAATCGTGGAGCCGGTCGTAGTCGGGCCGGCGGCACAGCGAGCTGCGGGATCCCCGCACCAGGGCACAGGTGGCCAGGTCGGCAGCGGCCATGCCCTCCAGCAGGCCCTGGGAGGACAGCACCTGACCGATGGCGAGCAGGTCGACAGCCGAATAGTGCACCGACGGCTCCCGGCGTTGCCGGCGGCGGGCGCTCATCACCCAGTCATGGCCCCGGTTGGTGGCCAGGACGGCACCCATACGTCCCCAGTCGGCCAGGTTGTGGGCCTGCAGGGACGCCACGTTGCGCTGCGAGATGGCCACCGGCTCAACCAGGTTCAGCCCTTCGATCGGACCCCAACCACCGAGCACCGGCAGCGAAGCGACCGCCAGCGAGCAGCCCGTCGAGAAGCCCAGAACCTGCATGTACTCCGGATGGCGCACGTCGCCGACCCGCATCGCCTCGGCGATGTAGGCGAGGTTGAGATCGGCCCAGGACTCCACCCGGCCGCCCAGCATGTCCTTGCGGACCGCCCTTGGGATCGAGTCGCGGAACCGGCTCATGCCCGGGATCTCGGTGAGCACGACCGTCAGCGACGTCGAGTCAGCGAGGTGGGCGCACTTCTCGATCTCCCAGGGACCCAGCGGGGTGTTGAACCCGGGGAAGTAGAACAGCACCCCGACTGGGTCGGGCGGGGTTGCGATCAGGGCGTCCAGCGGCGAGAGACCGACCGGCCGGAGCGTGTGCTGCTGCACCGGCGAAGCCGGGCGGGACCGCAACGACCTCGGGTCGACCCAGAGGCTCACCCGTGACCGGACTGCTTGCTCCACGTCCGCGATCGTATCCAGAGCCGGGCCGATTTCGCCGGGATCGGCAGCACGCGGGAGAATGCCGCCATGACAGCCGTGGTGTTCGACATGGACGGGACCCTCACCGACACCGAGCACATCTGGGACGTGGTGCGCCGTGGGCTGGCCGACGCCGAGGGCCTGCCGTGGCCCGAGGAGGCGTCCCGAGCGATGATGGGCATGTCCACCCAGCAGTGGTCGGCCTACCTCAGCGACGTCGTCGGCCTGGCCGGCACAGCCGAGGACGCGGCCCGGCGGACGATCGAGGGAATGGTGGCGGCGTACGCCCGCGGCCTCGACATCCTGCCCGGGGCAGTCGCGGCGGTGCACCGGATGCATGCCCGCGGACCGATCGGCCTGGCCAGCTCCTCGCCGCGGGTCCTCATCGACGCAGCCGTGGCTGCGATGGGGATCGCCGAGCTGTTCGTGACCACGCTGAGCACAGAGGAGCTGGACGGGGCCGGCAAGCCCGCCCCCGACGTCTACCTCGAGGTCTGCCGCCGGATCGGGGTCGAGCCCGAGCTGGCAGTGGCGGTCGAGGACGCCCACAACGGCATCCTCTCCGCACATGCCGCCGGGCTGAAGATCGTGGCGATCCCGCCGCACTTCAACCCGCCGCCGGCCTCGACCCTCGCCCTGGCTGACGTCGTCCTGGATTCCCTGGACGACCTGACCGCAGACCTCGTGGAAGACCTGGTAAGTACTCGATGACCTCGCTCGACCTCCCGCTCCGCAACCTGCTCCTCGGACTGGCCCGCAGCGCGCGCTTCAAGGCGCTCGCCGTCCGGCTGCCGATGACGGCGGCCGTCGTGGCCCGCTTCGTCCCCGGCGAGACCGTGGCCGACTGCCTCGACGCCGTCCGGTCGCTGGCAGCCGACGGCCTGCTGGCCAGCATCGACTACCTCGGCGAGGACACGACCAGCCCGGCACAGGCCGCGGCCATCCGCGACGGTTACCTCGACCTGCTGGCCCAGCTGGCAGCGGCCGGGCTGGCCGGGAACGCAGAGGTCTCGGTGAAGCTGACCGCGCTGGGAGTCGGCCTGCCGGACGGCCGGAGCCTCGCGCTCGAGCACACCCTGGCGATCTGTGCGGCAGCCACAGCCGTCGGCACCACGGTCACCGTCGACGCTGAGGACCACACCACAACCGACACCACGCTCGGCATCCTCGCCGAGGTGCGGCGGCAGTACCCCGACACCGGCGGGGTGCTCCAGGCCTATCTCCACCGCACCATCGAGGACTGCGCCCTGCTGGCCGGCCCGGGATCGCGGATCCGGCTGTGCAAGGGCGCCTACGCCGAGCCTGCCGAGGTTGCCCTGCAGGGCCGCGAGGAGGTCTCCACGGCCTACGTTGCAGCGGCCAGGACCCTGCTGGCCGGCGAGGGCTACCCGATGCTGGCCACCCACGACCCCGAGATGATCGCAGCGGTCACGGAGCTGGCCCGCCAGGCTGGTCGCGAGCCCGGCACCTACGAGTTCCAGCTGCTCTACGGAATCCGCAGCGACGAGCAGCGACGCCTTGCGGCAAGCGGGGAACGGGTGCGGGTCTACGTCCCCTTCGGCACCGACTGGTGGGGGTACTTCATCCGCCGCCTGGCCGAGCGTCCGGCGAACCTGGTGTTCTTCATCAGGGCGCTGTTCGGCCGCTAGGCGAGCGCCCTCCCGACGAGCCGGACGTGTTCAGCGGTTGCCGGGCGGGTACTCCAGCCCCGAGACCACCGGAATCGCGAGGAGGAGGCGACATGGGACGCATCGACAAGCGTGACGACGTGAGCCCGCGGGAGGGTGAGCGGGAGTACGGCGACGTGGAGTTCGCCGACCCGACCAACAAGAAGTATCCGATCGACACGGCCGAACACGTCCGCGCGGCCTGGAGCTACATCAACCACGCCGACAACGCTGCGAAGTACTCCAAGGCCGACGTCGCCGACATCAAGCGCCGGGTCAAGCGTGCCGCGCCCCGCTTCGACGTCGAGATCGACGACTGAGGGCTGACGTCAGAGGATGCCCCCGGCCGCCTGGGGGGCCGATGAGTCGTGCCCGCCGTCACCGATCTGCTCCCTGGCGACGTAGTTCTCCAGGTCGAACAGGTTGTGCCCGGCCCGCTCGGCGACGTTGAGCAGGGTGGTCATCGATGCGACCTCCTCGACCTGTTCCTTGAGGAACCAGAGCATGAACTGCTCACCGATCGGGTTGCCCTCGCTGCGGGCTGCCGTGAACAGCGCCTCGATGTCCGCGGTGACCTGCTTCTCCTGCGCCAGCGCGAGAGCGATGGGCTCGGTCGCCGTCGCGAAGTCATTGCGAACCGGGTCGATGCCCGGGATCTCGACGGGGATGTCGCGGTCCAGCATGTACTGGACCAGCATCATGGCGTGGTTGCGCTCCTCAAGGGACTGGCGGTAGAAGTAGCGCGCGAGCTGCGGCAGGTCCTGGCGCGCGAACCAGACGGCCACTGCCGCGTACTGCTGCGATGCTGCGAACTCGTTCTTGATCTGTGCTCCGAGGAGCTCTGAGAAGTTGCCCATGGGCCCAGAGTAGGAGCCGGGCCTGCCCAGCGCGAGGCCTCCGGCCGCGGGCAGGACGGCTTCAGCGTGCGGCCAGGGCCCGATCCAGCCCGGCCCGGAGGTCAGCGACCAGGTCGTCGGGGTCCTCGACCCCGAGGCTGAGGCGCAGCATGCCGTCGGTGATCCCGGCGGCTGCGCGCACCTCCGGGGGCATTGCGGCGTGGGTCATGGTCGCCGGGTGGGAGACCAGGGACTCGACCCCCCCGAGGCTCTCGGCGAGGCAGAAGGTGACCAGCCCTTCGACCAGCGTCCGGACGGCCGCCCCGGTGCCCACGTCGAAGGTGACGATCGCCCCGAACCCGTCCTGCTGGCGGACGGCCAGGTCGTGCTGCGGGTGCTCGGCCAAACCCGGATAGTGCACGGCGCGGACGGCCGGGTGCGCGACCAGCAACTCGACCACTGCAGCTGCGTTGCGCTGCGCCGCAGCCATCCGCAGGTGCAGGGTCCGCAGTCCACGCAGGGTCAGGTAGGCGTCGAGCGCCCCGCCGGTGACGCCGAGGGTGTTCGCCCACCACGCCAGCTCGCTCACCTGGTCGGCTTCAGCAGCGATGATCGCCCCGGAGACCACGTCGCTGTGGCCGTTGAGGTACTTGGTGGCCGAGTGCACCACCACGTCGGCACCGAGGGTCAGCGGACGCTGCACCACCGGGGTGGCGAAGGTGTTGTCCACGGCCACGAGGGCTCCGGCGGCGTGGGCAGCAGAGCTGATCGCGGCCAGGTCGGTTATCCGCAGCAGCGGGTTCGACGGTGTCTCCAGCCAGACCAGGTCGGCGCCGGCCGCGATGTCGGCACTCGCCCCCTCGAGGTCGCTGAAGTCGGCCAGCCGCAGCTTCAGCCGTCCGGTGCGCTCGAGGGCGTCGAACAGCCGCCACGAGCCGCCGTAGCAGTCGAACGGCGCCAGGAGGGTTCCGCCGGGCGGCAGCAGGGCCAGCACGGGCACGGTGACCGCAGCCATGCCGGAGGCCGTGACGACCGCCCCGGCGCCGCCCTCGAGCTCTGCGATCGCGGTCGCGAGGACCGACCTGGTCGGGTTGCCGGCCCGGCTGTAGTCGTACTCGCCGGGCCTGTCGAAACCGTCGAAGGCATAGGTGGTGGAGAGGTAGACCGGAGGTACGACCGCACCGTGCGCCGTGTCTGTGTTGATCCCCGCCCGCACTGCCCTGGTCCTTGGGGATAGCTCGGTCATGCCCGCAGACCTTACCGGACAGCACTTGCTGCACCGCGCGTTCTCTGGTGCGGGAACCGGCCGGCAGGTAGCGTCCGGGCTATGAAGATCGAGGATGTCATCCGCAAGAAGGGCGCCGATGTGGTCACCATCGCGCCCTCCGCCACCGTAGCCGAGCTGGTTGAGCTGCTCGCCAAGTTCAACATCGGGGCGGTTGTGGTCAGCGCCGACGACGGCATCGACGGCATCGTCAGCGAGCGTGACATCGTGCGGCACCTCGCCAGTGACGGTGCAGCCGTCCTGAGTCAGCCCGTGTCCGGGATCATGACAACGGACGTGAAGACGTGCACGCCGGATGACGACATCGAGGACACGGCGCACACCATGACCTACGGCCGCTTCCGCCACCTGCCGGTCATCAAGGACGGGAAGCTGGCGGCCATCATCTCCATCGGGGACGTGGTCAAGTTCCGGATCGACCAGCTCACCGACGAACGCAACCACCTCCTTGGGTATCTCCACACCTGAACCGGCGCTCGCCCCGGCGGAGCCGGCCCTGATCGCTGCCGGGGTGGGCTACCGGCTGGTCCGGCACCGGCGGGTCGGCTCGCTCGCCGAAGCTGCTGCGCTGCGCGGAGTGGACCCGGCAGACATCATCAAGACGCTCGTGGTGCGCCGCGGTGAGGACGACTTCCTGTTCGTGCTGGTCCCCGGCGACCGTGAGATCGCCTGGCCCAAGCTGCGCGCCCACCTCGGCGTGAACCGGTTGTCCATGCCGGACGCGGCCACGGCGCTGGCGGTCACCGGCTACGAGCGCGGCACCATCACCCCGTTCGGCGCCACGACGGCGTGGCCGGTGATCGCAGACGCCACCATCGCCGGGCGCACCATCTCCCTCGGCGCGGGTGAGCACGGCGCGAGCGTCACGGTGGCAGCCGACGCGGCCGTAGCGGCCCTGGGCGCCGACCTGGCCGACGTGTCCGATCCCGCGGGCTGAGCCTGTCGGCCTGTCCGGACCCCGGTGCATGCTGGGTGCATGACGACCCACCCCGGGCCCGTGCGCCACATCGTCCCGCCCTACCTGCTGCGGCACCTGGCCGCCACCACCGAGCCGCTGGCCGAGTACGCCAGGGCCACCCTGACCAGGGACCAGCGCTACCGGCGCAGCCGGGCCGCCGGCACCAGCCGAGCCGCCGGCCGGACCTTGATCGCGGCGCCGGGCGCGTCCGGGCCGTCCAGGTTGATCTCCGACGCGGGCAACGTCGAGCGGCTGCCGGGCCGCTCCGCCCGCACCGAGGGGGCGCCGGCGACCGGCGACGCTGCGGTGGACGAGGCCTACGACGGTTTCGGTGCGACCTGGCTGCTCTTCTCGGAGGTGTACGGCCGAAACTCCATCGACGGCGCCGGGCTGCGGCTGCTCGGCACCGTCCACTACGGCGACGGCTACCAGAACGCCTTCTGGAACGGCACCCGGATGGTCTTCGGGGACGGGGACGGGGAGATCTTCGGACGGTTCACAGCCAGCCTCGACGTGATCGGCCACGAACTGGCCCACGGGGTGATCGAGCACACCGCGGCGCTGGAGTACTCCGGGCAGTCCGGCGCGCTCAACGAATCGATCGCCGACGTGTTCGGCGTGCTCGTGGCCCAGCACGCCGCCGGACAGGACGCCGCAGCCGCCGACTGGCTGATCGGTGGCGACCTCCTGCTGCCGGGTGTGAAGGGCACAGCCCTGCGGAACATGCTGCACCCCGGCACCGCCTATGACGACCCGCGCCTGGGCAGGGACCCGCAGCCGGACCACATGAGCGGCTACGTCCAGACCAGCGAGGACAACGGCGGGGTGCACTACAACTCCGGCATCCCCAACCGGGCCTTCGCGCTCGCAGCGACCAGCATCGGCGGCCCGGCCTGGGAGCGGGCCGGGCTGGCCTGGTACGACGTGCTGACCGGTGGTCAGGTGCCTGCCGACTCAGACTTCGCAACCTTCGCCGAGCTGACCAGGGCAGCCGCCGCAGCCAGGTTCGGGGCCGGGTCGGTGGAAGCGACGGCGATCAGCGACGGTTGGGCGACGGTCGGGGTGGGCCAGGGCACCACGCAGCGACAGCCAGGTACCGCGAAGGTCGACCCGCACGCCGACTTGTTGCTGCGTCGCACCGGTGGCTTCGCCGGCATCCCCCGGCAGCGGAAGACCACCCTCGCCGAACTCCCGCCGGCAGACCGGCGCACCTGGCAGGGCCTGCTCGCGGACGACACCCTGCCGCTCCTGGCCGTCGGCGGCTCCAGACGGCCCGACGCCTTCGCCTACTGCGTCACCTGCCCTGCCGTGGAGCTGGATGTGGAACTGCCCGAGCCCGGGCTGCCCGAACGCCTCCGAAGGCTGTTCGAGCGCACCCTCACAGGTAACTGAAAGGAATCGGCATGCGCGCTCTCAACCTGGTTGAGTTCATCTCCCTCGACGGGGTGATGCAGGGACTGGCCGGCCCGGACGGGGACTTCCCCCATGCGGGCTGGGGCAACGACTACCCGGTGGTGGTGGAAGAGGATCCCGGATCGGCGACCTTCGCCGGCACCAGCGCCTACCTGTTCGGGCGCCGCACCTACGCCGAGATGGCGGCGTTCTGGCCGTTCCAGCCGGAATCGAACCCGATGGCTGCCAGCCTCAACACCACGGCGAAGTACGTCGTCAGCAGCACCATCACCACGCCGGCCTGGAACCCGACCACGGTGATCTCCGACGACCCCGCCGGCTCGGTCGCTGCGCTGAAGGCCGAAGGTGAGGGCGCCATCGTCGTGCTCGGCAGCGGGGAGCTCGCGCGGTTCCTGCTGGCTGAGGGCCTCGTCGACAACCTGACGCTGTTCGTCCATCCGGTGCTCCTGGGCACCGGCAAGCGCCTCTTCGGCGAACTGCCCGGACCGCGACGCCTGCAGCTGGACTCCTCCAGAACCTCCCCCCTTGGCTCACTCGTCCTGAACTACAGCCTCACCCGGACCTGACCGGCTGGACGCCGGGCCGGCTGTCCCGGCGTGGTCGCTAGCCTGACCGCGTGCCAGAACCCACCCGCCTGCGCCCGGCGTTCATGATGCTCGCGGCTGCGGTGCTCTTCGGCACGACCGGGACGGCGCAGGCCTTCGGGCCCGCGGCAGCAAACCCGCTCAGCGTCGGCGCGGTGCGCCAGGTGGTCGGCGGCACCCTGCTGCTGGCCATCCTCGTGGTCTGGTGGCTGCGCAACCACGGCTTCCGGCTGCCCCGGTGGTCCGGCAAGGTCGGCTGGGTGCTGCTCGGCGGGGCCTGCGTGATGGCCTTCCAGGCCACCTTCTTCTTCGGGACCAGGGGCAACGGCGTGGCAGTTGGCACCGTGCTGGCCCTCGGCTCCAGCCCCCTGTTCGCCGGTCTGTTCGACTGGCTCCGCGGCAACCGGCCGTCAAGGCGCTGGCTGGCTGCCACCGGCCTCGCCGTTGTCGGCATCGTCCTGCTGTCGGGTGCGGTCGGGCGGGCCGCTGCCCTGGAGCCGCTGCCCGTACTGGCCTCCCTGGTCGCCGGGGCCGCCTACGCCGGCTACGCGGTGGCCACGGCTGCCCTGGTGCAGCAGGGCGTCGCTGCCCTGCCGGCAACGGCCGCCGTTGTCGGCACCAGCGGCCTGCTCGGGGCGGTCGTGTGCACCTTCACCGACAACTCGTGGCTCACCGAACCGCGCGGGCTGGCCGTGGCACTCTGGCTCGGCGGCGTGACCGTCGTGGTCTCCTACCTGCTGATGGGATCAGCGCTACGACACCTGAGCGCAGCGACGGCCATCACCCTCGGCCTCGCCGAGCCGCTGACGGCTGCCGTCCTCGGAGTCGTGGTCGTCGGTGAGACCCTCTCCCCGCCCCAGGCCGCCGGCGTGCTGCTGGTCCTCGGCGGAGTGCTGATCGCCGGCACAGCCCGGGCTGTTCCAGGCGTGCCCGTCGTGGCATGATCCTCGCACCAGCGAAGGAGGCCGCCTTGCCAAGCTTCACCACGACCCTTTTCGTCACTGGCAACAACGTCGGCATCGAGGTCCCAGAAGAGGTCGTGACCGGGTTCGGTGCCGGCAAGCGGGTGCCGGTGATCGTCACCATCGCCGGCTACAGCTACCCCTCGACCATCGCAGTGATGGGCGGACGCTACCTGCTGCCCCTTGCGGCCGAGCACCGCGTTGCTGCCGGGGTGGCCGGTGGGGAGACCCACGAGATCACGCTCACCCACGACACCTCGCCGAGGGTGACGCCGGTGCCGGACGACCTGGCCGCAGCCCTGGCCACCGCGGGACTCCTGGAGAAGTTCGAAGCCCTTGCCCCGTCCCACCGGAAGGAGCATGTGCGCTCGGTGCTCGAGGCCAAGGCGGAGGCCACCCGGCAGCGCCGGATCGAGAAGGTGGTGGCAGCCCTGGGCTGAGGCCCCGGACTCAGTTGTCCGTGGACCGGCCGACCAGCGGCGGCTCGCTCGACCACGGGAAGGCGATCCACTCGTCGGTGCGACGCCACACGTAGTCGCACTTCACCACCGACTGCGACTTCTCGTACAGCACCGCCGTGCGGGTCTCGGCGACATGGGCCTCGCAGAAGTCGCGCACCATCCGGAGCGTCTCGCCGGTGTCGGCCACGTCGTCGACGATCAGCACCTTCTGGCCGGACAGGTCGACCGCTACCGGCACCGGCGGCAGCAGTACCGGCAGCGGCAGTCGCTCGTCGACGCCGGTGTAGAACTCGACGTTGATGATGTGCAGGTTCTTGATGCCCATGGCGTAGCTCATCGTCCCGGCGGGCAGCATGCCGCCACGGGTGATCGACATGATCAGGTCGGGCTGGTAGCCGGAATCGACCACCATCTGGGCCAGCTCCCGGGCCGCCTTGCCGAACAGTTCCCAGGTGAGTACTTCGCGGACCGGTTGGCTCATGGCGACATCTTTCCAGATGAGCCGGACCCGCAGCGGCCCTCTCGCAGCTTGAGGACGGCCGGTGCAGCTGTTGAACCCGTCGCTGTCCCCGGGTTGAATGGGCGCCATGCTCGCCGCCGTGATCACCGTCCGCGGACGCGTCCAGGGCGTGGGTTTCCGCTGGTGGGCCACCGGCGAGGCCAGGTACCTGGGCCTTTCCGGCTACGCCGAGAACCAGGCGGACGGCTCGGTCGAGATCCGGGTGCAGGGCGAGGCCGAAGCCGTCGGCCGGATGATCCGGCTGACCCTGGAGAACCCGACGACCACCGGTCGCCCCGGCTGGATCGACGACCACGACGTGCGCTGGGTCGATGTGGTTCCCGGGGCCCGGGCGTTCGGCTACCGCTGAAGGGTGAGCCGGGCGGCCTACTCGCCGACCGTGGTCTCGTTGAACGGCATGTAGGGCGCGATCTGGGGGAACACCCAGATGAACAGCACAGCCACCACGGCTGCGGCCAGCAGCACCGCCTCGATCACCTTCAAGGCCCTGGGGCCGGGCAGCAGCCGCCAGACGAGTCCGTAGAAGGACACCTCACTCACCCACCTTCAGCACTTCGGCCGGGACGCCCTGGGCATGGGGGTACTCGGCAGCCAACTCGGCGTGGACCACGTACCGCTCCCTTGCGCTGAACTCCGGGTGGCAGCTGGTGAGGGTGAGGACGGCCTCGGTGGCCTCGGCCTCCGGCCGGTCCGGCACCGGGAGCAGCACCGAGACCTGCGACGGCTGCACGACCTGGTGACCGGTGACCCGGTAGACGAAGTAGCTCTTCGCCGTCTCCACCAGCACAACGTCGCCGTCGGTGAGCTTGTCGATCTGGTTGAACGGCTTGCCGTAGGTGGTGCGGTGGCCGGCCATCGCGAAGTTGCCGACCTCGCCGGGACCGGCGGTATCGGCGTAGTGGCCGACGCCGCGCATCAGGACTTCCCGAGTGGTGCCCTCGTAGAGGGGCCGGGCGAACCTGGCCCCGAAGCGGGGAATCCGGACGATGGCGAAAGCCTCGCCCAGCTCCACCTGCTTCGGCTGCACCCAGGCGGGATCGGTGAAGTCCTGCTGCAGGGTCGTGACCACCTGGCCGGCATCGGCGTCGGCGACCACGTCGGTCCACCACAGCTGCCAGCCGACGAAGAGGACCAGCACGACACCGATGGTGACGAGCAGTTCGCCGAGGAGGCCGGCGAGTCCGCGGACGATCCGCATGCAGCCTCCTGAAGGTTCGCGCCCGCGCCGACCGGGGCGGGAAAAGGTTACCCCGCGCCCCGGCGAACAGCGGAAGCGACCCAAGCCCGGCCCCGACAGTCATAGGGTTCACACAGGAAACTGCCAGCCGGCGCTCACCCCGCGCTGAGAGAGTTGGTCCATGGCCATCACTGCGCGAAGCGGACAGGAAGCACTCACCCGCCCGGATGGGACGGCCATCCGGATCCTCACCGTGGACGACGAGACCAGCCTCACCGAGTTGCTCAGCATGGCGCTGCGGTACGAGGGCTGGGAGGTCGCGACGGCCGCCTCCGGACTGGCAGCTGTGAAGACCGCGCGCGAGGTCCGTCCCGATGCGATCGTCCTCGACATGATGCTGCCGGACTTCGACGGCCTTGAGGTGATGCGCCGCATCCGTACCGAGCAGCCCGACGTGCCCGTCATCTTCCTCACCGCCAGGGATGCGCTGGATGACCGGATCGGCGGCCTGACCGCCGGCGGTGACGACTACGTCACCAAGCCGTTCAGCCTCGAGGAGCTGGTGGCCCGGCTGCGGGCCCTGCTCCGCAGGTCGGGCGCCACGACCCTGCGCAACGAGTCCCAGCTGGTGGTCGGCGACCTGACCCTGGACGAGGACAGCCACGAGGTCGCCCGCGGCGGCGAGGTCATCAACCTCACCGCAACCGAGTTCGAGCTCCTGCGCTACCTGATGCGCAACCCGCGCCGTGTGCTCAGCAAGGCGCAGATCCTCGACCGGGTCTGGAACTACGACTTCGGCGGGCAGGCGAACGTCGTCGAGCTCTACATCTCCTACCTCCGCAAGAAGATCGACGCCGGCCGGCCACCCATGATCCACACGATGCGCGGCGCCGGCTACGTGCTCAAGCCGGGCGCCGAATGACCCTGCCGGTCGCCCCAGCCAGCACCGTCCCCGCGCCGATGGGCCGGGGGACCCTGAGCCGGCAGCTGGTGGTACGCACGACCGCGCTCGTTGCCCTGGTCACGATCGCGCTGAGCCTGTTCACTGCGCTCGCCATCTTCCAGATCCTGCAGAACCAGCTCGACGACCGGCTCCAGAGCGCAGCCTCGCGGCCGGACCGGTTCGTCGGTTCCAACCCTCCGACCGGCGGCTCGGATCCTGCCGGCTCCGGCCTGATCCGCATCGACGCTGCCGGCGGGCAGTTCCTGGTCTCGTCCCAGCCCGAAGGCCTCACCGCTGCCGGCACAGCCATGCTGCTGTCCCTGGACGCCTCGCGGGCCCCGGTCACCATGCGACTCCCCGAGGTCGGCCTCTACCGGGTCCTCGTCCAGGAGCGGGAGGTCCGCGAGGTCATCGTGACGACGGTGGTCGCCCTGCCCTACCGCGAGGTCACCACCCCGATGACCAGCCTGCTGATGATGGCCGGCCTGCTGACGCTCGTCGCGATCGTGCTGTCCTTCGTCGGTGCCCGGCGGGTGGTGGAGCGCTCGCTGCGTCCGCTGACCCGGCTGGCCACCACGGCACACCAGGTCTCCAACCTGCCCCTGGACAGCGGCGAGGGCCACGTGCCGATCCGGGTGGCGCCGGCCGACGCCGACCCGGCCTCCGAGGTCGGCCAGGTCGGGCTGGCCTTCAACCACATGCTCGACAATGTCGAACACGCGCTCGCCGCCCGGCACCGGAGCGAGACCAAGGTGCGCCGGTTCGTCGCCGACGCCTCCCACGAGTTGCGCAACCCGCTGGCCTCCATCCGCGGCTACGCCGAACTGACCCGGCGCGGGTCGGAGGAACTGCCGAACGATGCTGCCCACGCGCTCGGCCGGATCGAGGCCGAGTCCGAACGGATGTCGGCATTGGTCCAGGACCTGCTCCTGCTGGCCCGCCTCGACTCCGAGCCGACCCTCGACCTGCAACCGACCGACCTCACCGCGATCGTGCTGAACGCGGTCAGCGACGCCCGGGCTGCCAGCGCTGACCACACCTGGGCGCTCGACCTGCCGGAGGACGTGGTGATGGCGCGGGCGGACGCCAACCGGCTGCACCAGGTGGTGGCCAACCTGCTCGCCAACGCCCGCACCCACACGCCGCCGGGCACGCGGGTGGAGACGGCACTGAGCCGGGTGGGCGACTGGGCCGCGATCTCGGTCACCGACGACGGGCCCGGCGTACCCGCCGAGATCCAGGACACGGTCTTCGAGCGCTTCACCCGGGCCGACGCCAGCCGGGTCCGGCAGGCCGGGGGCTCCTCGACCGGCCTGGGTCTTGCGATCGTCGCGGCCGTTGTGAACGCCCACGGCGGCGAGGTGGCCCTGGACAGCCGGCCCGGCTACACGCGGTTCACCATCCGCGTCCCGCTCGCCTGACCCCCTGCCCCTCCCGCCTCGCTACCCTTCGGTTCACCCCGCTACCCGTAGATGGGTAGCGGGGCGCACCAATGGGTAGCGAGGCGCGGGTTCGGGCCCCCGGTTAGGCGGCCGAGCGGGTGACCAGGCGGTGGTCGGTGGCCGCCGTGCGAGGGGCGGCCAGGTGGGCGACCCCGGACGGGGCAGCGGGGTCGGGACCGCGCTGGGCCGAGGCCCGCAGGTCATCGTGCAGCCGGGCCAGGTCGCGGTCGTTCCTGGTGTCGATGCCGGGCCGCCACTGGGTGGTGGCGCGCCGGTGGGCCGGCTGCAGGGCCAGCATGAGGAACACGATCAGGGCGAGTACTACCAGGATTCCGGTCATGGCTGGAATCCTTCTATAGCGTGATCCCCGCCACCAGTGGCTTGATTGTCAGTATGCGAAGGATTCCAGCCACTATGCTGTCGGCATGAGCCTGCACCAGGTGAGCGTCATCCTCCTCGAGCCGGTGGCGATGTTCGAGTTCAGCCTCGCCGTAGAGGTGTTCGGTGTCGACCGTTCCGACGACGGGATCGAACCCTTCGACTTCCGGGTCTGCGCCGTCGAGCCCGGCAAGCCGATGGCGAGCAAGAACTTCGACCCCTTCACCATCACCGCGCAGCTGGGCCTCGAGGCGGTGGCGGGCAGCGACCTGGTGGTCGTCGCCGCGACGCTGCCCCGCGCCGACGACGAGTACCCGGCAGCAGTGCTGGAGGCGTTGCGGGCTGCTCACCGAGCCGGAGCAACGGTGCTCAGCCTCTGCTCTGCCTCCTTCGTGCTCGGCGCCGCCGGCCTGCTCGACGGTCGGCGCTGCACCACGCACTGGCTGTACGCGGACCAGATGCGGCGGCGCTACCCACAGGCGGACGTGGACGCCAAGGTGCTGTTCGTGGAGGACACCGGGATCGTGACCAGCGCCGGCACCGCCGCCGGGATCGACGCCTGCCTGCACCTGGTGCGCAAGGAGCTCGGCGCAGCTGTCGCCACCCGGATCGCCCGCCGGATGGTGGTGCCGCCCCAGCGTGACGGCGGCCAGCTCCAGTACGTGGAGGCGCCGATCCCGGCGTGCTCGGCAGACAGCCTCTCGCCGGTCCTGGAGTGGGCGGTCGCGAACCTGGACCAGGCCCAGACGGTCGCAACGCTGGCGGCCCGGGCCGTGATGAGCGAGCGGACGTTCGCCCGGAGGTTCGCCTCGGAGACCGGCACCACCCCGCACAAGTGGCTGAACCAGCAGCGGATCCTCGCCGCCCGCAACCTGCTGGAACGCACCGACCTGTCGGTGGACCAGATCTCCAGCCGCGTCGGCTTCAACTCCCCGGTCGTCCTCCGGGAGCACTTCCGCGAGGTCATCGGCATCTCGCCGCTCGCCTACCGCCGCCGCTTCGGCAACGACCCGGATGGTGAGGACGCCGAGCTGGCCGCGATCGGATAGCGTCGGCTCATGGCACTCACTCCAGCTGAACTCGTGCACTACGTCGACCACACCCTGCTCTCCCCCACGGCGACAGCCGCCGACGTGGCGGCACTGGCGGCTGAGGCTGTGGCCCTTGGCACCTACTCGATCTGCGTCTCCCCGGCGATGCTGCCAGTGACCGCGGAGCTCGGTGGCGTGAAGGTGGCCACCGTCTGCGGCTTCCCGTCCGGCAAGCACACAGCAGCGGTCAAGGCCGCCGAGGCCGCCGAGTCGGTGGCCCTCGGCGCGGACGAGGTGGACATGGTGATCGACCTCGGCCTGCTGAAGGCCGGCCACCCGGAGGCCACCCAGGCGGAGATCGCTGCCGTCCGGGCCTCGGTTCCGGCGCCGAAGGTGCTGAAGGTGATCATCGAGTCCGCAGCCCTCACCGACCCCGAGATCGTCCAGGCCTGCCGGGCGGCCGAGGCGGCCGGCGCCGACTTCGTGAAGACCTCGACCGGCTACCACCCGGCCGGCGGTGCCTCCGTCCATGCCGTGGAGCTGATGGCTGCAACCGTCGACGGCCGGCTCGGGGTCAAGGCCTCCGGCGGCATCCGCGACTGGGCCACCGCGGTGTCGATGATCGAGGCCGGCGCGACCCGACTCGGGCTCTCCGGCACCGCTGCCGTCCTTACCGGCGGCAGGTCGGCGGGCTACTGAGCCGGGCCTGGTCGGGCCGCTCTAGGCGAGCCCGTTGGTGGACAGCCATTCCCCGGCGACGTCCCCGACGGATGACCCGTCGGCCACCCTCGACTGGAGTTCGACCAGCGCTTCAGTGGTCAGCAGGTCGGTGACGCCGCTGATCGCCAGTACGGCTTCGGGCTCGGCCTCGCCAAGGGCGCTGTCGAGCAGCACCACCAGCGGGTCGGTGACAGCGAACCGGTCCGGGTCCGCCAGGGCCACCAGGGTCGGCTCGCCGGTGTACTCGGTCCGCCGGAACGCTGCCAGCGCCACCTTCCCGGAGACGAGCTGGGCCGCTCGCTGCGCCGGGTCCTCGACCGTGGCCAGCCGGAACGCCGCACGATAGACGCCCTCGATCCCAGGCACCCCGTCGGACCTGGACGCAGCCACAGCCGGGACCGCAGCCACCTTGCCCTTCGACCAGGCGGCGATCCGGTCGAGTCCGGTGATCCCTGCCCCAGCGGTCCGGCCGGTGACCAGCCAGACCAGCCCGCCGTCCACCCCCGAAGCTGCCAGCATGCTCACCTCCGGCGCGACCAGGCTCGCGACGTCGCTCAGCAGCTCGTCCACCCCTGCCGGCGGCTCGTCGTCATCGCTCAGTTGCGCCCAGAGGGTGGCGCCGTACGCCGGGTATGCGGCCAGCGAGCCGTCGCCGAGCGCTGCCTGCCAATCGGCGCCGGCGGCCGTGACCGAGGCGCTCCTGCCCTTGGCCAGCAGCGCCCGGCAGACCAGTTGCGCCACCAGCGCGCCGGCCGGGGTGCCGTCGTCGCCGACTGCCAGCGGCTTGGCGCGGACCGTCGGCGACGGGCTGGGCACAGCCAACGGCGAGACCCGGGCGCAGCCGGCAGCGAGCAGGGCACCGGTGGCGAGCAGCAATCCGCGTCTGTCCATCCGTCCAGTCTCGATGAAGCCGACGGCAGAGCCGGGATGCCCACGCCGGAGATCGGCCAAGGTGGTCATCCGAAAGGGGGACAAAATGTTGGCGCTGGGCTCACCTGATCGGCTATGGTTCTGTTCAGGTCGTACTTCTCGGGGGGGAACAATGCGACCAGTTCCGGGGAGGTTCCGGAGACAAGGGGAAGCGAGCATTCCCGCAGCAATGCGGATGAGTTCGCTCCATCTCCTTACCGATGCCCGGTGGCCGGCGGCCACCGGGTTTACGGTTTTCTGAGGGCGATTCGCGCGCAGGTTCGGTCCCGCGAGCGCCCGGAAGCGCCGAAGCGGCCCGATCCGTGAGGACCGGGCCGCTTCGTCAGAGAGCTACTTGCTCACTTGCTCTTCAGTGCAGCCTGAGCAGCGGCCAGACGCGCCACCGGCACCCGGAACGGGGAGCAGGAGACGTAGTTCAGGCCGAGCGTCTGGCAGAACTCGATGGACGACGGATCGCCACCGTGCTCGCCACAGATGCCGAGCTTGATGTCGGGACGGGCCGACTTGCCGAGCTCCACAGCCGTCTTCATGAGCTTGCCGACGCCGACCTGGTCGAGCCGGGCGAAGGGATCGCTCTCGTAGATCTTGGTGGCGTAGTAGGCATCAAGGAACTTGCCGGCGTCGTCGCGGCTGAAGCCGAACGTCATCTGGGTCAGGTCGTTGGTGCCGAAGGAGAAGAACTGCGCCTCCTTGGCGATCTCGTCCGCGGTGATTGCCGCCCGCGGGATCTCGATCATGGTGCCGACCAGGTACTCCAGCTCGACGCCGGACTCGGCGATGATCGCATCTGCCGTCGAGGTGACGATGTTCTTGACGAACACCAGCTCCTTCACCTCGCCGACCAGCGGGATCATGATCTCCGGAACGACCTTCCACTCCGGGTGCGCCTTCTGCACGTTGACGGCTGCCTCGATGATCGCCCGGGTCTGCATGGCGCCGATCTCGGGGTAGGTCACGTCGAGCCGACAGCCGCGGTGGCCCATCATCGGGTTGAACTCGTGCAGCGAGGAGATGATCTCCTTGAGCTCAGCCAGGTCGAGGTTCATCTCGGCGGCGAGGGCGACGATGTCGTCCTCGTCGGTCGGCAGGAACTCGTGCAGCGGCGGGTCGAGGAGCCGGATGGTGACCGGGAACCCCTCCATCGCCTCGTAGATGCCCTCGAAGTCGCCGCGCTGCATCGGCAGCAGCTTGGCCAGTGCGGCCTCGCGCTGTTCGACGGTCTTGGAGACGATCATCTCGCGGATGGCCGCGATCCGGTCGGTCTCGAAGAACATGTGCTCGGTGCGGCACAGGCCGATGCCCTCGGCACCGAACGCGCGGGCCTGGCGGGCGTCCGCCGGGGTGTCGGCGTTGGTGCGGACCTTCATCGTGCGGAACGCGTCGGCCCACTCGATGACCCGGCCGAAGTAGCCGGAGACGTCAGCCGGCACGGTCGCGATCTTCTCGCCGTAGACGTTGCCGCTGGTGCCGTCGAGGGAGATCCAGTCGCCCTCGTTGAAGGTCCTGCCGCCGAGGGTGAAGCTCTTGCCGCCGGGGCCGAAGGAGATCTCGCCGAGACCGGAGACGCAGCAGGTGCCCATGCCACGCGCCACAACGGCAGCGTGGGAGGTCATGCCACCGCGGGCGGTCAGGATGCCCTTGGCGTGGTGCATGCCCTCGATGTCCTCAGGGGTGGTCTCCAGGCGGACGAGGATGACGTCCTCGCCCTGCTTGCCCAGTGCTGCGGCGTGCTCCGCGGTGAAGACCGCCTTGCCACAGGCTGCGCCCGGGGAGGCCGGCAGGCCCTTGCCGATCGGGACGGCAGCCTTCAGGTCGGCCTGGTTGAACTGCGGGTGCAGCAGCGCGTCGATCTGCTTCGGGTCGATCATCCGGACGGCCTGCTCCTGGCTGATCATGCCGTCGTCGACCAGGTCGCAGGCGATCTTGAAGGCCGCTGCAGCCGTGCGCTTGCCGTTGCGGGTCTGGAGCATGAAGAGCTTGCCCTCTTCGATCGTGAACTCCATGTCCTGCATGTCGCGGTAGTGGCTCTCCAGCTTGTTCACGATCGAGACGAACTGGTCGTAGACGGCCGGGTTCTCGTCGCGCAGCTGGTCGATCGTCTCCGGGGTGCGGATGCCGGCGACGACGTCCTCGCCCTGGGCGTTCATCAGGAACTCGCCGTAGAGGCCCTTGTCGCCGGTGGCCGGGTTGCGCGAGAAGGCAACGCCGGTGCCGGAGGTGTCGCCCATGTTGCCGAACACCATCGACTGCACGTTGACGGCGGTGCCCCAGTCGGACGGGATGTCGTTCATGCGGCGGTAGTAGACGGCGCGCGGGTTGTCCCAGGAACGGAACACGGCCTTGATGGCGCCGAACAGCTGCTCGACCGGGTCGGACGGGAAGTCGGAGCCGATCTTAGCCTTGTAATGGGCCTTGAACTCCTCCGCGAGCTCCTTCAGGTCGTCAGCGGTCAGCTCGACATCCTGCTTGACCCCGCGGGCTTCCTTCATCTCGTCGATGAGCTTCTCGAAGTGCGCCTTGCCGACCTCCATCACGACGTCGGAGTACATCTGGATGAACCGACGGTAGGAGTCGTAAGCGAAGCGCGGGTTCTTCGTCTTCTCGGCGAAGGCCTCGACGACGGTGTCGTTCATCCCCAGGTTCAGGATGGTGTCCATCATGCCGGGCATGGAGGCGCGGGAGCCCGAACGAACGCTCACGAGCAGCGGGTTGCCGGGGTCGCCGAACTTCTTGCCGGTGGTCTCCTCGAGCTTGGCGATGTAGGCCAGGATCTCAGCCTTGATCGAGTCGTTGATCACCTCGCCGTCGACGTAGTACTGGGTGCAGGCCTCGGTGGTGATCGTGAAGCCCTCCGGGACGGGCATTCCGAGCCCCGTCATCTCCGCCAGGTTGGCGCCCTTGCCGCCCAGCAGGTTACGCATCGAGGCGTCACCCTCGCTGAACTCATAAACGAACTTGTTGTCGGTCATCGTGAAGTTGAATCTCCTTCAATGGGCTCCGGTAGTGGCCGGCCTGGGTCTCGATCAGCGTCGACGTCGACCTGGACCCATGGCATCGGTGGAGCTTCCCGACACCGCGGCGCATACGGTCCAACCGTATCGGTTCCGGGCAACAGGTCCACACCCTGACCGGTTCGGACCGAAGGCTGGACTCGAGCCCGACCGGGCAAACGCCTGGGCCGGACCGGGGCCTGGGAACCGGATCGCGGACTTCCGTCACCGCCGAGGTCCAGCCGGGCGCTCCGGGCGCTAAAGTCAGCACACCGCGAGGGGAAGGGGAGGCCGATCGTTTCATCCATGGATTCGCCAGCTGTCACCGTGATCACCCTCACCTACAAGCGCGCCACCGACCTGGCCGAAGCATTGCCGGCCCTGCTGTCCGCGATCGAGGAGCATCCGGGCGCGGACCTTCTGGTGGTGGACAACGACGAGGTGCCCAGCGCCCGAGGAGTTGTGGACGCCTTCGACAACGGGCGGTTGCGGTATGTCCACGAGCCCAGGCCAGGCATCGCAGCCGCCCGCAATCGGGGGCTCGATGAGACCGCCGACAGTGACCTGATCATCTTCATCGATGATGACGAGACGCCCGGCCCGGGGTGGCTCGACCGGCTCCTGGAGGCCCGCAGCAGGTACGGGGCCGAAGCGGTTGTCGGGCCGGTGCTCTCGGAGTTCGACGGGCCGCTGGATCCGTGGATTGCGGCCGGCCGCTACTTCGACCGGCTGCGGCACAAGTCCGGAACCGTCGTCGAGGTGGCCGCAACCAACAACCTCCTGCTCGACCGCGCCTTCGTCAGCGACCAGGGACTGCGATTCGACGAGGCCTTCGGGCTCTCCGGAGGCTCGGACAGCGTATTCACCCGGCAGCTGCGCAGGGCGGGCGGCCGGATCGTCTGGTGCGACGAAGCTTCCGTCACAGACCGGGTGCCGGCTTCCCGCGCAACCCGCAAGTGGGTCATCCAGCGGGCTTTCCGAATGGGCAACAGTGAGGCGAGGGCTCGCATCTACACCGCCGTCGGAAGGGCCGAAGAGCTGGGGGAACGACTGCGCGCGGTCGGCAACGGCCTGGCCCGGATGGGCGGCGGCGTGTTCGGCGTGGTTCGCGGTACCCTCACCCGCTCGCTCCCGGCGCGCTCGAGAGGCGTCCGGACGACCCTGCGGGGAGCCGGGATGTTCCTGGCGGCCTTCGGGTATTCCTACTTCGAGTACCGCCGGCGCCCAGCGAAGGCCGCAGCGGCCTGAGCCGTGCCCAGATTGCCCCGCCGGCCCGGAGTTGGTGTCGCGCAGCTGAGGATGCCCTAAAATGTCCCGGACAGTAGGCAGCCTGCGGGGGGCGCCCGGACGAGCGTGCAGTCGTCGGGGCGTGGCCGGATCATCCGAGAGCCTTCGGTTCGAGCCGAGAGGTAACCCCATGCCCCCCAGCCCCCTTCGAGTCCGCTCCCGCCTGGTGGTAGTCGTGTCCACCCTGGCCCTGGTGATCGGTTCGACGACCATTGCGCCGATGGCCCGCAGCGCTGCCGAAACCACTTCCCCGGCGGCCACCGAGCCCCGGACGGCCAGCCTGGACGCGACCGGCGTCACCTACACCGACAGCCGGCATCCCACCACCAGCTACGCAGCCAGGGACACGGTCCGGATCAGCAGGAGCCGCTACACCGGCTACCTGTCCTTCCCCCCGGTCGAGCTGCAGCCCGGAGAGTCGATCACCGGGGCGACGCTGACCCTCAAGGTGACCAGGGCCAACAAGTCGGCAGCCCGGCGGGGTGGCCTCGTGGCGACACCGGTGGCGGGCAACTGGACCGCAGCCGGGCTGACCAGCCGGCTGGCGCCGAAGACCCTCGCTGGAACACTGAACAAGGCGGTGCGGGCACGGACCGGCCGGACGGTCACGCTCCGGTTCAGCGGAGTGGAGGCGATCCAGTACCTTGCCGCCGGTCCAGCCCTGCGACTGCGCTACTCGACCTCGGCGGCCGATGTGCGCGTGGCCAGGTCCGACGCCGAAGCCCCGAAGCTGGAGTTCACCATCGCTCCCCCCGGCTCCACCGCGCCGTTCAGCTTCGCCGTGATTCCCGACACGCAGAACGAGACGACGTCCGCCGCCAACCCCAGGTTCGGGGACCGGACGCAGTATCTGGTGGACAACCGTGACCGCCTCAACCTCAAGTACGTGCTGCACACCGGCGACGTGGTCAACTGGGGCTGGCTGGTGCCGTCCCAGTTCGGCGTCGCAACGGCCGCGGTGCAGCGGCTGGCCGATGCCGGTATCCCCTACGCCCTCGCCATCGGGAACCACGACACTTCGGCCGTCGGCTGGAACGGCATCTCGGGCAGCACCGGTTACGGCGGTTCCGCCTATGCCCACAACCCGGACTGCCCCAGCCGCCTGGGCGCAGCTGAGTGCAGGTCACGGCTGCTGGTGCGAAAGACCGGTGCGTTCAACAGCGCCTTCCCGCTTTCCGGGGTGAAGAACCTCGGCGGGGCCTACGAGGCGGGCAAGGTGGACAACATGTGGACCACCTTCGAGTCGGGCGGCACGAAGTGGCTGGTCCTCACCCTCGAGCTCTGGCCGCGCACCGAAGTCGTCGCCTGGGCGGCCAGGGTGGTCGCCGACCATCCCGGCCACAACGTCATCGTGCAGACGCACTCCTACCTGACCGCCCGCGGCGGCATCGACCAGACCAACGGCGGCTACGGGGCCAAGTCGGGCCAGTACCTCCACGACACCCTGATCGCGAAGTACGCCAACATCAAGCTGGTGTTCTCCGGCCACACCGGGCAGGCCGCCAGACGGGTGGACCGCGGGGTTCACGGCAACCGCATCGTCAGCTACCTCCAGGCCTTCCACTCCAGGGCCACCAACCCGGTGCGGCTCGTGACCGTCGACCCGGCCTCGGGCCTGGTGGCCACCAGCATCGTGGCGCCTTACACCGACGAGACCTGGAAGCAGTATTCGACCTCAGACAGCCTCGCCCTGATCCGCTAGAACCCGGTCGAGCGTGTTTCGGGCAAGGTGGGAGAAACACGCAGCCGGGTCTGGGAGGCTTGCGGTCAATGAACGCACGGGCGAGGATGCTTCGAAGGGATTGGGCTCTATGGCGCGAAAGCGGGCCACCACCAGCGGTCGTGCCGTAGCCGAACGCTGCGGGGGGCGACCGATGATCCTGTTCGTGTGTGAAGGCAATGTCTGCAGATCTGTGATCGCCGCGGGAGTGCTCCAGAAAGCCCTGCGGCTGACCCAGGGCGTGACGGTCGGCAGCGCCGGCACGCGCGCGCTCGTCGGCGAGCCGGCCGATTCGATGACCGCCGCCATCGCGTCGCGGCTCGGCATCTCCCTGGACGGGCACCGGGCGAGGCAGGTCACCCCGGAGCTCCTTGCCGCGGCAGACATGGTGGTCACGGCTACCCGGCCGATCCGCAGCGCCACCGTCCAGACGTACCCGCCGGCCGTGAAGTACTCGTTCACGCTGCGGCAGCTGGCCAGGATCCTGAAGGCGGCCGAGACGGGCTTCGACGCGGACGGGCTGACCGGCCCGGCCCTGGTCACAGCCCTTTCCCGCAGCCTCAACCAGGAGAAGGCACGGCTGATCGCGCCGCAGGGCGAGGATGACAACATCGCCGACCCGCACGGGCGCCCGCTCCGGGTGCACGAGCAGACCTCCGAAGCTGTCGTCCTCGCCGTCGGGGAGCTGGCCAAGGCCCTCGGTGGCATCCCCGTCCCGTGGCTGCCACCCCGACTCACGCAGCGGTGGGAGATCCCGAGAACCGCAGCGGGCTAGCCGGATGGCGGCCCAGGGAGCGTTCGGTAGGCGGGAGTTGCTCGCCGGCGGACTCGGACTGCTGACCCTCTCCGGGTGCGGCACGCTCGGCGCCCTTGCCGAGGCGGTTCCAGACCTGGCACCCGCCGCGAGCATGGCCGGCCTGATCAGCGAGAACCCGTTCTACGTCGCCCACCGCGGGGGCGGGGCCAACTGGCCGGAGATGACGGCCTATGCCTACCAGCAGGCTGCGGCGCTCCCCTACGTGAAGGCGATCGAGATCTCGGTGTGTATCACTGCCGACGGCGTCCTCGTCTGCAGCCATGACGCCAGTACCGGACGCGTCACCGGGGTGGACCACGAGATCTCCCGGGTCGACTGGGCCACCCTCTCCGGCTTGAAGGTGACCGCCGAGTTCACCGATGACCCGACGCAGCCGGCGCGGCCGCTGAGCCGGTTCGACGAGGTGATCGAGCAGCACCTGCCCAACCTGGTCGTGTTCGCCGAGCCGAAGACACCGCAGGCACTCGATCCCCTGATGGCGAGACTCCGACAGCTCGGCCAGCCCGAGCGGACGGTCTGGAAGCAGCCGGTCAACCAGCCGAACTTCGGCACGGCGAAGGCGAACGGTTTCGGCACCTGGGGCTACGTGCTCGACGAGCCGGGCCACCTCGGCGAGCGCCTGCCCCGGTTCGCCGCCGACCCGAACATCGACATGCTGGGAATCGAGAAGTCCCAGCCGGCGGCTGTGGTGAGCAGGGTGGTCGGCCTCGCCGACCAGAACGGCAAGCCGACCATGATGTGGGCGATCACCGATGCCGCCCAGCGCAACCGGGGCCTCGACCTGGGTTGTCGGGGAATGATGACCTCCAACATCGTCGGAGTCCCGCCGGTTCCGCTCTGAGCACCACCCGGCTACGCCCGGACGAACAGCCGGGGGCGCCCCGGTGAAGGAGCGCCCCCGTCAGTCGTGGCCGGATCAGGGCGTCGTGGCGATCAGGTCGTCGAAGGAAGCGACGATCGGAACGTTGGTGGACGAACCCGACAGGTAGGTCACCAGGCTGATGCCCGAGGCGGTCTGCAGGCTGGCTGTGCTGTCCGTTGCGGTCAGCTGCCAACCCGGTTCGGTCTGGGTCGTCTTCCAGACCTTTGCCCGGGTGGTGGTCGGCGAGGTGCCGGTCACCTGAGCCTTGATCTGCAGGGTGGACCCAACGGTGTAGTTGTACGCCGACCCCAGAGTGGTGGAGGTGAGGGTCGTCTCGGTGCCGTTGACCACCCGCACCAGGTAGAGCGTCAGCGCGCCGGTGGCTGCCACCTTCACCTTGGCCCGGTAGCCGTTGGCGTTGGTGACCCGTGCGCCGAGGGAGAAGAACGCTCCGCCGCCGTTGGGGATCTTGTCAAGGGACAGCTTGACCGAGACCTCGGTGTTGACCGAGGACACGGACTCGAGGCCCATCCGGGGCCCGGCACCCGCGGTGGCCAGCCTGATCTGACCGGTGCCAGAGGCGACCGAGAACAGGCTCGAGGTCCCGTACCTGGTCCAGGCCCCGCCGATGTCGGCGTCACCCCAACCATTGGCAACGGTGCGCCCGAAGGCGTCCTGGGCGATCGGTCCGGATGGCGCCACTGCCTCGACGGCATGTGTCACCGAGTCGGTGGCACCGTCATCGTCGGTGACGGTGAGGACGACGTCATAGCTACCGGCGGAGGCGTAGGTGTGGCTCGGGGTGGCCCCCGTGCCGTCCTGGCCGTCACCGAAGTCCCAGCTGTAGGACGCCACCGTGCCGTCGGAGTCGCTTGAGCCCGTTGCGTTGAACGAGACCGCCAGGTCGTTGACGTTCGAGGTGAAGGCAGCCACCGGCTTGACGTTGGCCACAGCGGTCACCGTCTTGGTCAACGTGCCCACCGCGCCCTGGTTGTCGGTGACCGTGAGGGTCACCTCGTAGTCGCCGGCGGTCGCGTAGGTGTGGTTCGGCGAGACCCCGGTCCCGGAATCCCCGTCACCGAAGTCCCAGCTGTAGGAAGCCACGCTGCCATCGGAGTCGCTCGACCCGGCGGCGTTGAAGTCGACCTCGAGCTTGTCCACGGTCGAGGTGAAGGCAGCCGTCGGGCTGGCATTCGCCACCGTGGTCACCGGCTTGGTCACAGAGCCGGTGGCACCATTGTCGTCGGTGACCGTCAAGGTGACGTTGTAGGTGTCGACGGCCGGGAACGAGTGCGAAGCCGTTTCCGAGGTGACGGTGGGGCTGCCGTCGCCGAAGTCCCACTCGTAGGAGACCACTGTGCCGTCGGCATCGGTGGAGTCACCGGCGTCGAAGTCCACGTTCTGCTTGTTCACCGAAGCGGTGAAGTCCGCCGTGGGCGCCTGGTTCGCAAGCGTGGTCACCGGGTTGGTGATCACGGTGGTGCCGCCATCGTTGTCCGTCAGCGTGAGGCTGACCGAGTAGGTGTCGACCGCGGGGAACGTGTGGGTCGGGTTGGCCAGCGTGCTGGACCCACCGTCGCCGAAGTCCCACAGGTAGGAAGCCACCGTGCCGTCAGGATCACTGGCGGTACTGGTGAAGGCGGCCTGCAGCTTGGTGACCTCGGCGGTGAACGAACCGGCCGGAGGCTGGTTCGCGATCGTGGTCACCGTCTTGGTCACGCTGCCGGTGCCGCCCTCGTTGTCCGTGACGGTAAGGGTCACCGACTGCGGACCGGCGGCAGCGAAGGTGTGCGCAGGCGTTGCCTCGGTGCTGGTCTGCCCATCACCGAAGTCCCAGAGGTAGGACGCAACCGTGCCGTCGGAGTCGCTGGAGCCGGTGCCGTCGAAGAGCACCGAGAGCTTGTTCACGGTCGAGGTGAAGTCAGCCGTCGGGTTGAAGTTCGGCAGGTCGCCGTTGCCCTTGACGAAGTGGTCCATGCGCTCCGCCTCGGTCAACGTGCGCGAGTACACAGCCACCTCGTCCAGGTTGCCCCGGAAGTAGTTCGTGGTGTTGCCACCCCAGGTGGTGTCCCCGCCGATCCGCCAGTAGCCGGTGAAGTTCTGCGCCCCGGTGACCGCATTGGAACCGACGAGTTCGGTGTCGACGTAGAGCTGCATTCCGGCACTGCTCTGCTGCGCCACCAGATGGTGCCACTTGTTGTCGTTGTAGGACTTGGTCGAGGTGACCGTGTTGGTGACGCCGGTGTAGGCGCCGAAGGTGAGCTTGCCGTCATTGAGCATGTAGACATGCCGGTCGTAGCTGCTGGACGACCCGGTGGCCGAGCTGCTGAAACCGATCAGCTTGCCCCCCGTGGTGGTGTCGGTCCGGAACCACAACTCCTCTGCGTAGACCGTCGGGTTCGTGAACGTCACCTGGGTCGCGGCCGTCCCGTTCAACGGGGTGGTCCCGTTGAAGAGCACCGAGGTGTCGGAGCCGAGGTCGATTCCGCTGGGCTCGCCCTTGGTGTGGGTGCCGTTGTAGGTGCCGAGAACCTGGTTCGGGCCGGTGTCGGTCACTACCGTGCCGGTGGTCTCGGCCAGTCGCCAGTACAGGTCGGGCTCGGAGCCGTAGACCGCAGCACCATAGGCGTCGGCCGGCGGGGTCGCCCCAGCCAGGGTGCGCCCGCTGTTGAGGTAGTGGGCCCGGACCTGCGCTGAGGTGAGGACGGTCGGGTAGATCGCAACGTCATCGATCTGGCCGCTCAGGTAGTAGCTGGAGGGCCGGTTGGGCCAGCTGTTCAGGTTGTCCCCGCCGATCCGCCAGTACCCGGTGTAGCTCTGGCCGGCCGTGGTGTCGGTGCGCGACCCGACCTTGACGCCGTCGACGTACAGCGCCATTCCGCCGCTGCCGAGGCTCGCCACCACATGGTGCCACTGGCCGTCCCGGTAGGTGCCCGGGGAACGGACGGTGCGGGTGCCGCCGGAGTAGACGCCGAAGGTGATCCGGCCGCCGCTGTCGAGGTACACCTGGCGGTCGTAGCTGGTGCTGTTGCCGGTACTGGCGTTGCCGAAGCCGATGATCTTGCCGCCGGCTGTCGACGTGGAGTTGAACCAGGCCTCAGCTGTGAAGGTGTCCGGCCCCTGCTCAGCAGCGTTCGCAGCGGCGAAGCCGGTGGTGGTCCCGTCGAAGGCCGAAGCGGGGTTGGTGTCACCGTTGATGGCCCCCGCCTGGGCACCGGTTACCCCGGCGCCTGCCGTGGCACTGTTGAACCCGGCCCAGTCATACACCGTCGTGGACGGGGTCTCCCCGAGCCGCCAGTAGTTGACCGCCCCGTCGTCGAGGACGCCCTGGGCGTAGGTGCTCATGGTGCCGTCAGCACTCACCGTGACGTACACGGTGTCGGAGCGTGCCTCGTTCCCGTAAGGATCAGAGACGAACAACCGGTAGCGGTACTGCTGACCCGGTACCAGTCCGGAGTCCTGGTACCCCATCATTGGTCGTTTCCACTCCGAGGAGAGCTGGTTGACCGTGTAGATCGGTGTGGCCGTGATGCCGTTGCGGATCAGCTTGTAGGTGAGGTTCTCGTTGTCCCGGTCCCAGTTCGCCAGCCAGGAGATCCGGACCGTCCCGGCGACGAAGGAGTTGACCGTCGGGTTGATCTTGGACTGGCTGAACACCGGTCCCACCTTGTTGGGCGCGATCTCGCGGACTGCGAAGCGCACGAGACCCTGCTGGGCGACGCCACCGGCGGTCGGGAACTCGCCCCCGACCGTCACGTAGTTGGCGTTACCGGTGATGCCCCAGCCGGCCTGCCCCTGCCCGGTGAAGGTGCCACTGGTCATCTGGGGATCCCACTTGAGCAGGTAAGGCGAAGGGGTTCCAACCCAGTTGAAGTAGCCGTAAGGGTCGGCCTTGAGCGTGCCGAGCGTTGCCTTGGTGTAGGCGCCGGCCCAGTGCATGGTCCACGGGGTGGTCTGCGGGTAACCGTCAGGGAGGTTGCCGCAGTAGTGCGAATGGGCGGCGGTGTAGATCACATCGCCCTTCGGGTAGGTCCCGTAGGTGTCGCCGTGGCAGTCGTTGACCCAGGTCCGCGAAAGGGTGTCCCAGTCGATTCGCGCGACGCCCTCGAGATTGCCACCGGAACCGAAGACGAAGCCCGAGACGTAGAGGCTGTCACTGTCGGAGGAGATCCCGGTGATCGCTGCGTTCGCCCCGGCATTGCGGATCTGGGCGTTCGCAGGGAACGGCAGGGACGCGCCGGTCTCGGGGTCCACGGCTGCCAGTCCGTAGCCCGGGTTGCTGGAACCGTTCATGGTGGTGAAGGAACCGCCGATGACCACCTTGGTGCCGTCGGGCGACATCATCATGGAGTGGACGCTGCCGCCCTGGGCGTCCGGGGCCCAGGAGAGCAGGGCGCCGTCGGAGGCCCGCACCGAAGCCACCCGGGTACGGGTGGTGCCGCTGACAGCGGAGAGCAGGCCGCCCATGTACACGGTGTCGCTGGTGGCGACGATGGCGCGCACCGTCGCGTCCGGCTTGGGCTGGAAGGAACCGATCAGGTTGCCCGTGGCGCGATCGACAGCGGCGATCCGGTTGCGGATCTGGCCGTTCATCTGAGTGAAGCTGCCGCCGATGTAGAGCCGGCTGTTGTCCGGGGAGGGAACGATGGAGAGCACGTCACCGTTGGTGGTCGGGGCCCAGCTGCTGATCAGGTTGCCCGTGGTGATGTCGTAGGCGAGCAGGTTCGACCGGGCCACTGTGTTCACCCCTGGCGCCGACCCTGCCGGCCGGGCTGTGGTGAATTTGCCGCCGACGTAGACGGTGTTTCCGATCACCCGCTGGGTCCAGACCACACCATCGATCTGCACCGTCGGCAATGCATCGGCCGACACCGTCACCGGCGTGGTCGGATCGCTCTCGTTGATCGGCATGGTGTCTGCCCGGGCCACCACCGGGAACTGGGCGAAAGTAGCCACCAGCGCGCCGGTGACCAGCAGTGCGGCTGCCCGAAAAGTCTTCTTGAACCCCTGTGCCATCTCATCCCCCCGAATGAAACCGCCCGTCCAGTCGGACGGGTCGATACTGCCCGGCGGTCGGCCGGCGCTGCGACGAAGCGGGGAGTTGGCGATGCGTCCTGTCAGGCGAAGCCAGCTTTGCTGCTGGTCGCCCGTCCATCCCCCCGAATGACGCGGCGTGCCGCTCGCCCACCCCTAGCAGGCCTGCGGCAGCAATCTGATGTTATCGCAGGGCTCCGGGCGCTGAATAGCCCGTCGACTGCACGAGGTGCCCTCCGGTGGCGGTCGCGGCTCCCGTCAGGAGGCCCCTTGGCGTACTCTGTCGCCCTACCGATCGACTTCTGGGGGGTGTCGAGTTGGCTTCCGCTGACGACCGACCCGCTGCTCCGGACGTCCCCATCTCGGTGGCTGAGGTGCGTCAGGGCGCCTCAGCTTCGGTGCGCTGGAGCGCTGCAGCAGTGGTCGGGCGCCAGTTCCCGCAGATGGTCGCTGCGCTGGTCCTTGCCCGGGTGCTCGGGCCAGAGACCTACGGCGTGATCAGTGCAGCAACCGTGTACGTAACATTCACTACCTTGTTGCTCGACCAGGGCCTGGCTGCTGCCCTGGTCCAGCTCCCTGCGACCACCCGACGGCTCGCCGGCGCGGTCGCAACTGTCAACCTGATCGCTGCCGTGGTCCTCGGCGGCCTGACCATCGCCCTCTCCCCACTGGTCGCGGCCTTCTTCAGCGCCCCGGCGCTCGCTCCGCTCCTTGTCGTCCTCGGAGCGGGCCTGCTGTTGAAGGGGCTGGCGATCACCCCGAGGGCGATGCTGCAGCGCGAACTGCGGTTCCGGACCATCGGCCAGGCCGACATCGCCGGCGGCACTGTCGGCGCGGTCGCCGGCATCGCGGCAGCCCTGCTTGGATCCGGGGTCTGGTCCATGGCGTGGATGGTGCTCGCCACCGACACCGTCGTCGCGATGCTCATGCTGATCGCAAGCCGCGGTGCAGCCACGCCGAACCTGCACCTCGGGCAGCTGAGGGAGATCCTGCCGTTCAGCCTCCGGGTGTTCGGCAGCAACGCGTTGGCTTTCCTCTCCCGGAACACCGACAACATCCTGATCGGTCGCTTCCTCGGTGTCGGCGCGCTGTCGCTGTACTCGATGAGTTACCGCGTCCTGGTCGTCCCGGTGCAGATGATCGGCCAGACCGTGAACCGGGTGGTCTTCCCGATCTTCTCCCGGCTGCAGGATCGCCTCGACCTGGTGGCAAAGGGCCTGTTGCGGGCGATGGACGTGCTGGCGCTCGCCGCCATCCCGCCGATGGTGCTGGTGTCGGTGGCGGCCCCTGAACTGGTCGGACTTGTGCTGGGCCCGGAGTGGGCACCGGCAGCGCCCATCCTGATGGTGCTGGCGATCGCCGGGGCGAAGGAGACGGTCTTCTACGTCACCGGGCCGCTGATGCGGGCGCTCGGGGCCGGCAAGCTCATCTTCAGGTACGAGGTCCTGGCGACCGTCGTCCAGGTCGGCGGCATCCTGGTCGGCCTGAACTGGGGCGTGCTCGGGGTCGCCTGGGGCTGGACGGTCGCCGGCTTCGTGCTGCTTCCGATCCAGCTGCTGATCCAGCGGAAGATGTGCGGCGTCCGGCTCGGCGAGCAACTCGGACGGATCCTGCCGCACGCCCACGCCAGCGCTTGGGCCGCAGCCGCCTACCTCGCGATCCGCCTGACCGGGGCTGGCCAGCTGGTGGTCCTGCTGGCCGGGTCGCTGGCGTACGCGGTGGTCGTCTTCGTTGTGCTCAGGCTGGTGCACCGCAAGGCGTTGGCCCGTGCGCTCGATGCGGCGGCAGAGATCCTCAAGGTGGGCCCGGCCAAGCGAACAGCGGGCGGGAAGGCCGCGGAATGACCAACGACGCCCGCACCGGGTCGGCACCGAGGGCTTCAACACTGCGCAAGGCCTACCGAAGAGCGCGGAAGGTGGCCAAGCGTGCGTCCAGCCATGTCGGCCTCGCGGTTCTGCGCCTGCGCAACAGGTTCAGCAAGGCATCAGTGATCGGCGAAGCTCCGGCTGTCGTCTCACTAACGAGTTACGGCACCCGCATCGACACGGTCGCCTACACGATCGAGTCGATCGCGGCAGGCACGGTGCGTCCGAAGCTGCTGGTGCTCTGGCTGGACGACCGGGAGCGGTTCCAGACCCGCCCGGCCGCGCTTCGCCGGCTGGAGCGGCGCGGACTGCAGGTGCGGCTGAGCGAGAACCTGGGCCCACACACCAAGTACTTCCCTGCGCTCGGGCTCGCCCTCGACGCCGACCTGCCGCTCGTGACGGCGGACGACGACCTCCTCTACCCGGTTGGCTGGCTGGCTGGTCTGGTTGCCGCGGGCCGGGACCATCCCGAAGTCGTCAACTGTTACCGCGCCAGCGTCGTCGCACTGCGTGGGGGGCACGTCGCGCCGTACGCCGAATGGCCCCGCTGCCGCGACCTGTCGCCGAGCGCTGCCAACTTCGCCACCGGGGTCTCCGGTGTCCGTTACCCGGTCTCGATGCTGTCAGCACTCGCCGAGCGAGGCACCGAGTTCGTCGACCGCTGCGCCCGGGCCGACGACATCTGGCTCCACTGGGTCGCACTGAGGGCCGGGATCGAGGTCCGCCAGGTGGACCGGCGCGCGCGACACTTCCCGCTCATCCCGGGCACCCAGAGGGAGACCCTGGTGGCCGAGAACGTCGGTCATGGCGCCAACGATCGTTACGTCGCAGGCCTGTACGAGCCGGAGGACATCGCCAGGCTGGCGGCTGCCGGGGCACCCGAGGTGTGACCCGGCTGCCCGCGCGTGGTGCCTGCGAGCACCAGCAGGGCGAGCGTGGTCCACAGGAGCGTTCCGCTGACGTTCGACCAGGCCAGGGCACTTGAGAACTGCGGCAGGACCAACGCGATGACTGCAGCCATCGAAGTCCCGACAACGTGCAGGCGGAAGCCGTGGCTGAGGATGAGCGTGACCTGGGAGCCGAAGTAGACCAGGGTCAGCGCCCACCCGACGTCGACCGCATACATCAGGATCGAACTCTCGATGCTCGTCTCCAG
>JADLEH010000109.1 GCA_020846255.1 Propionibacteriaceae bacterium
GGCCGACCGCGTCCGAGGAAGTGATCACCGAGTCGGCACCTGACTGCCGGATCAGCGGCACGTTGTCGGAGTCGCGCACCGCCACCACCAGGTGGGCGCCGCGGTTGAGTTGCCGGACGGTGAGCGTAGCCAGGATCGCGGTGTCATCCCTGCCGACGGTGATGATGATCTCCTTGGCCTTCGGCAGCTCGGCCCGGTGCAGGAGCTCACGCGAGGTGGCATCACCCTCGAAGGCCGGTATGCCGTTGCGGTTCGCGGCTGCGACAGCCAGCGAGCTCGTGTCGATGACCACCATTCGTTCCGGGGCAAGGCCACCCCGCAGCAGCGTGGTCGTGGCGCTCTGGCCGGTGGTGCCGTAGCCGATGACGACGGTGTGGTTACGCATGGTCTTCCTCCAACGGGAGTCCTGCAGGGCCCTGCGTCCCTCGTTTGCCAGCACTTCGACAGTGGTACCGACCAGGAGGATCAGGAAGGCGATTCGGATCGGGGTGACGACGAGGACGTTGATCAGCCGCGCGTGCGGCGCCACTGGGGTGATGTCGCCGTAGCCCGTTGTGGTCATGGTGACGGTCGCGTAGTACAACGCGTCCATGAAGCTGACGCCGTCGTCGGCGGCATGGTCGGCGTAGGCGTCCCGGTCCAGATAGACGATCAGGGTCAGCAGCAGCAGCAGACCGAGCGCGAACCCCAGGCGCTTCAGCAGCTCCATCGTCGGTGTGCTGCTGCGCGCCGGCAGGCTCACCTGGGCGCGGCCGGTCCAGGGGGCCTGGGTCCGGCCGAACCGTGGCCGCGGCGCGTCCATCAGACCGTCAGGACCGCTGAGGTCTCGGCGATGCCGACGCCGTTCAGGTGCTTGCGGCCACCGAGGAAGCTCAGCTCCAGGAGGACGGACACGTGGACGAGTTCAGCCCCGAGCCGGTGGATCAGCGCCGCCGTCGCCCCGACGGTGCCGCCGGTGGCCAGCACGTCGTCGATCACCAGCACCCGGGAGCCGGGCATGATCGCGTCGGTGTGGACGGCGAGGGTCTCGTCCCCGTACTCGAGGGAGAACGTCTGGGTGTACACGTCGCCGGGCAGCTTCCCGGGCTTGCGGACGGGCACGAAGCCGGCGCCCAGCTCCAGGGCCACCGGCCCGGCGAAGATGAAGCCGCGCGCCTCCATGCCCACGACCACGTCGATCCCGGCCGGCGCGCTCGCTGCGAGTTCGGTGACCGCTGCCCGGTAGCCGCTCGGGCTGGCCAGCAGTGGGGTGATGTCCTTGAACAGCACCCCCGGCTTCGGGAAGTCGGGGATGTCCCTGATCAGAGAGGCGATCAGCGCCCGGTTCTGCTTGCTGGTGGGCATCTTCACTTCCTGCGCTGGCTTCGGGTCTGCCGGTTCCGCTGGCGCCGGGCCTCAGCTTCCAGGTCCTTGGCCGAGACCAGCCCGAGGCTGGCCGGGTCAACGTTCTGCTGGGCCGTGCCGCCGACGGCGACCGTGACCGGCTTCGGCTTGCGGACGTTCTTCTCGCCCGCCCTTGCCGCCCTACGGGCCAGGCGTTCGCGGTGCTCGACCATGTCGGGGTCGGCCTCACGCATCTGTGCCAGCAGCGGAGTGGCGATGAAGATCGAGGAGTACGCGCCAGCGAGCATGCCGACGAACAGCGCCAGGCCGAGGTCCTTCAGCGGCCCGGTGCCGAGGATGAACCAGCCCGTGAACAGCAGGGCCGCCACCGGCAGCACGCCGATGATCGTCGTGTTCAGTGACCGGACCAGCACCTGGTTCAGTGCGTTGTTCGCGGCGAACGAGTAGGTGTTGCGGGTGTTGGTCAGCTCGTGGGTGTTCTCCCGGATCTTGTCGAAGACCACAACGGTGTCGTAGAGCGAGTAGCCCAGGATCGTGAGCACGCCGATCATGGTCGCCGGGGTCACCGAGAAGCCGATCAGGGCGTACACGCCGATGGTGATGACCAGGTCGTGCAGCAGGGCGACGATGGCGGCGATGCTCATCTTGAAGTCACGGAAGTAGGCCCAGATGAACAGCATCACCAGGGCGAGGAAGACCCCGAGGGCGATCAGCGCCTGGGTGGTGATCTGCTGGCCCCAGGAGGCGCCGATCAGCGAGTAGGCGACCTGGTCGGGGTCGACGCCAACGGCTGCTGCGACGGCCGCCTTCACCGTGGTGACCTCGGTGTCCGAGGTGATCTTCTCGGTCTGCACCCGGACGGTGTTGTCGCCGATGGTGGTGACACTAAGGTCGTCGCCGGCTACGTCGAGGGCCGCGACGGCTGCCCGGACGTCCTCGACCGTGGTTGCGGTCACCGCCACCGGGGCCTGGAAGACCGCGCCACCGGTGAACTCGATGCCGAGGCTGAAGCCGCGGAAGCCAAGTGCGAGCACCGAGATCGTCAGCAGGACGGCTGAGACGAGGTACCAGAACCTGCGCTTGCCGACGAAGTCGTAGGAGATCTCGCCGGTGTAGAGCCGGTGCGCGATCCCCAGCTTCCTGGCTGCCGGCTTGGGGGCCTCGGTGAGAGTGACGTTCTCCTGGTCGGTCATCACGCCTCACCTCCAGCGGCGACGGCGCCCTTTCGTCGGGAGTTGTGCAGTGGCGCTATCTGGGAGCCCATGTGCTCGGCCTCGAATCCGGAGAACTTGTGGCCCTCGCCGAAGAACTTGGTGCGGCCGAGGAGGGTCATCAACGGCTTGGTGAAGAAGAACACCACCGCGATGTCGATGAGGGTGGTGAGGCCGAGGGTGAAGGCGAAGCCCTTCACGGCCCCGATGGCGAGGACGAACAGGACCACCGCTGACAGCAGCGAGACCGAGTCGGCGGCAAGGATGGTCTTCCGCGAGCGGACCCAGCCGGTCTCGATGGCGGTGCGCAGGCTCCGGCCTTCACGCACCTCGTCCCGGATTCGTTCGAAGTAGATGATGAACGAGTCGGCTGTGACGCCGATGGCGACGATCACACCTGCGATGCCCGGCAGGTTCAGGGCGAATCCCATGCTCTGGCCGAGCAGCACGATCAGCGCCCAGGTGAGCGCGCCGGCCACCACGAGCGACAACGACACCACCAGGGCGAGGCCGCGGTAGTACAGGATGCTGTAGGCGAGCACGAGGCCGAGCCCGATCAGGCCGGCCAGCAGCCCCGCCTGGAGCTGGTCGCCACCGAGCTTGGCCGAGACGTTGTCGACGCTGGAGACCTCGAAGGCCAGCGGCAACGCGCCGTACTTGAGCACGTTGGCCAGTTCGCTCGCCGACTTCTGGGTGAAGCTTCCCGAGATCTCGGCGCGACCGCCGGGGATACCGGCGGAGTAGGTGCTGTCGACCGACGGCGCCGAGATGATGACGCCGTCCAGGACGATGCCGAACTGGTTCTGCGGCGAGCTCTGGGCTGACAGGTGGGCGGTGACGGCCTGGAAGTCGGCCCCGCCCTGGTTGTCGAACTGCAGCTGCACGACGTAGGACACCGAGTTCTGCGGCACGGCGGCCTGGGCATTGGTCACCGACTCGCCCTTGATCAGCGCGGGGCCGAGCAGGTACTTGTAGCTCTGCGTCTGGTCACATGCGATCAGCGGCTGGTCACTGACGTCCGGGAACGGGTCGCCGCACTTGAAGTTCGTGAAATCGGTGTTGTCACGGTCGGTCGGCGTCCACTTGAGCAGGTCGGTGAGCGGCGTTACGGTCCCGGACGGGACGGTCGGTCGCGGGCTGGGCACCGGGGTGGGCAGCGACGGCAACGGCCGCTTGTTGGTCGTGCTGGTGGGCGTCGGGTCCGCGGAGACGGTGGCCGACGGTTGGCTCGAGACAGTTGCCGAGGGCTGGCTCGAAGCGGTCGCCGAGGGTTCGGTCGTCGGCACCGAGCCGGGGTTGGCCTCGGCGGCGTAGACCTTGCGGAAGTAGAGCTGGGCGGTGGAGCCGACCAGCTTCAGCAGCTCGTCGCGCTGGACGTTCGGAACGGAGACGACGATCTGCCGGTCACCCGAGGTGGTCACCTCGGTCTCGCCGACGCCGAGGGAGTCGACCCGCTGCTGGATGATCGATCGGGCCAGCTCCAGGCTGGTCGGGTCGACCGCGCCGGTTCCGCTCGTGTTCGATGCGGTGAGGGTGATCGTGGTGCCGCCGCGAAGGTCGAGCCCCAGCTTCGGGGTCCAGACACCGGAGAACGCGATCAGCGAGTACAGCCCGGTTGTCACCAGGGCCAGAATCACCAGCGTGCGCAGCGGGTGGGAGTGTTTCCTGCTTGTGGTAGCCACTTTTGCCTTGTTTGGTCAGTTCCTGGTGGTCCCGGGCGCGTCCCAGGTCGGTCCGTCGGTGTCTTCGGGCTCGCTCGCCGCCGTGGTCTCGGTCTCGGCTGCGGTCAGCTCGGCGGTGGTTGCCGGCTCGGCCAACGCGTCGTCCTCCGTGCCGTCATCGACGGCCGCGACACCCGCGTCGTCGGCGTACTCGAACTCGTCCTCGACCGGCTGCGTGCTGATCGCCCGCTTGTCGATGGTCATCTCGACCCCGGGGGAGATCTCGACGATGGCCTGCTTGTCGCCGAGGTACTTGATGGTGCCGATGATCCCGGAGACCATCATCACCCTGGAGCCCGGCTCCATCGAGGCCATGTGGGCGGCCTGCTCCTTGGCCTTCTTCTGCTGCGGCCGGATCATCAGGAAGTACACGGCTCCGCCCATGAGGGCGATGAGTGCCAGGGTGGACAAGTCCATTGGGATTCCTCACAAGGTGCGTATCGGGGGCGGCGCTGCCGCCGACCCAGAAGCCTAGCGCTGACTCCGGCGTTTACCCATTCGGCGAGCCGCCCACGGGTCACCGAACCGGCGCGCGGTCACTCCGAGCCGCTGAACAGGTCCGGTGCCACCGGTGGCACACCGCCGGGTCCGGACGGCGGGGTCAGGCCCAGATGCTGCCAGGCCCGCTGGGTCGCGACCCGGCCCCGCGGCGTCCGCATCAGGAATCCCTCCCGCACCAGGAACGGTTCGGCGACCTCCTCGATCGTCTCGGTCTCCTCGGCCACCGCCAGCGCGATCGTGGTCAGCCCGACGGGTCCGCCGCCGAAACCGCGGCAAATGGCGTCCAGCACTGCCCGGTCCAGCCGGTCGAGACCCAGGGGATCAACCTCGTACAACTCGAGCGCGGCCATCGCGACCTTCCGGGTGAGCCGGCCGTCGGCCTTCACCTGGGCATAGTCCCGGACGCGGCGCAGCAGCCGGTTCGCGATCCGTGGCGTCCCCCGGGAGCGGGAGGCGATCTCGACGGCCGCGGACGGCTCCAGGTCGATACCGAGCAGCGCAGCTGACCGGACCAGGATCTTCACCAGGTCGGCGGCGGCGTAGAAGTCGAGCTGGGCGGTGAAGCCGAACCGGTCGCGCAGGGGGCCGGGCAACAGCCCGGCCCGGGTGGTCGCCCCGACGAGGGTGAAGCGAGGGATCTCCAGCGGGATGGCTGTGGCGCCGGGGCCCTTGCCGACCACGACATCCACCCGGAAGTCCTCCATGGCGAGGTAGAGCATCTCCTCTGCTGGCCGCGACATCCGGTGGATCTCGTCGAGGAAGAACACCTCGCCCTCGGTGAGCCCGGAGAGGATGGCGGCAAGGTCGCCGGCGTGCTGGATGGCCGGCCCGGAGGAGATCCGGATCGGTGCTGCCATCTCCGCGGCGATGATCAGGGCCAGCGTGGTCTTGCCGAGGCCCGGCGGGCCCGAGAGCAGCACATGGTCGGGGTTGGTGCCGCGGTGGCGGGCTCCCGCCAGGACCAGCCCGAGCTGCTCGCTCACCCGCCGCTGGCCACCGAACTCGGCGAGGGTCGATGGTCGCAGGGCGGACTCCGCCGCCTGGTCGTCGCTGTGGACGTGGGGGTCCAGGGGATCGGTCTCCGCGGTCACGTCGCTCACTTCGCCAGGCTGCGCAGGGCCGCCCGCAGCAGGATCGCCACCGGGGTGTCCGGATTCTCCTGGGCCATGCCGGCCACCCGGTCACACGCCGCCTCGGCGTCGCGCGTGGAGTAGCCGAGGCCTTCGAGGCCGGCCCGCACCTGGTCCCGCCACCCGCTCGGCGCCTGCGGTGTGCCGACTGCCCCACCGGACCCGGCGAGGGCTGCCACCTTGTCCTTCAGTTCGAGCACCAGCCGCTGGGCACCCTTGGCGCCGATCCCGGGAACCCTGGTCAGAGCGGTGAGGTTGGCCGAGGCCACCGCGGCCCGGAACTCCTCCGGGGAGAACACCGAGACCACAGCCTGGGCGATCTTCGGACCGATTCCGGTGGCGCTCTGCACCAGCTCGAAGCAGTCCCGCTCGCCCGGCTCGGCGAAGGCGTAGAGGGTCAGCGAGTCCTCGCGCACCACGAGGGAGGTGTGCAGCGTGACCTGCTCCCCCACCTTCACGCCACCGGCCGTGGCCGGGGTGCACAGGGCCTTCAGGCCGAACCCCGAGAGGTCGACGACCAGCCAGGTGCCGCCGACAGCGGCCACCCTTCCGGTCAGCTGGGCGATCATGCTCTGACTCCCCTTCCCTGCTTTGCGAGCGCCTGGGCGATCCGCTCGGCGCCGGCGCCGCGCCACAGCTGGCAGATGGCGAGGGCGACCGCATCGGCAGCGTCCGCCGGCTTCGGCGCGGCTTCCAGCTTCAGGATGCGCGCGACCATCGTGCCGACCTGGGCCTTGTCGGCCCGCCCGGAACCGGTGATCGAGGCCTTCACCTCGGTCGGGGTGTGGGTGTGCACCGGCAGGCCGGCGCGGGCTGCTACCAGCATGGCCAGACCGGAGACCTGCGCCGTGCCGATCACCGAGAGCACGTTCACGTCGGCGAAGACCCGCTCGACCGCCACCACGTCCGGGCTGTGCTCGGCGACCCATTCCGAGAGGCCGGCCTCGATCAGCAACCGCCGCTGCGGCAGGTCCATGGTGCTGGGGGTCGTGATCACACCGACCGCGACCAGGCTCGGCTGCCGACCGGGGGCACCGTCGATCACGCCGACCCCACATCGGGTCAGGCCGGGATCAACTCCCATCACCCGCATGCGCATCCTTCCGAACAGTTGTTCGGATACTAGCCAACGACCGGCCCGGTGCGGCTGCTGCCACGCCCAGTGCGCGCCATCTCGCTACCGGAAATGGAGGGCTCAGCGCCCGGTCGTCCGGCCCGATTCGCGGCGCAGGGTCAGTCGCCGAGCTGCTCGCTGATCTCGTCCGGCACGTCCTCGTTGCTGTACACGGTCTGCACGTCGTCGCAGTCCTCGATCGCGTCCAGCAGCCGGAACAGCTTCTCCGCCGTCTCGGCGTCGTTGATCGTCTCGGTGTACTGCGGCACGAACTGCACCTCGGCCGAGTCGTAGTCGAGTCCAGCGGCCTGGATGGCCTTGCGGACCTCCACGACATTGTTCGGATCGCTGATCACCCGGAAGCCCTCGCCTTCGTCGATCACGTCCTCGGGATCGGCATCGAGGGTCGCCTCGAGCAGGTCATCCTCCTCCAGGGTGCGGGCACCCTGCACCTTCGCCACCTCGACGACGCCCTTGCGGTCGAAGATCCGCGAGACCGAGCCGACGTCCGCCATCGTGCCGCCGTTGCGGGTGACGGCCACGCGCACGTCGGACGCGGAACGGTTGCGGTTGTCGGTGAGGCATTCGATCAGCAGCGCCACGCCGCCGGGGCCGTAGGCCTCGTAGATGATGGTCAGGTAGTCGGCGCCGCCACCATCGGTGCCACCGCCGCGCTTGACTGCACGATCGATGTTGTCCACCGGAACCGAGTTCTTGCGGGCCTTCTGGATGGCGTCATACAGGGTGGGGTTGCCGGCCGAGTCCGGGCCACCGGTACGAGAGGCCACCTCGATGTTCTTGATCAGCTTGGCGAACAGCTTGCCGCGCTTGGCATCGATGACTGCCTTCTTGTGCTTGGTGGTGGCCCACTTGGAGTGCCCGCTCATGTACACCGCTCCGTTGTCGTTGATTTTGCGCCGCTCAGTCTAGGCCACCTGCTCCTCGCAGTCGTCCCGCGCTTTTCCTGGCCTGGTCTCACCCGTCCACCGCGGCCGGCAGTAGCGGTTCCCGCTGGTCCCGGGGTTCGCCCCTCACCACTCCTCAGACTCCTCGCAGGTCGACCGCCCACGCGGTTGACCGTGGTCGTCGTCTAGCCTGAGCCGCATGAGCGAGAGGCTGCACGGCGAGTACAAGGTGCCCGGCGGGAAGCTGGTGGCGGTGGACCTCGCCGTGGTCGGCGACCGGTTGGCCGACGTCCAGGTCAGCGGGGACTTCTTCCTCGACCCGGACGAGGCGCTGCCGGTGATCGATCGGGCCCTCGGCGGCCTGGGCACCGAGACCGCTGTCGGCGAACTCGCCGCCCGGATCGATGCCGACCTCGCCCGGGCCACAGCCGAGGGCATTCTCGGCGTCCCGGTCACCATGGTCGGCTTCAACGCGCATGCTGTGGCGATCGCCGTCCGGCGCGCGCTCGGCCGTTCCACCGGCTGGTCCGACCACACCTTCACCTACCTCGACCCCGGCGTCCTCGATCCAGCCGAGCATGCGGCCCTGGACGAGGTGCTGGCCAGGGAGCTGGCCGATGGCCGGCGTGGCCCGACCTTCCGCTTCTGGGAGTGGCAGAACCCGGCCGTGGTGATCGGCTCCTTCCAGTCGTTGCGCAACGAGGTGGACGCGGAGGCTGCCGCCCGGTACGGGGTCCAGGTGGTGCGCCGGGTCTCCGGCGGCGGGGCCATGTTCATGGAGGCTGGCAACTGCATCACGTTCTCCCTGGTGGTGCCGGCAACCCTGGTGGACGGGATGAGCTACGAGGCCTCCTACGCCTTCCTCGACGAGTGGGTCCTGACCGCGCTCGGCGAGGTCGGGGTGCAGGCGCACTACGCCGGCCTCAACGACATCGCCTCGCCTTCGGGAAAGCTGGCCGGAGCCGCCCAGAAGCGGTTCGTCGGTGGCGCTGTCCTGCACCACGTGACGATGGCCTACGACATCGACGCGGACAAGATGCTCCAGGTGCTCCGCATCGGCCGGGAGAAGCTCTCGGACAAGGGCACCCGGAGCGCCAACAAGCGGGTGGACCCGGTTCGGTCACAGACCCAGCTGCCGCGCGCCGAGGTGATGGCCTCGTTCCTGGCCACCTTCCGGCGGCTGTACCGGGTGGTCGACGGGGAACTGACCCCCGCCGAGCTGGCCGAGGCCAGGGAACTCGCCGACTCCAAGTTCCACAACCCGGAGTGGACCGCCCGGGTGCCCTGAAAGGTCAACCCGCCGCCTGGCGAGCCGTGGTTCCTCAGGCTGAGTGGACTGCGGCAGGTGGCCCGCTGGCCCGAGTCCCTCCGGCAAGGGTCAGCCGCGCGTCCATCGCAGTGACGATCCGGTCGTAGTCGGCACTCGGGATCTGGAACAGCCCGCGACGAAAGGTGAAGCCCCAGTTCCGCCCGTCCGGGATGAAAGACAGGGTGCCGAGCAGGGGGCGAATGGGTGCAGGGGTGCACTCGAAGAAGGCCACGTCGCGTCGCCACGGGTGGAAGTCCGGGGTCATCTCGACCTGATAGACGTCGTTCCCCGTGACGACGCCAC
>JADLEH010000110.1 GCA_020846255.1 Propionibacteriaceae bacterium
TCGTGGTCCGCCGCCCCGAACGGTTCCGGCACCGCACGGCGCGGACCCTCCTCACCGTCCGCGACGCCGCCGGGCTTCCGCTGCGCGACACGCCCATCCACATCGAGCAGCGGCGCCACGCGTTCGCATTCGGGAACATCGGGTTCGACCTGATTCCGCTCGCCAACGGCGACCCTGAAGTCACCCGCGGCGTGTACGGCGGGGCCAGCGCTCGCCTGGAAGTGCTCGCCGACCTTTTTCTGGAGGTGTTCAACACAGCGACGCTCCCGTTCTACTGGCGCGGCTTCGAACCGGAGCGCGGGCGCCCGGACACCGCGCGACTGTCCCGCGCTGCACGCTGGTTCGCCGACCGGGACGTGGCTGTCAAGGGTCACCCGCTGGTCTGGCACACCCTCGCTCCCACCTGGCTGGGCTCGGCCACCGCGGACGAGGTCATGGCTGCGGTCCGCTCCCGAATCACCCGGGAGGTGGCCGACTTCGCCGGCCTGATCGACACCTGGGACGCCATCAACGAGGTCGTGATCCTTCCGGAGTTCACCGCAGAGGAGAACCCGATCACGCGGCTGGCCCAACGGGAGGGCCGGGTCGGAATGGTTCGGCTGGCGTTCGAGACGGCACGCGCGGCCAACCCGCGAGCGACCCTCCTGCTCAACGACTTCAACCTCAGCGTCCGGTACGAGCGCCTGGTGGCTGACTGCCTCGCCGCCGGGATCCGCATCGATGCGCTGGGGTTGCAGTCACACATGCACCAGGGCTACTGGGGTGAGGAGCGGACGGCTGCGGTGCTGGACCGGTTCGCCCGGTTCGGGCTGCCGCTGCACTGGACGGAGACCACGCTGTTGTCCGGGGACCTGATGCCGCCGGAGATCGTCGACCTCAACGACTACCAGGTGGCGTCATGGCCATCGACCCCTGCCGGCGAGGAGCGCCAGGCGGAGGAACTCGTCCGGCACTACACGACACTGTTCGCCCACCCGTCGGTCCAGGCCGTCACGTACTGGGGACTCACCGACGACGGCGCCTGGCTCGGCGCGCCGGCCGGGCTGGTCCGGGCAGACGGCACCCAGAAGCCCGCCTACGACGAGTTGCGCCGCCTGGTCAAGGGCGAGTGGTGGCTGCCCCGGACCGGGGGACGCACCGACGCGCTGGGCAGGGTCGTCCTCGACGCCTACCTCGGCGACTACGCGGTGACAGCCGGTGGCGCCGAGGCGCTGCTGACCCTGGCCGCAGGTGGGTCCGAGTCGACGGTCACCCTATCCGGCTGAACCCTGCGGCGGCATCGGTGCGCGGCACCCGCGCGGAGCCGGCGACTGCGCGTCCGGCCACGCCCCGCGAACGGCCTTGGCGGCCCGCCCCCGTACACTGCTGGTGGATGCCGTGAACCCTTCACCGCGAAGACGAGCCCGAGCCGGTCTCCAGATTGAAGTGGCAACCATGGGCACCTACGGCGAAACCATCGGGCAGGCCACCCTGCCCCCCACCAGCTTCCAGGCCGTTCAGCCGACCGGCGACGGGCCGACCTTCAAGTGCGACCAGTGCGTGGCACCGTCGGTTGCCGTGGTCGTGTTCGGCGAGGGCGAGTCCGCGCTGAGGCTGGAGTTCTGCGCGCATCACCTCGCCCAGCACACGGCCAAGCTGGCTGATCGCGGGCACGAGGTCCGCTTCCACAACTGAGGGCCAACTGGTCGGGGCGCTCTCCCGAGCGGGGTCGGCTCAGTTGCCGGCGCCGGGGTGCCCCAATTGGCGCCAGGCCTCGTAGACGGCGATCGCCGCGGCGTTGGCGAGGTTCAGGGAACGCATTCCCGGCCGCATCGGGATCCGGACCAGGGCTGTGATGCGTGGGTCGGCCAGCACCGCCGCGTCCAGACCGGTGGGCTCCGGCCCGAACAGCAGCACGTCGCCGGGTTGGTAGGCGACGTCGGTGTGGGCAGTCTCGGCGTGGGCGGTGAAGGCGAACACCCGCGCCGGCAGGAGCGCCTCGAAAGCTGCCGGGAGTGACTCGTGGACGAAGGTGGCGGCCTTGTCCCGATAGTCGACCCCCGCGCGGCGAAGCTTGGCGTCGTCCATGTCGAACCCCAGCGGACGCGCCAGGTGCAGTTCAGCGCCCGTCACGGCCGCGAGCCGCATCGTCGCCCCCGTGTTGTTCGGGATCCGGGGCGAGTCGAACAGGATGCGCAGCGGACGGTTGTCTGTGGTCACCAACTCAGCCTGCCTCCCCGGGCCACCGGAGGGCGAACCGGCTGGTGTAGTCGCGCGGAGCCTGATCGATCGGATCGGCGAAGCTGAGCCGGCGCGCGATGAGTTGCAGGGGTGAGGCGAAGTCGTCGGCTTCGACGTCCAGCACCCTCGGGTACAGCGGATCGCCGAGGATCGGCAGCCCCAGCCGGGCCAGGTGCACCCGCAGTTGGTGGGTCTTCCCGGTCGCGGGCGTCAACCGGTAGCGCGCGTGGTCGCCCCGGACCTCCACCAGCTCGATCAGGGTCTCGGCGTTCGGTTCGCCGGCCACCTCCTCCGCCCGGAGGTTGCCCCGCCGCTTCTCGATCCGGCTGGTCACCCGCCGCGGGAACGCCAGGGTCGGGTCGTAGGGTGCGATCGCCTCATAGGACTTCAGCGCCCGCCCGGTCTGGAAGACACCGGCGTACGCAGCCCGGTAACGACGGTGGGTGGTGAGCACCAGGACGCCTGCGGTGAGCCGGTCCAGCCGGTGCGCCGCGGCCAGGTCGGGCAGGCCGAGGGTGTCGCGCAACCTGACCAGGACGGTTTCCCGGACGTGCGTGCCGCGTGGGGTGGTGGCCAGGAAGTGCGGCTTGTCGACCACCACGACCCGCTCGTCCGCGTCCAGCACCTCGATCGGGAAGGGCACCACCGGCTCGGGGACGAGCTGCCGGTGGAACCACACGAAGGCGTTCGGCCGGTACGGCTCAGCCCCGGTCCAGGGGCGGCCCGCCTGGTCAACGAACTCGCCGGTCCCAAGCATCTCCGCGACCGGGGCCTCGGCAGGGAGACGGTCGAGCAGGAACTCGCGCATGGTCGCCCAGCGCGGGTGGACGGCCGGATCGTTGTCTGGAGTGCGCAGCCAGGCCGCGTCCAGACCCTGCCGCTGGGGCAGCGGCGACCGGGGCGGCATCACGCCACCGGTTCCGGCCAGGATGAAGTCACGACCAGCAGCGTACGGACACGACGCGCCTTCGGCAGCACCGCGTTGCCGGCAACCGGCTCAGGAGTTGGGCAGGTTGAGCGCTGCGATGGCCAGGCCGGCGTTGATCGCGATGCCGGCCAGCAGCCAGGGGTTGAAGTAGAGGAGCATGAAGCCGACAGCAGCGCTCGCGAAGGCGAGCCCGACCGGGGCCCACCACGCCTGGTGGCTGAGCAGCGCGACGCCGGCGACAGCCAGGCCGACGGCGAGGACAACGCTCAGGGGAGCGGCAA
>JADLEH010000111.1 GCA_020846255.1 Propionibacteriaceae bacterium
ACGCCAAATGAGAGTCACAGGCCACCAGCCCGCCAGGACAGCCGCAAAGTGAGAGCGACCACCCCGGACACCTAAACCGAGCCTCGGCCAAGGCCCGACCTAAGGTCAATGGAACTAGTAGCCGCGGCGCGCAGTGAATCACCCACGTCATCCGCGGCCGCGAACGCGAATGCGCGCGCCACTCCACGCATACGACGTCCTCACTGATCCACACCGCGACCGCGGGAACGATCGACACCTGATTACGCCACACGAGGCGGGCGAGCACCAGGATCCCTGCCCCTGCGCGGCCGCGCCTTCGGTCCTCGCCGAGAGGAGCAGCGACCGCGTTGGGCGGCGCTGGCAGAAACTCCTCTGAGGCACTCAAAGCGAGAGTGTATTCGAACACGCGTTCGGCCACCGCGGGGTGGTGCACGCCCTCGGCGTGCATGTGTCTCGGCATCCCGTGACACCCAGCGGATGGTCTTGAGCAAGTGCCCGGCCATGAGCGCTCCCCGCCTGAGGACGCGAGTGCTCTTCCCGTGCGTTCTAAATATGGCAGTCGATAGCTCTGGCAGGAATCTCGGCTCACGGCGAAAGGACCCACGCACTACGCTCCGAGCATTGCCTGTGACGGTGTATCTGGACGAGACCGGGACTCATTCGAGCTCCAGAAGGATGATGGTCGGCGCCGTCGTCACGCTCGACGCAGATGATCTTGAGCTTGCGGTCAAACAGCGGAGAGAAGCGGTTGCCGCCGACTCATCGCTGTGGCCGGACCCTTCCAAGCGCCCGCTATTCCGGGACGCTGGATTCCACCATCACGACGACGACGAGACGATCCGCGATCGATTCATCGAGACAATGCAGACCCTCGGTTTCCGCGCGCACGTTTGCTACACCCATCGAGCATTGCCGGGCATCGGCGACACCGACCTGCTGTTAGTCATGTATCACGCGCTCGTGCGCAACCTCCTTCGCCGCTACGCCGGCGAGACGGTCGACTTCGTCTTCGAGACGAAGTCGGAGATGGACCCGCTCTACGGCGGGTTGGTGATGCACGCGCTGGAGAGCTTGGACTTGACCAGAGCTCCCCGAGGACTGCCACGGCGAGGATCGGTGACAAGCCGCTGGGTGGGCTGTCTGTCGTTGACTACGTTCTCGCGCTCACGGAGGCCCATCTCCAGAGAGAAGAGGGCGGGGACGTGAATGCCTTCCGCCTTGCCCGCTTCGCGCGTATCGGGCCGCAGATCGCGCACCTGATCGACTTCGACAACGCCGTTCACAAGCGTCGGCTTGCTAGGATCCTGTGAGCCCGGTCGGGGCTGCATATGGGGGGAGCGAGTCGTCTCCCGGGCGTCAGTCGTCCTAATCTAGTCTCATAATGAGCACCCCGGCCGGGCCCTTTGACTACATCCTGAGCGAGCAGCACCTAGCAAGGGCACTCGGTGTGCCCGTCGCTCTCTTTGAGTACGTCGGCAACCTGGCGGAGATGGGCAAGGCCTACGAATACCGAAGGAAGTCCATCCACGGCAAGATCCGCGAGCTTGGCGTGCCCGTGGATTCGGTCATGTCACTCCAGCGCCGGATCACCGACTTCTTGTGGCCACTCTCGCTCGAACTCCACCCCGCCTGCCACGGGTACACACCCGGGCGGTCGGCGACCACCAACGCGGCTCCGCACTGCGGTGCTCGATGGGTGCAGCGGCTCGATATCAAGGACTTCTTTCCACGCACTACGCCGAACATCGTCACCAAGGCGCTGGTGGAGCGAGGCGCACACCAAACCGTCGCCGAGCTCCTAACCAAGCTCACCACGGACCGGGGAAGCCTCCCGCTGGGAGCACCATGTAGTCCCCTGTTATCGAACCTCATTCTCACTCCTGTCGACAACCGCGTGGCCGACCAAGCGGCCTCGATTGGGGTGTCGTACACGCGCTACGCGGATGATCTGACCTTCTCAGCCGACGCCGAGTTCGACATGACGGGTGTGGTTCAGTCCGCGCTGCAGCCCCTCGGCTACACACTCAACCTCGAAAAGTCTCGCCTACGCCGTCGTGGACAGAGCATCGCGGTCACGGGGCTGAGGGTCGCCGAGATGGACCACCCCAGGCTGCCCAAACGGTTCAAACGAGAGCTCCGCCAAGAGTTCTACTTCATCGAGAAGTTCGGATTCGCGGACCACTGCAACACACGCTACTTCTGGCACTGGATCGACGAGGAAGACGACGAGAAGCAACTCGACCACTCGACAAGGCACCTACAGGGCAAGGTCAGATACGCGCTCGGCGTCGAGCCAGACTGGATGCGCGCCCTCCTCGACGCCCACCCTGTTGCGGCTAGCGAGCTCACTCCCCCGAAGCGGCATCAGGCGGACCAGCGTCTAGCGGCGCTAACGGCCCTTGCCGCGGAGATTGTCGGCCGGCGTCACGTTTCGCTTTCGCGAGAACCGACTCGCCTAGGCTGAGAGCCCGCCGTGCTTCCGCCTAGCAAGCGGCGTGCGTGCGGCCTCACACCGCTGGCCACCGGCAGCCCGAGCCCCCGCCACATCGGCCGGCGGGACATACCTCGGCGGACCATCCGAGCCGATCGCCGACCTCACCGTGTTCCGCGACACACCCAACCGGCGAGCGATCGCCTTGATCGCCATCCCCTCCGCCCGATGCAACCGGCGGATCTCAGCCCAGTCCTCCACGCTCAACACTCCCCACGACCCCCTCGACTCGAATGAATCGAGAGTCAGCCACGGGGGTCAACTTTCCAGCGGCGACACAGGGTTAGCTTTCAACCGGCGCGCCGACACGATGACGACCTCCAAACTTGCGTCCATGTCACCAACTCGTTCCCAAGGAAGTCGCATCCGGCGTCTCGGCGACATCGCGCCCACCCACCGGATGGGCCCCAATCAGCGCCAAGCGATCTCCGTGTGAGTTCCGCGAGTAGTAAGCACGTCTTCGGAAATGTGGAGGTGCGAAGGGACCTTGCCACTTGTTGGACCTGAGACATTCTGAGGGAGTCCGAGCATCTGCCCAGATGTGTCCAGATGCGTGGCGATGCGAGTGAAGGGTGTCACCATCCGCGGCCCGGACACGTCAGAGCGGCCGAAACCAGCCCTGACTAGGGGTTTTGGTCGGGGCGACAGGACTCGAACCTGCGGTCTCCTGCTCCCAAAGCAGGCGCGCTAGCCACTACGCTACGCCCCGGATAACCCGCGCCACTCTACGGCTGCGACTAGGGCTCGGCCAACTCAGCGTCCCGGGCCCAGTTCCGGTGACAGCAGCAGCCAGGCCAGCGGTTCGGCATCCTCGATCCGACCGTCGGCATAGCCGCACAGCACCTGGCCGCGCGCCTTCTCCGCCACATGGCCGTACTGGCCGGCCCGGTCCCACTCCGGCGGGCACAGCTCCAGCAGCCCGACCAGCTGGGCCTGCTCGGTCCACGTGAGCAGCGGGTTCTCGCCGGGCAGCGTGCCACCGAGCCGGTTGGCCACCCCGGCCAGCTCCGCACCCCCGAAGTCCTCGCTGCGGTAGTGCAGCAGCGAACTCTC
>JADLEH010000112.1 GCA_020846255.1 Propionibacteriaceae bacterium
AACACCACCTGCCACAACACGTCAAGGACGCGATCGACACCGCAGGCAGACAGCACGGGCTCTCCGAGGCAGACGCGTGGCCGACGCTGCGCAGCGACCTGATGCTGCTCGCCGCCAACGGCCACGACCCCACTGATGTTCTGTCCCGTGCGGTCGCGCTCGGCGGGCTCGACGGCGCCCGCGACCCAGCCGCCGTCATCACCTACCGGCTCGACCTCACCCAAGCCAACAACAGAACCCGCGGACCACTCCCCTGGCTCCCCGGCATCCCCACCGGTCTCCTCGATGATCCCTACTGGAAGACCTACCTGACCGACCGCTACAAGCTCACCCGCCAACTCGGCCAAGAAACCCGGCACGCTGCCGACACCGCCAAAACGCCCCCAGGCTGGGCCGAACACCTCCCCGGGCTCGACCCGGACCTGGTCGCCGACATCCAACTGTGGCGAGCAGCGAACCAGATCCCCGACATCGACCTGCGACCCACAGGCCCACCACAACCCTCCGCGGCCGAGCGAAACGCGCAACGCCGACTCGACCACGCCCTCGAAACCAGCCACGCAGGCATCCGCGAATGGAGCCCCCGCATCACCGAAGCCGCCCCCGCGGTCGCCGGCGACCCCCGCCTGCCCATCCTCGCCGCCCGTCTCGCCACCCTCAACCCGACCCGTGCCGACGTCCCCGAACTCCTCGCCACCGCCGCGGAGCAGGGTCACCTGCCCGACGACCACCCCGCCGACGCACTCAGCTACCGCATCACCACACTCATCAAACAACAGCAACGCCAGACGCCGACCTGGGAGACCGTCACCTCGCCCGACCTCACCAGGCACCTCCACCACCCGCCGCCACCCAGCCACAGACCCGACCGCGGCCCCGGCATCAGCATCTGACCCATCCACCCCGACCGAAAGGAACCTGATCATGGCCGCCTATGGCATCCCAGCCGTCTGGGGTCAGCCCGCCCCCGAATGGCTCTCACTCCAGCAAGCCGCCCTCGCCTATGGCGTCAGCGTGGACACCCTCCGACGTCGCATCGCCGCAGGCAAGCTTCCGGCGTCGCGATTCGGCGAGAGGCTCATCCGCGTCCGGGTCGAGGATCTCGACCGGCTGTTCCGGCCCATCCCGATTGGTCGCTGGTCTTCGCGCCGCCGATAAGCAAAGACTTCCAAAACACACCTTCTGGACTATTTGATGCCCACCAAGCGATCAGAAGCCCGGTTATGGCGCGTTCTCGTCGCACTCACAATGACTCGGGCCCATAGCGCGCTCCTCGGAGGCGCGAGTCCGCGCACTTGAGTTGGTTCACCCGATGACGAGGCGAATGAACTGAACCAACTCCATCACCGGACGCCCTCGCCGTTCCGGCCGCTCCGCCCACTACCTTTCACGAGCGTCCATTCAGATGCCCGGTGAGGTCACACCAGCGCAGCCCTGCCTCGACGGTCAGGCAGGGTCTCGTGTTGCGAACCGTGCTGCATGGCGGGCGAACGCAGGAGCCCTCCGCCCCGAGTGGGCGCGGCACCGTCTCCCCACGACCGCCTCGACCGCAACGCGCAGATCACCGACCACGGCCTCCCCTGATGATTGGACGACGCCTGACCTGTCGACGGTGAGGTAGCCCGCTTCGAATAGGGAGTCGCAGCCCAGACGGCATGCGAGCATCGCAATCTCCCCGAACCGCCTGCGGCTGTCCTCATCGAGGAGATGGCGAGGGTGGATATGGGCCGCGACAAGGAACTCCGCGGGCAGTCGCCGACCGCAGAGGGCACATTCCGCTTCAGCTTCTCCGGCCAGCAGGTATTCGCGCAGGGCCGCCTGCTCCCGCCTCGCGAGCGCTTCACGAATAGCTGAGGTCGCTTCGCCGCCCCACACTCTCTGGGACCCTCCCTCCGCCGAAGCAGCTTCTCCGAGATTCGCGCCGATCAAGCTCAGCAGTGCGCCAGCATCCATGGCCTCTAGCACCGAGAGGAACTTCTGCATTGGCCTGCCGGTCCGGTCCAGCGGTCCCGGCGAACCGTGCGAAACGACCGAGGCAACCTCAGAGAAGTGAATCCGGAGGTCAGTGATCACCGGCGTGGTCTGAACCTGCCATCCGTCGTCGCCCTCCCCCGGAAGACGCGGGTAGTAAAGCGGTCGCGCCAATGGCCTCCAGGACGAATCCGCCTCGCTGATGGCGCGTAGATACTCGTCTCCATAGTGGAAGACGAGGTCGCCTGCTCGAATCTCCAAGATCAGTTCGCGGTCGACGCGCCGGCGACCACCACTGGCCGGACACGTCCACAGATCCCCAACCTGAGCCACGTGCTTATAGTTCTTGCCCTGACTGGCCCACCAATAGCGCATGGACTGAGTCTGGCGCAGTGCCGTGACAAGCGAGGAGATCCGAGTCACATCGCACTTGCTCGTCGAGCGGGCGCCAGCAAGGTCAACTCGTCTCCAACCCCAAGCGGCGGTCAGTCTGGGATGCTTGGTCGCATGAAGGTCGGTGTCTACGTCGATGGCTACAACCTCTACTACGGCGGACGGGGCATCTGTGGTCGCGGGGTGCCCGGTTGGCGATGGCTCGACGTCAGGTCGCTCGCCGATTCGGTGATCCGCTCCAACTCCGGATGGGCTGGCCCATTCGACCTTCGGGTGATCTTCTGCACCGCCCGCATCAAGGAAAGCGGCAACTCGACGAGCCAGCACGATCAGGACACTTACCTGCGAGCTCTTACGAAGCATGCGGCCGTCGACCTGGTCGAGCTAGGTACCTACGTTTCGCGCGTCGCTACAAATCCACTAGCTGTCCAGGGGCCGAGAGGACGGCCGATCCTCGCCACCTCAGACTGGCCGATCATGGTGAGAGACAACGCCGGGGGCAATGTCCCTGACGCCACTTTCATGGCTTCCGTTGCCCGACGGGAGGAGAAGGGCAGCGACGTAAACGTCGCGACACACCTGCTCGTCGATGTGCTTGGCGGTGACGTGGATGCCGCAGTAGTGATCAGCAATGACAGTGACCTGAAGCTCCCGATCCAGATCGCGCGAGACCACGCGCCGATCGGTTTGGTCAACCCCACCAAGGGCTACCCCGCAGGAGCCCTCAACGCAGCGCCGACGGTGGGGGCCGGCGGGCATTGGTGGTACCAACTCACAGCGCAGGACTTCACTGGAGCGCAACTTCCGTCGCCGGCGGCAGGGCTAACGAGGCCGACAGGCTGGTAGAAAAAGTAAACCCGACCCCAGAGGGGTCGGGCGGTATGAACACATTGTAGTGATGTATTGCGCCGACGCAAGAGCATTGGAAGCTCCCGGTACGCTCACCCACCGAAGGCGCTTCGCGTGGCGGAGCCATGGGTGAGCGTACCGGGAGCTACCAAACGTCTTGTTGGGCATCGCCGGGCGTCTTGGCTGATGAACGCAAAGGCTGTACAGGCCGGATCTCACGGACGTCCGCCGGAAGATAGCGCACAGATAGCGCACAAACCCGCCATAGGGTCGGCCGACCACCCAATTTGCAGCGATTACTACCCTAGTCAGAGCGGAAATCGTGGTGGCGGAGGATACGAGATTCGAACTCGTGAG
>JADLEH010000113.1 GCA_020846255.1 Propionibacteriaceae bacterium
AACCTGTGCCTCCTGTGTCACCACCACCACGCCCTGGTGGAACCGGCGAAGTACGGGAACCGCGACCAGTGGGAAGTGAGGATCGGGGCCGACTGCGCCCCTGAGGTCATCCCGCCCCGAAGATGCGACCCCGAACGAAGACCGCTGCGTCACGCGCACTTCGAGGCCAGGGAGGCGCTGGCCAGAAGCGCCTGACCGACTGCGTGACCGAGAACCCGGCTGACCGCCTGACCGCGCACCCGACTGGCTGCCTGACCGCGCACCCGACTGGCTGCCTGACCGCGCACCCGACTGACCGCCTGACCGCGCGCACGACCGACAGCCGACCGCGCACTCGACCGACTGCCTGCCCCTAGGGCGCCAGGGCGGCGATCCGGTCGAGGTCGGCCCGCAGCGCCGTCCCCAGCGCCGCAACCTGCAGGGCTTCGGCATCGACGTGGACAACGCAGTCGAGCCGGCCGGCGTACGACATCGCGGCCACACCGAGCCGGACGTTGCCCTGGATGGGCGTCACCGGCCACGCCCGCTCCAACGGTGCCCCGGCGAGCCGGAGCCGCTGCTCGGGGCCACGGACGTTGGTGACGAACAGCGCGATGAACCGCTGCCGCCTGGCCAGGAACGCGAACAACCGGGTACCCGAACGCGAGCGGGTGAGCTCGTAGGTGCCCTGCTCCCTGGCCTCCCGCTTGGCAGCGCTGGTGGTCGCCGCGATGCGGGAGATCCGGGCGGCGACGTCCGGCTCGGCAAGGGGCAGCCGGACCATCATCACCCCGACAGCGTTACCCGATGTCCCCCGGTCCGGCAACGCCACCGGGATACTGGCCGGGAGCTCTGCCGGCACCGGCTCCCCGGCCGCCCGCAGAGCCGCGGCGGTGGCAGCGGCGGTCGCGGCCAGCAGCGCGTCATTGACGGTCCCGCCGGCCGACCGGGCCCCAAGAGACAGCGCCGCCAGGTCGACCTCGGCGAAGGCCAGCCCGCGGTTGGGGCTGATCGGGCCGAGGAGCACGGTCGGGCCGAGCTTCACACTGAACATGGCGGCCAGCCGCGACACACTGGCCAGCAGCTTGCGCAACCTGGGGGTCGGCTTCCGCTCCAGCCGGGCGGCCGGAGCCGGCGCGGCCCCGGATGAGGGTGCGGGGGCGGCCTCGGGAGACGGTGCCGGGGCGGGATCGAAGAGCTGCTGGGCGAGGCGGACGCCGGCCACCCCGTCGGCAACGGCATGGTGGACGCGCAGGATCACCCCGGTCCCGATGCCGGCTGCGCCGGGCACGACCAGCAGTTCCCAGAGCGGGCGGTCGACCGGCAGCGGTGTTGTGATCAGGGTGGCGCACAGGGCGGCCAGCCCGTCCGTCCCGGCCACGGTGTCGACCTGGCGAACGTGCCAGGCGAGGTCCGGCCGGCTCGGCACCCAACAGGGCCTGCGGGGCGGACCGCCGACACGCTGGGTGAACCGGCGCAGCCCGGTCACCTCCGGGTCGTCGAGCCTCTCGGAGACCACGGCCCGCAGCCGGTCGAGGTCTGCTGTCCCGTCAGCAGCGACGAAACCGCCGGGCCCGAGGATGCCGGCCATCAGGAACGCGTTCACCTGGTCACGGGCGTCCAGCAGCACATTGGAGGCGTCAGCGGCGGAAAGCGGTTCGGGGGTCGGCGCCGACATCAGCGGTCCGTTGGGGGCGGCGGGACGGAGTCGAGGCCGGGGGTCTCCCCCGGCCCCTGCAGGGCGACGGTGCCGGGGGCGTGGTCGATCACGAACCGGGTGTGCCGGCCGGGGCTCTGCGGACCCAGCCGCGTGCGATCCCGGTCGCGGGCCACCACCAGGGCTGTGACCGGGACAGCGGCCACCCCTTCGGGCAGCCCGCGCGGCCGGATGACGGCGAAGGCCAACACTGCTGCGAGGCAGACCAGGGCCAGAGCCTCAGCGCTCCAAACGGGCATGGCTGCCAGATTAGGGGCTCGGCGCGCGTCCTGTGCCGGTGTTCGCCGCTGACCCCTCGGGCCGGCGGCTACTGGCGCCGGAGGCGTTCGCGCAGCTTCATCAGCTCCCGGCGCTGGGACTCACTGAGGCTGTTCAGGCCCTTGGCGTTGATCTGGTCGAGCAGGGCGTCCAGGCGCTCCCGGTCGGTGGCGTGCCGGCTGGCCTCGCGCGCGCTGGCCCGGGAGGTCCGCGGGGCCCGGGCAGCAGCCGGGCGGCCGGCTTGCGGCCGGCCGGGGATCCACGGGTAGTCGCCGAGCAGGCCGACGGAGCGCGCGATCATCGCTACCAGCGCCAGGCTGAGCATGAGGCTCATCAGGCCGGCACCGTCCCGGTAGGCGATCATGCCCAGCACCCGCACCCCGACCAGCACCACGCCGATCACCCATGCCGGGATGCCGAAGAAGAACGGCCGGCGCGGGTACTCAGCCACCCACAGCAGCAACACCAGGAACTCGACGTAGTCCAGGCCCGCCAGGCCGGGTCCGCTGCCCGCGACCAGGGCCACCAGGGTGTAGGCGGCGGTGAGGCTCGCCCAGATGCCGACCAGCAGCCAGGCCATCCTGGTGTGGCCGATCAGGCGTTCGAGATCGGTGCCGAAGTACCAGAACAGGGCGAGGGTGATCACGGTCCAGATCGACAGGTCGTTGGCGAACGGCCAGGTCACCAGCCGCCAGAACTCGCCGTCCGCGACCGCCTGGGGGGTGTACAGCAGCCAGCCGGGCAGCGCGGACGCCACCACCCAGGCCAGGCCGGACGCGACCGCCAACAGGACCACCAGGATGACCGTGGTCACCTCGAGGCGTCCGATCCGGAACCAGGGTTCGCTGGGATTGTCGCGTGGGGCGAAGAGACCGCTCATAGGCCCAAGGTTGCCAGACGAACCCGAATCGCCGCGCACGCCACCGGTTCCGGTGAGCCGGCGGCCACCCGGACCGGTCCCGGCCGGGCACCGCGACCGCCCCGGTTCAGCTCTGCACGACCAGTTCGATCTCCGAGCGGGGCAGCCGGAGTGGTCCGCTGAAGCCGTTCATGATGCCGGCCAGCCGGAACGCCCGCTCGTCGTTGTAGATCTCCTCGAGGCTCAGCTGCCTGCCGTCCGGCCCGGCGAGCGGGACCTGCCAGTTCGGGTACTCGGTGCTGGTACCCGGCTGGTTCTGGGTGCGTCGTTCCCCGACAGCATCGGTGAGGGCTGCGCAGAGGACCCGGGCCGGGGTGGCCACAAGATAGCGGTGCATGGCTTCGACGATCTCCTCGGTCGAGGCCGGGTCCGCGGTCAGGAAACCCCGCTGGCGCAGCGCTTCGATGAAGGCGTTGCGCTCCCGCTCCGCTGTCGCCAGCTCGGTCTCCAGGGACTCGGTCAGCAGGCCCAGCTGGTGCTGCAGCCGGATGTGCTCTGCGGCCAGGTAGCCGGCTGTCGGCGGCAGGTCGTGCGTGGTGACCGAGGCGAGGCAGTACTCGCGCCACGCCTCCGGCGCCAGCGGGCGACCCTCGGAGTCCCGCTCGAACCAGGCGATCGAGGTGCCGAGGATGCCGCGCTCGCGCAGGTAGTCGCGCACCCACGGCTCGACCACGCCCAGGTCCTCTCCCACCACCAGCGCGCCGGCCCGGTGGGCCTCCAGCGCGAGGATGCCGACCATCGCCTCGTGGTTGTACCTGACGTAGGCGCCCTGGTTGGCCGCCAGGCCGGCCGGGATCCACCAGAGCCGGAACAGGCCCATGATGTGGTCAACCCGGATCCCGCCGGAGTGCCGCAGCAGACCGGCCACCATGCTGCGGAACGGGGCGTAGGACAGCTCGTCCATCCGGTCGGGCCGCCACGGCGCCTGGCCCCAGTCCTGGCCGGTCTGGTTGAAGTGGTCCGGCGGGGCCCCGACGCTGACCCCTTCGGCGAACAGGTTGCCGTAGGTCCAGGCTTCTGCGCTCTGGGCACCGACACCGACCGCCAGGTCGTTCATGATCCCGATCCGCATGCCGGCGTCCTTGGCTGCCGACTGGGCGGCCCGCAGCTGGTCGTCCGCGATCCACTGCAGCCAGGTGTAGAAGATGATCGTCTCCACGTGCTGCTCGGCGAACAGCGCGACGGTCGGGGAGGACGGCCGGCGGAGCTCCGCCGGCCACTCGTGCCAGTCGTAGCCGAACCGGTTCACCAGGGCCGACCAGGTGGCGAACTGGGTCAGCCCGCGCCCCTCGCGCCGGAGGAAGTCGTTGAACGCCATCCGCCGGACCGGCCGCAGGCCGTGGTCGTAGATGACTCGCAGCGCCTCGATCTTCGCCGTCCAGACGGCGTCGCGGCGGATCAGCGGCTCCCCGGCCAGTTCCTTCTTGAGTTTGGCCTTCAGCCCGGCGATCCGGGCCCTGGAGCGGTCGTCGAGGTCGGCGTACTCGGGCACCAGCTCTGGCCGGATGTAGAGCGGGTTCACGTAGCGTCGCGAGTTCGGCAGGTAGGGCGACGGCTCCAGCGGTGGCGCCGGCTCGGCTGCGTGCAGCGGGTTCACGAGCACGAAGCTGGCGAACTGCTGGGTGGAGGACCAGGTGGCCAGGTCGGCCAGGTCGAGCAGGTCGCCGATCCCCCAGGAGTCGACGGAGCTGACGCTGTACAACTGGGCGGCGTAGCCCCAGGCCCGCTTCTCCCCCATCGCAGCCGGGAAGCCGAGGAAGGCCGGGCTGACCACCAGTGTCGACTCGGCCTGGCCGGCCTCCGTCGTCGCCTGCAACCGGTGGTAGCCCAAGGGCAGGTCTCCGGGCAGCTCGAAGGAGGCCTGCCCGACCAGCACCCCGTCCACCCACCGAGGCGGTTCGTCGTCGGTCACCTGAGCGACGTCCCGCCAGCCACCCTCCTCCAGGCGGACGGCGAGCCGGACCCACTCGCCCTCCGGCAGGTGCACCTGCACCCGCCGCGGAGTGCCCTGCTCCAGCACGATGAACGGCTGCAGCAATCGGGTCCAGGGCCGAAGTCGGTGGGCCTCCAGCGCCTCCCGGGCCAGGTCGGGTTCGGAGGCGTCGACGTCCATGCCGGCGAGGATGGCGATCACGGTCTCGTCGGTGACCTCGGTCAGGCGGCCCTTCCAGTCCCAGAACTCGGTGGCAATGCCGAAAGCTGCGGCGAGTTCACTGAGGAACTGGTTGGACAGGGCCATTCGGGAGCGCCTTTGCGAGCAGCTGACTGGGTCGGTTAACGATACCCGTACCCGCGGTTCAGTTCCGCTCGAACGGCGCCAGCAGCGAGCGCAGCAGGTCGGCCAGCTGCTCGCGCTCTGCCGGCCCGATCGGGGCGAGGACCTCGCGTTCGTAGGCGAGCAGGTCGGCCAGCGCAGCCTGGACGCGTTCCCGGCCTGCCGGGGTGAGGCGCACCAGCACGCCCCGCCGGTCGTCGGTGTTCGGTTGCCGGACCACCAGCCCGCGCGCTTCCAGGCGGTTCACCCGGTTGGTCATCGTCCCGGAAGTGGACAGGGTCGCCCGGATCAGTTCCCCGGGGGACAACTCGTAGGGCCGGCCGTTGCGGCGCAGGGCTGCGAGCACGTCGAACTCCCAGACCTCGAGCTCGTGGGCAGCGAAGGCGTCCCGGCGGGCCCGGTCGAGGTGCTTGGCCAGCCGGCTCAGCCGGGAGAGGCTGCCGAGCGGGGTGACGTCGACCTCCGGCAGTTCCCGCGCCCAGGCGGCCAGGATCAGGTCCACCTCGTCAGCCATCACACCCCCGCGAACTATCTCGATATCGAGACTTTAGCGGTTCACAGCCGGACGGAGTGGTTCTGCACCTCACCGATCCGCGCTGCGGCCGCCACCCCGGTGACGCTGAGCAGGGCCATCAGGCTGAGCAGGCCGCCGAAGCCGAGGGTCGGGTTGGCCTGGCTGGAGCCCAGCACGAAGACCGTGCCGGCGAGCCCGGCCCCGATGCTGGCACCGAGGGCTTCGCCGACCTGCAGCGAAGAGGTGTTCCGGCCGATCTCCACAGGCTGGGACAGCTGCATCACGGCGAGTGAGGTGCTGGCGACCGACAGTCCCATGCCGAGGCCGGCAACCACCCAGCCGCCCACCGCCAGCCCGACCAGCCGTCCCGGCAGCCAGCCGGCCACAGCCGTTGCCAGCAGGCCGACCGCCGTGCTGGCGGCCCCTGCGCCGATGATCCAGTCCCGACGCCAGGGCAGCCACGGCCGGGACTGCAGCCAGGCGCCGGCCATCCAGCCGACCGAACCAGCGGTGAGGATCAGTCCCGCAGCCTGAAGGTCGAAGCCCTCGGCCACGACGAACATCAGCGGCAGGAAGCTCTGGGCTCCGGCGAACCCTGCCGTGGAGGTGGCGCGCACGACGATGACAGCGTCAAGGCCGCGGCCGGACGGCCGGAAGCCGGTCGGCAGCAGGGCGGGGAGCCCGCGCCACAGCAGCACCAGCCCGAGGGCCAGCCACGCCAGCGACCAGAGCTCGATCCGCTGGCCGGCCAGCTGGAGCCCCATCGCGCCCAGGGCCACCAGGGCGGCGGAGGCGAGTTGCCGGCGGTCCAGCGCCACCTCTTCGTGCGGTGGCAGGTGTGCCCGCAGGAGGGGTCGCAGCACCAGCGCCCCGGCCACCAGCAACACCGGCAGCACCGACCAGAACACCCAGTGCCAGGAGAAGGTGTGGGTGAGCCAGGCTGCGATCGGCGGCCCGAGGAAGGACGGGCCCATCCAGGCTGCGGAGAAGCCGGTCAGCATCCTGGCGCGCTCACGCTCGTCGAAGACGCGGGCCACCAGCACCATCACGGCGAGGTTCATGGTGCCGCCCCCGAGTCCCTGCACGAAGCGCCCGAGGAGCAGGATCGGCATGGTCGGGGCCGACCCGGCCACGACGAGTCCTGCTGCGAAGACCGCGAACCCGACGATCATCGGCAACTTCGGGCCGACCCGGTCGCTGAACTGGCCGGCCGCAACGATGGCGAAGGTCTGCGCCAGCCCGAACGCAGTGAAGGCCCACGCGTACAGGTCGACGTCGCCGAGGTCGTCGGCTGCGGCCGGCATGGCGGTGAGCACGGCCATCGACTCGAAGGCGATCGCCACCACGCACAGCAGCAGCCCGATGGTCAGCCCGCGTCGGGACGGATGTGGGGCAGCGTCACGAGTCTGCGACGCTCCGCTCATCAACGCTCCGATCGGCACTATTGTTCGGCCGGTAGTGTCTCACGACCAATGGAGAACCGATGTCCCAGCCCCCCACCGGCGACCAGCACCAGATCCCGGACTTCGCCGCCCCCGGCTACCAGCCGGAGCCGCCCGTCGGGGTCCACCCGGCTCCGGCCTACCCGGACCACCCGGTTTCGCCGGTGACGGCGACTCCCGGTCCGGTCGGCGGGCAGCCGGTCGAGAACGTGGGCCGCGGAGTGCTGTTCTCCCTTGCCGCCATCCCGCTGGGCACTGCCCTGACGGTAGGCGTCTGGCAACTCGGCTTCGTGGCGTCGATCACGACCTTCGCCCTGGCCGCAGCGGCGGTGTGGCTCTACGCGAAGGGTGCCGGGAGTGCGCCGGCGAAGGGCGCGTTGGCCGTGATCGGCGTGATCGTCGTCGGCGTTGTTGCCTCGATCGTCGGGGTGATCGCCTCGGACGCGGTGCGCTATCTGGGGGAGGAGTATCCCGGGACCGCCGTGAGCGACCAGGTGGCCTTCGTCCTGGCTAATCTCGCCGACGGTGAGGTCTGGCAGTCCTACGGCGGCGACATTGCGATGTTCGTTCTGTTCGCGGCTCTGGGTACCTTTGGTGTCATCCGGCAGCTAGGACGCGCAAAGGCGGTCTGAATGACCATTGAGAACCCGAAGACGACGACGATCGTCAAGGAGCGCACTGACCTGCGCCCCGAGGAGGGCGACCACGAGCGCTTCTCCCACTACGTCCCGAAGGCCAAGCTCACCGAGGCCATGGTGATGGGCACCCCGGTGATCGCCCTCTGCGGCAAGGTCTGGGTGCCTTCGCGGAACCCGGACCGGTTCCCGGTCTGCCCCGAGTGCAAGGAGATCTGGGCGTCGATGCGACCGGAGGGGCCGGAGAGCTGAGCCCGATCGGCCTAGGATGAGCGGCATGGCAACCAAAACGCTGATCGTGCTGCGCCACGCGAAGTCCTCCTGGCAGACCGTGGAGCCCGACCTGCGCCGTCCCCTCTCCGAACGCGGCGAGCGGGACGCGGTGGCCGCCGGCGAGATCCTCGCCGGCTACGACCTGGATGTCGTGCTGGCGTCATCGGCGACCCGGGTGCAGCAGACCTGGGCCGGGGCAGTCACCGGCGGCGCGAGTTGCGCCGACATCCGCACGTCCGAGGCGATCTACCATGCTTGGGCCAGTGAGCTGCTGGCCGAGCTGCACGACCTGGACGAGGCCCGGCACACTGCCCTGCTGATCGGCCACCAGCCGACCCTCTCCGACCTGATCGTCGGCCTTGCCAAGCCTTCGGAGCTGGTTGACCGGGTGGCTGCGAAGTTCCCGACCGCCGGACTCGCCGTGCTCACCTACCGGGGCGCGTGGAGGACGCTCGCGGACGGCAAGGCGACGCTGAAGCGGTTCGAGATCCCGCGCGGCCGGGCCTGACGAAGGAAGAGCCGCCGATCACGCTCGACCAGCCGGCGGTCCCGGCTCTGCGTCAGTAGCGGTACAGGTCGGTCTTGAACGGTCCGGCGACCGGCACGCCGAGGTACTGGGCCTGCTCCTCGGTGAGCTCGCTGAGCCGCACCCCGAGGGCTGACAGGTGCAGCCGGGCGACGTACTCGTCCAGCTGCTTCGGCAGCGTGTAGACCCCGACCGGGTACTGCTCGGGCTTGGTGAACAGCTCGATCTGGGCGAGCACCTGGTTGGTGAACGACGTGCTCATCACAAAGCTCGGGTGGCCGGTGGCGTTGCCAAGGTTCAGCAGCCGGCCCTCGCTGAGCACGATCACAGAATGACCGTCCGGGAAGTTCCAGCGGTCCACCTGCGGCTTGATGTTGGTCTTCGTCACCCCGGCCAGGTGGTCGAGACCGGCCAGGTCGATCTCGTTGTCGAAGTGGCCGATGTTGCCGACGATCGCCAGGTGCTTCATCCGCGCCAGGTCGTCGGGGGTGATCACGTGGAGGCAGCCGGTGGCCGTGATGAAGATGTCCGCGGTCTCCACCACGTCGTCGAGGGTGGCCACCTGGTAGCCGTCCATCGATGCCTGCAGCGCGCAGATCGGGTCGATCTCGGTGATGACCACCCGGGCGCCCTGACCGGCCAGCGCAGAGGCGCAGCCCTTGCCGACGTCGCCGTAGCCGCACACGACGGCCAGCTTGCCGCCGATCAGCACGTCGGTGGCCCGGTTGAGGCCGTCGATCAGGGAGTGCCGGATGCCGTACCGGTTGTCGAACTTGCTCTTGGTCACCGAGTCGTTGACGTTGATCGCCGGGAACAGCAGCGAGTTGTTGCGGTTCATCTCGTACAGCCGGTGGACGCCGGTGGTGGTCTCCTCCGTGACGCCGAAGATGCTGTTGGCGACGCTCACCCAGTCGAGCTGGGACGAGCGCAGGGTGGCCAGCACCACCTGGTATTCGGCGGCATCGGCCGCCGTTGCCTCGGGCACCGCGCCCGCCTTGGCGAACTCCACGCCCTTGTGCACCAGCAGCGTGGCGTCGCCGCCGTCGTCGAGGATCATGTTCGGCCGCGCGTCGCCCCAGTCGAGGATGCGCTCGGTGCACGCCCAGTACTCCTCGAGCGACTCGCCCTTCCAGGCGAACACCGGCACCCCCTTCGGGTCCTCCGGAGTGCCGTCCCTGCCGACGACGATCGCAGCAGCAGCGTGGTCCTGGGTGGAGAAGATGTTGCAGGAGGCCCAGCGGACCTGTGCACCGAGGTCGACCAGGGTCTCGATCAGCACGGCTGTCTGCACGGTCATGTGCAGCGAGCCGGCGATCCGGGCGCCCCGCAGCGGCCGGCTCTCCCCGTAGCGCTCGCGGAGGGCCATCAGGCCCGGCATCTCGTGCTCGGCGAGGGTGATCTCCTCGCGTCCGAAGGCGGCTAGGTTCAGGTCAGCGACTTGGTAATCCACGAGGAGAAACATACGCGAGTGCCTGAGCCGGTCGCGATTCCCGGCCAGAGCCTACGAGGCGGCGCCCCGGTCGATGTCCGGCTCGAGGTAAAGGGCGGTGACCATCGGGTTGGCTGTGCGGATCGCCACCTCGGCGTTGTTGATCACTTCTGCCACCCGCCGCGCGGAGGAGGTGGGTTCGACCGCGATCTTCGCTGCCACCAGCACTTCCTCCGGCCCGAGGTGCAGGGTCTTGAGGTGGATCACCCGCTCGACCCCGTCGGCTGCCACCAGCGCCTTGGTGATGGCCCCGACCGCCTCGGGCGTCGCGGCTTCGCCGAGCAGCAGGCTGCGGGTCTCCACGGCGAGGGTGATCGCGACCAGGATCAGCAGCACGCCGATGAAGGCTGTGCCGGCCACGTCGAACAGGCCGTTGCGGGTGATCAGGGTCAGGCCGACGCCCAGCAGGGCGAAGACCAGGCCGAGGAGCGCAGCGAAGTCCTCCAGCAGGATCACCGGCAGTTCCGGCGACTTCGAGGTCCGGATGAACCGTGGCCAGGACTGGCTGCCCTTGACGTGCAGCGACTCCCGGATCGCGGTTCGGAAGCTGAAGCTCTCCGCGATGATGGCCGCAACGAGGACCACGATCGGAACCCACCACCACCCGCCTTCCAGCAGCTCGTTCGGGTGGCCGCCGACGACCTCCTCGTACTTGTGGAGGGCCTCGTAGAGCGCGAACAGGCCGCCGAGGCTGAACAGGATGATCGCGACCATGAAGGCACTGATGTAGCGTGCCCGGCCGTAGCCGAAGGGGTGCTCGGCTGTCGCCTCCTGCTTCGCCGTCCGGCCGCCGCGCAGCAGCAGGATCTGGTTGGAGGTGTCGGCCACGGAGTGGACGCCCTCGGCCAGCATCGAGGCAGCGCCGGTCAGTGCCCACGCCCCGAACTTGGTCGCGGCGATGAAGGCGTTCGCGATCAGCGCCGCGACGACTGCTCTGGTTCCACCTTGGCTGCTCACGGCCACATCCTGCCACCGAAGCCCGAGTGTCAGAAGCGGCAGCTCAGGCGCGGCCCAGGCCGATCTGCAGATAGGCCGCGGCGAACAGGCCCTGTTGCAGGACGGTCACGTAGCGCTCCACCGGCGTGCCGGTCTGGTGGCTGAGGTTGGAGACCATCACGTCCTGGTCGAGCGCGGTCGCCCGCAGGCGTTGCCGGTCCTCGACCGCCAGCTCGTCGTCCATGCCGTCGTCGACGAGCACCAGCCCGGGCCGCCGTTCGGCAGCCGACTCCTCGAACGGGTCGGCGAACGGATCCCGCGGCGGCACGGCGGTCAGCAGTGGCAGCAGAGCCCCGCCGTCCGCGGAGAGCACCACCCGCCCGCTGGCCGAACGCAGTGCCTCGGCGATCCGCCGGCTCGCCCTCGCTGCGAGGATCGAGCCGCCCCAGACCATCGGCTGCGCGTCGGCCAGTTCCAGCGCCGTGGCCTTCGCGGGGTTCTGGGTGGCGTCGATGGCCCAGGACGAGTCGGTCGCCACCTGGTCCATGGCCTCGGCGACCACCTCCGGGTTCACCGCGGGCCCGAGCCCGAGCCGGTTCAGCGCGACCAGGGTGATGATCGCCGCGGCCATCGGGTCGCCGGTGGTGGTGGGCAGGATCGTCGTGGACGACGAACCGGCCTCGCGGGCAAGGGACGAGTCGGCCGGGCAGGCCACGATCAGACGACAACCCCTCCGGACGGCCTCGAAGGCTGCCGCCAGGCTCATCCGGTCGCCGCCACCCATGACGACCACGACGTCCAGCGGGCCCACCCAGCCCGGCAGCCCCAGCCGCGGCCAGGCCACGAGCGGCACCGGGCAGGTCGGTTCCAGGACGGCGCGCAGCAGCCTCGCCTCCGGACCGAAGGTGATCATCGCCCGCGGCCGCTCGGCCTCGAGCTCGGCCAGCGGCCCCTCCGCGGAGGCGAGTTCTCGCCGCACCCGGGCGCCGGCCTCGGCGAGGGGGCGCAGCAGGTGGTCGGCGGCACGGAGCGCTTCCTGGTCCTCCAGCCGGGAGTCGTCGAATTCGTTCATCTCAGTCGCCGGGGGTTCCGGGCCGGCGCGCCTCGTCCACCAGCAGGATCGGGATGCCGTCACGTACCGGGTAGGCCAGCCCGCAGTCAGCCCCGGTGCACACCAGCTCGGCGGCCTCGTAGTCCCAGGCCAGCGACGAGTGGCAGGAAGGGCAGACGAGGAGCTCGAGCACCTCGGCGGGCAGGTCGTTCATCAGCGGTCCTTTCGGATGATTGCGAGGGCCTCGTCGCGGAGGGCTGCGACCGTCCGGTCGTCCCTCGCCTCGACGTTGAGCCGGAGCAGTGGTTCGGTGTTGGATTCGCGGACGCTCAGCCACCAGTCGGCTCCGGTCACCAGCAGCCCGTCGCCGGTGTCGATGGTGCCACGTCCGGAGAACGCTGCGGCCACTTCGGCCATGATCGCCCCCGGGTCGCTCACGGTGCTGTTGATCTCGCCGGAAGCCGCGTAGTGCGGCAGGTCTGCGGCCAGTTCGGAGACGGGCCGGCCGGTGCGGCCCATCAGGGCGAGGACGTGCAGCCCGGCGAGCATGCCGGTGTCGGCGCCCCAGAACTCACGGAAGTAGTAGTGGGCGGAGTGTTCGCCGCCGAAGATGGCGTGGTGCTCGGCCATGAGCGCCTTCATCCTGGTGTGGCCGACGGCACTGATCACCACCCGGCCACCGGCCGCAGCCACCACCTCGGCGACCGCGCGTGAGGTGATGGTGTTCACCACGATCACCCCGCCGGGTTCACGGGCGAGCTCGGCCTGGGCGATGAGCGCCGTCACCACGGACGGGCTGACCACCTCGCCGTGCTCGTCGATGAGGAAGCAGCGGTCGGCGTCGCCGTCGAAGACCAGGGCCAGGTCGGCACCGTGCTCGCGGACGGCGCGCTGGGCGTCCACCAGGTTCGCCGGCTCCAGCGGGTTCGGCGGATGGTTGGGGAAGCTGCCGTCCAGGTCGGTGAACAGGCCGATCACGTCGATGCCGAGTGGCCCGAGAACCGCAGGGGTGGTGTGCCCGGCCATACCGTTGCCGGCGTCGACCACCACCTTGAGCCGACGCATCCCGGACAGGTCGACCAGGGAGTGCAGGTGGGCTGCGTAGGCAGCCAGCAGGTCGGTCTCCCGGTACCCGCCCCTCGCCGCAACCGGAGGCAGGTCGACGAAGGCCAGCTCCGTGATCCTGGCCATCAGCTCCGGGGTGATCGGAGCTGCGTCCGGCAGGCAGAACTTGACGCCGTTGTACGCCGCGGGGTTGTGCGAGGCGGTGAACTGCACGCCGGGCAGGTGGGTGTGCCCGGAGGCGAACCACAGCTGGTCGGTGCTGGCGAGCCCGACGTCGACCACGCCGGCACCCTGATCCATCGCGCCCTCGGCGAAGGCGAGGCTCAGCTCCCTGCCACCGGCGCGCATGTCGCGGCCGAGCACGAACTCCTTCCCGGCCAGCCCGAACGCGACGACGAAGGCAGCCCCGATGGCCCGGGCGCCGTCGGTGTCCCATTCCGGGCTGTCGCCACCGACGAGACCGCGGATGTCGTTTGCCTTGAAGATTTGGGGTTCGATCACCTTGGGGAGCCTAGCGCCCAACCGGGAGCTTTCACGGCTCGGCGACGGCGTGAAAGTGAGCAGTCCTGGGGCGGCTCAGTCCTGTGGGTCGGCGAGGACGGCCAGGTGGCCCTTCCTGCGGGTCACCGCCGGCTGGACCGGTTCCGGGACGCCGACGCCGAGCCCGACCCGGCGGACGGCGTCGGCCAGGGCCATCAGGTCATCGGATGAGGCCCGTGGGCTGTTCAGGTCGCCGGGCAGCCGGATCACTTCCCAGCCCCTCGGCACGCTGAGGCCACTGGAGTGGCTGCGGCAGAGGTCGTAGCAGCCGGGTTCGGAGCGCAGCGCGAGCGGGCCGAGCACCGCGGTGGAGTCGGCGTAGACGAAGGTCAGCGTCGCCACCGCGGGATCGGCGCACGCGGTTCGCGAGCAGCGCCGGTTGATCACCCGGCCACGTTACCGCCGCCCGGCCGGTGCGCCCGGTAGCCGCCAGCGGTGTGGCGGGGCCATAAGCTGGCTCCATGGGACGTCGGGAGCGCCACGGCCGCGGTCTGCGTGGGCCGATGGCTGGGCCGAACCCGATCACCGGCGCTCCCGTGCCGCTGCGGCAGCGTCCGCGGGGAGCCGACTTCTTCGCCCAATGCCTGCGCACCTCGGTGACCCGGACGGCGGCGGCGTGCCCGCGGGCGGTCGTCGGCATCGACATCGGCTTCGAGGAGGTTCCGGGCAACCTGAACTCCTGGCACAGCGAGCGCGTCCCGCTGGCTGCTGCGGTGCCGGCCCAGGCCGGGCGCAATGGCCAGGTGGTGCTGTTCCGGCGACCACTCGAACACCGGGCGAACTCGCGGGCCGACCTCCGCCGGCTGGTCCACCGCGCCCTGCTGGAACAGCTGTCAGCGCTCACCGGGATCAGCCTGGACGAGCTCGACCCCGCCGGCGAGACCGACGACTGGGACTGATCAGCTGCCGGCGTGCTGGTCGAAGACGACCTGGGCCGGCGAACCACGTCCGTCCTGGCCGATCAGGTCGACCACGGCCAGGCCCCGGATCCTGCCCAGCCGCTGGGTGCTGACCAGGGCGCCGTACACCTCGGTGGCCTCGGTCTGCACCCGGACGACGTTCGCGGCCGCCTGGTCGAGTGGCACCGCAACCGTCGACCCGGGGGGCACCTTGACGACGACCGGCTCCCCGCCGGGTTCCGAACCCGAGGCCCTCGTCACGGTCACCGTGGCTTCGGCATCGGAGGCGTTGGCCAGCTGGAGCTCGGTCTGTGAGCTCTTCCCGGCTGCCAGCGGCCAGATGCTGTCTGCGGGGAGCGCCGGCGTCGCCACCGTGAAGGCCGGGTCGCTCCGGGCGTCGTCGCCACCGCTGTCGAGCCACATCCCGGCTGTCACCGGCTGGGTGGAGGCGAGCTGCAGCGCCGCGGCCTCACCGGCGAGCCCTGCGGTGAGCGTCACCGACCGGGTGGTCCCCGCCGGTACCTCCACCTGCTCCGAACCGGTGAGTTCGACCGGTCCGGATTCGCTCAGCACGCCGACGGTCACGGTGGCCGTCCGCTCGCCCGGGTTGGTCAGCACGAGTGAACGCTGCCCGGCTCCGGCCGGGATGCCGGGTACCACCAGGTCGGTGGCGGGTTCGTCGGCAGCCGGGAGCCAGTCGACCCCGAGCGGGACGTCCTGGTTCCAGGTGCGCTGCCGGAGGAAGGCCGCCACCCGGCCGTCCGAGCTGCTGACCGCGACGGTGATCGGCGAGCCGGCACGCGGCAGCACGCCGAGCGAGATGGTCTTGGCTGAGTTGCCCGGCACCTCGACACCGCGCGGGGCGGCGATCCGGCCGTCCGCGCCGTAGACCGTGAGGTCGACCGATGCCTCGGTGCCGTCGAGGTTGGCGACGACGATCTCGGACTGGGCCTGCTCCCGGACATCGACTCCGGTGAACCAGTGGTTGGTGCGGGGCACGACACAGCCCGAGGCGGAGAGGCCGCGCTCCGGGCCGTTCTCGGCCTGCACGACCGTCGTGGCCCCGAAGGGCTCGGGAAGCGGCGCGGAGACACGGATGGGCTGGCCGGCGGTGGTCAGGACCTTGAACCGGCCGGCGTCGCTGCCCTGGTTGGGCTCGCTGACCCGGTTGGTTCGAAGGCCGGAGCCGGCGGCGGTGACAGCCACACGCACGGTGCCGGTGGCCGAACCGAACGCCGGGCAGACCACGGAGACGCGCGAGGCCGAGTCTGCGAACGGCACCTGTGGCACAGCCTGGGGTCCGACCACCCACGCAGCTCCCGTCGCCGCGGCGAGGCCACCAGCGACCACTCCCGGCCAGACCCAACGGTTCATGACTCCGCCCCCGCCATCCGGCGCGGACCGGAGGTCTCGTTGCGCCGCCGCACCGAGGGCGCTGCAAGCACGGCCAGCACCACCAGCCCGGCCAGCTGCACCCAGGCCCACCACAGCGAGCCGGGGACCAGCCGGTAGCTCAGGTCTCCGCTGGTCGTGCCGACGGTGAAGGCTGTTCCGGGGCCGGGACTGGCTGCCGGCTGCAGGGTGGTGTCGCCGACCCGCACATTCCAGCGCGGGTCCGGCGGCTGGGCCAGCCGGAGCACGCGCTCCCCGGAACCGGCTTCGAGCACGGTGCCGTTGCCGACCGGGATCCGGATGTCGCTGGTCTCGAGGGTGGCGATGGCAGCGTTCGGCACCGGCCAGATGTACTGCAGCGCATCGCCGGTGCCGAGCCCGAGGCCGGGGACGTTGTTGATGGCCATCCGCTGGTCGGAGTCGCCGCCGGCGAGGCTGACGAATGCGACCCCGAGGCTCACCAGGTCGGGCAGCAGCTGGTCGTCAGCGCTGTCGCCGACGAGCCGGGCTGCCACCGAGGCGGCCAGCTGCTTTGCTGCCGCGTCGCCGCCGAAGGCCGTACCGCGCTCGGCGTCGCCCAGCCGGGCGAAGTCCCCCTCCAGCAATGCCCAGTTCACCTGGTCCGCCTGCGCAACCAGGGCCAGCGTCCGGCCGGGGGTCGGTGAGACCTGCGCATTCCGGACGAAGGCCGGCACCGAGCCGACCGGGGCGCGGGAGAGCCCGGTCTGTCCGGCCCAGAGCCACCAGCCGGCGCCGATCGAGACGGCGACGACGCAGCTGATCGCCAGCCCGAGGCCGGCCAGGTGCCGCAAGCCCAGGTCGCGAGCCTGCAGCTCACCGGCGATCCCGTCCAGGCCGAGACCCGCGGCAAGGACCAGCGCTGCCACAAGGGCCAGCTGCCACTCCAGCGCCTGCGGCCTCGCCCAGGTGCCCGGCGGCACCTCGACGACCAGCCTGGTGATGCCGATCGCGACCAGGGCGACCAGGCCGGCCCCGGCGAGGACCCGGCCGGCGACCTCGGGACGGCGGACGGCGCCGACCAGGGCGGCGATCCAGCAGACGGCGAAGAAGCAGATCGAGATCCACAGCGGTGGTCCGTCGCCGAGGGTGTGGCCGATCAGCACCGACCAGGGCTCGGCGGCCGCCGTCGAGGCGAGCGCCGGCTCGATGCCGGTGAGGAGCCGGCCGGGGTACTCCAGCAGGGTAAGGCCCCAGGGACCGATGCAGAGCAGGGCCGGCGCCAGCAGCACCACAGCCCACTGCGCCCAGGCCGCGAGCCGGCGCGACCCGATCGCGGTCAGCAGGGCTGCCAAGGCGGCCGGTACCCAGAACAGCGGCACCAGCGAGCACGCCAGCACGAGCCAGAAGGCGACCGCGCCGGCCCTCCGCCAGCTCCACTCACCGGTCGCCAGCCAGCGCCAGGCGCTGTAGCCGAGCATCGGCAGCAGGATCGAGGTTGCGGCCAACCCGAAGGCGCCGACGTTCAGGCCGCCGATCAGGGCTGCTGCCAGGGCGTAGGCCAGGGCGCCGAGGCCTGCGATCCGGCGATCGGCGACCACCTGCCGCAACAACCGGAACGCCAGCAGCCAGGCCAGCGGCACGGCAAGCAGCAGGGTGCCGGTCACCAGCCATTCGGGTCGGCCGACGGTGAGCAGGGAGAACAGACCGGTCAGTGCCGACCACGGTGTGGCTGCAACGGCTGCGGTTCCGGGGACCGGCGTGACGTAGGCGTTGACGAGGTCGAGCCAGCCGTCCTGGGCTGCCAGCAGTTGGGCACCCGTGAGCGAGCCGGTGCCGAACATGGTCCGCCCGGCGACGAGGGCAGCGGCGACCAGCACCAGCAGCCCGGTTGCTGCCAGCGGCAACCGGTAGCGGCTCGTGCCCGTGTCGGCGAAGTCGTCGCCGGTCAGCTCGTCGAGGCTCACCCCGGAACTGCGTCCGGTGAACGTCAGCGCCCATTCCGAGAGCCTTGCGGCCAGGAGTTCGGCCGCCCGGCGCATCCCGGCCCACCGCGGCGGGCGCAGTGCCTTCGTCGCCGCCCGCGAAGCCTCCGTTGTGGGCAGCGAGAACACCTGGTCGGCCACCGAATGGCGGAGCCGGCGCCCGGAGAGCCAGGCGCCCAGTCCACGCAACTCCTCCGTCGCCCGCTCCGGGTCCTTGCCCAGCAGGAAGCCGAGGGCGGCCAGCAGGCAGCCGAGGACCAACCGGACGGAGGTCAGCCAGCGACGACCACCTGGGGCGTGGCCCGCGACCAGGGCCAACCCGGCCGCCCGCTCGGTGGCGGGATCGCCGGGAAGGGAGTGGTCGACGAGTTGGGCCTTCGGCTCGGCAAGGACCCGGTAGCCGGCCAGGTTCGCGCGCCAACCGAGGTCCAGGCCCCAGTGGCTGCGGGGCAGTTCCGGGTTGAACCCGCCGAGGAACCGCCAGGCGTCGCCACGAACCAGCATGCCGCCGGCGGGGACCCCGAGGGCCGGGATCCTCTTGAGCTGGCCCTGGTAGAGCTCCCCCGGTTCGGTGAGCGGCCGGAGGCGACCGCTGCCGCTGATCGTCTGCGCCCAGTCGCTGACCAGGGTGCCGGCACCGCGGCGGCGCGGCTCGATCAGCAGGGCGCCGATGACGGCCGCGTCCGGCTCGCTGCGGACCCGGTCGAGCAGTGCGGGGAGGGTGTCCGGGCCGGGCTCGGCATCGTCGGGCAGCACCCAGATCCAGTCGCCGGAGACGTCCGGCGGGAGGTCGTCGCGGAGCTCCTCGACGAAGACTTCGGAGTCCTCGACGGCTGTCCGGCATCGGCTGGTGAAGGGTTCACCGCGTTGTGGCAGCACGCCGGCGACCACGTGGAAGGAGCTGTAGTCGGGCGGTGCCTCGGTGTCGATGGTGTGCAGCCAGGCCCAAGGGTCCACGCGGGAATCCTCACCGTCCGCACTCACGCTCTACCTTCCTGGCCAACCCGGGATCGCGGAGGACAGCCTAGCGGGGGCTCTCGGGGCCCCCGATCCCGGTGGCTCAGATGGCCCGCTTCTTCAGCCGGCGGCGCTCGCGTTCACTGAGCCCACCCCAGATGCCGAACCGCTCGTCGTGGGCCAGGGCGTACTCGAGGCACTCGGAGCGGACGTCGCAGGTGGTGCAGACCTTCTTCGCCTCGCGGGTGGAACCGCCCTTCTCGGGGAAGAAGGCCTCCGGATCGGTTTGGGCGCAGAGAGCGCGGTCCTGCCAGCCCAGAAGGCCTTCGGCCTCTGGCTCGACGACCAGGAACAGTTCCTGCATGTGACTTCCCCTCGACCCAGTTCGCCGGCGGGGTACTGACGAACACTTGATCAGAATTACACGCCTGTCATTCACGATAAGTCAACCCCAATGCGTTACCATCCCGGCTTTCGCCGCCGAGGTCCCCCGCAAGGGGACGTCAGCCGCGAGGTTCCTCACCGGCCGGGGCTCCGGCCTCGTCGCGGAAGATGCCGCCGCCGCCCGGTCCGCCGACCGTGGGCAGCCGGGGGGTCCCGGGCGCGCCGGTGGCCGCCTCTTCCGCCGTCCGCCAGGCCGAACCGGCGGCCTCACTGCGCTGCCAGACCGTCGGCACCTCCCCGGCCGCTGGTTCGGACTCCGGTTCGGTCGGCTCGAGTTCCGCCGGGGCTGCCGTGTCGATCCGGCCGGCGTTGACCCCTCGCATCAGCACCCAGAGCGACCCGGCCGCCAGCGCCTTGAGGATCAGGTCGAGCAGGCCGCCGACGATCTCGAAGGCCACGCCGAGGGGGTTGGCAGAGGCCGCCACGCCGAGCATGGTGCAGACCAGGGTGAGCACCACGCCGACGCTCAGCACCCAGGCCGCCACCTTCGTGACCAGCAGCGCGTGCGGGGTGGCCGGGGTGATGAAGAAGCAGGTGCAGACCAGGGCCACCACGACCACGGCCAGGGTCAGGTTCATCAGCGATGCGCCGATCTCCTGGAAGGCCTCGAACACCGGCACCGACTGCTGGAACAGCAGGACGAGCCGCACCATGCCAAGGACGAGACTGGCCGCAACGATCGCGATCACCGCCCAGGTGAGTGGTTCCCGGATTCGTTTCAGGTTGTCGATCACTTGGTACCTCCGCTGTCGCTGCCCAGCCTATCGAGCAGGGGCGGAGCCGGCGTCAGGCGAACTGCTGCCCGGCCTGCTGCTTGACCGCTGCCACCAGTTCCTTGATCCGTTCGGCGTCCTCCGTCCTTGCCACGAGGGTCGCCTCCGGAGTCCGCACCACGACCATGCCGGCGACGCCGATGAGTCCGATGACCGACCCCGGGTCGGAGTTCACCACGATGTTGTCCGCGGAATCGATGGTGACGCTGAGCCCGGAGATCGAGTTGCCGTCCGAGTCGGTGCTGAGGATCTCGGCGAGGCTGGCGTAGCCGCCGACGTCCCGCCACTGGACGGGCAGCGCAACCGCAGCGACGTGGGCGCTCCCGCTGCCGGCTGCTACGGGCTCCATCACGCCGTAGTCGATGGAGGTCTTGGCGAGGGCCGGGAAGATCTCGTCGAGCAGGTCCGGGTGCTCTGCGAGCCGGATGATCTCGGCGTGGGTGACCGGGAGCAGCAGCCGCAACTGCTCCAGCAGGGTGGCGGCCCGCCAGACGAACATGCCCGAGTTCCACCAGTACTCGCCGGAGGCCAGGTAGCCCTCGGCCACCTGCCGGGCGGGCTTCTCCGCGAAGTCCAGCACAGCGTGCGCCCCGGGGAAGCCGGCGATGGCCTCGCCGCGGTGCAGATAGCCGTAGCCGGTGTGGGGGCTGGTCGGCACGACGCCCAGCGTGACCAGGACGCCGGGGTCGTGCTCGGCCACCCGGAAGGCGGTCTCGAGGCACTCGGCGAAGACCTCGACCGGCTCGATCACCTGGTCTGCTGAGACCTGCGCGATGACCGCGTCCGGATCCTGCCGGTGGAGTACCGCTGCCGGCCAGGCCACGGCGTTCAGGGAGTCCCGGCCGACCGGCTCACCGAGGATGTTGGCCGCGGGCAGCTCGGGCAGGTCCGCCGCGACGGCATCGGCGTAGGCGGCTCCGGTCACGACCAGCACCTGTTCCGGCGGCACCGAGCAAAGGGAGCGCTCGAAGGCCAACCGCAGCAGGCTCTTGCCGTTGACCAGCGGAAGCAGCTGCTTCGGGGTGCCCTGGCGGGAGAGCGGCCAGAGCCTGGTGCCGGCTCCGCCGGCCATGATCACGACATAACGCACGCCTCGAGTTTCGCACAGACGACAACCGCCACAGCGCGGCAGCGCTGGGAAGGGCGGAGTCTCGACGAGCGGTGAGGAACGAACCGGGAGGAGCAGACGACAACCGCCACAGCGCGGCAGCGCTGGGAAGGGCGGTCCCCGCCTACGATGGGCCGATGCCCGAGAACCCGATCGTGCGCGCCCTCGCCGAACGCTGCCGCAGGGACGGGTCCGGCGCGCTGCTCACCTGGTACCGCCCCGAGACCGGCGCCAGGACCGAGCTGAGCCTGCGGACGTTCGCCAACTGGGTCGACAAGACGGCGAACCTTCTGGAGACCCTCGATGTCACCACCGAGGTCGCCGGCCCCCTCAACTCCGACCATCCCGGGCACTGGATGAGCCTGGTCTGGCCCCTGGCAGCCTGGCAGCGGGGTTGCAGCTTCACCACGGAGGTCGGCCCGGCGTCGGAACTCGTGGTCGTCGGTCCGGACTCCCCGGCACAGCACCGGCCGGCGCTGACGATCGCGTGCTCGCTGCACCCGCTCGGCCTGGGCCTGCAGGGCCTGCCGTCCGGAGTCCTCGACTACACCGCCGAGGCCCTCGCCGAACCGGACGCGCACTACGCGACGCCCGTCCACCTCGACGACCCGGCCTGGACCGATGCCGACCGGCAGCTCAGCCACGCAGCGACCGGACAGGTCCAGCCGGTCACCGGCCGGGTCCTCGTCCGCCCGACGACGGCCTGGGCGACCCTGGCGGCCGCCCTGCTCGGGCCGCTCCTCGGGGGCGGCTCCGCCGTGGTCGTCGAAGGCCCGGTGGCTGAGGACGCGCTGGCCCGGCTGGCCGCTGCCGAACGTGTCACCGACCCGATGGCATGATGACGGGCAGGTTCTCGGCAACGACTGGAAGTACCACGATGAAATCGATCAGCCGCCGCTCCCTGCTGACCACGGTGGGGGTGGTGTCGGGCGGAATGGCCTTCTCGGCCCTCGCCGCCTGCACCGGCACCCCGAGCATCCCGCGCCCGACCGCGTCCCCCACCGGCCCGATCAAGTCCCAGCTCGACGAGGTGCTGAAGATCGTCTCAGCGGGCAGCGAGCGGTTCGGGGTCTTCGTCGAGGACGTGCGCAGTGGCGGCAGCTACGGCTTCAACGGGGACTACGCCAGCCAGAACGCCTCCATGGTGAAGGTGATGATCGCCCTGATGGCGCTGCGGAAGGCCGGCGGGATGCTGAGCCCGGAGAACTCCGAGGCCGCAACCAGGATGATCACCCACTCCGACAACGCCGCGGCAGAGACCCTCTGGGCCTACGGCGGCGGCCCGGACGCCTACCAGCGGCTCGCCGAGGAACTGGAGCTGCCCAACACCCACCGGGAGCAGAGCCGCGACGACTGGAGCTGGACCTGGACCACCCCGGCCGACCAGGTGAAGCTGCTGAAGTACCTGACCGGGGGCGACACCTCGGCCTTCACCACCGAGCAGGCCGGTTTCGTGTACGACCTGATGGGCCGGGTGGAAGCCGACCAGGCCTGGGGCGTCGGGGCACCGAAGTCGGCGCAGGTGCAGGTCCACCTGAAGAACGGCTGGGTGCAGTTCAAGTCCACCGACGGGTTGTGGGCGGTGAACTCGATGGGCACGGTCTCCGGCGACGGCCGGGACTACCGGCTGGCAGTGATGACCCGGGTGCCGGACTTCGCGACCGGGCGCGAACTCACCTCCGAGGTGGGCCGCCAGGTGTTCTCGATCCTCGGCTCCGGCGAGCTCTGAACCTCCCCATCGGCAAGGGCGCTGCCCGGGTCAGCTGCTGACCTTGCAGACCCGGTCCAGGTCATCGGTCTGGGTCTTGCTGGTCGCCTTCGGCTTCGGCGTTGCCGATCCCGAGGGCGAAGCACTGCCGGAGGCAGTCGGCTCCTGCTCGCTCGCTGCGATCTTCTCGGCCACCACCCGGCGGATCTTCGCGAAGTCGGGGTCCATCGGCACGATCAGCGGCGGGGTGAAGCTCACCGAACCCATCGGCTGGGACTTGCCCTTCATCGCCAGGTCGAGCATCGTGCCGATCTCGCTCGTTGGCAGGTTCGTCGCGACGATCTGCTCCCCCGCGTCGGCGATGGCCTGGAACTTGGTCAGCACGACGTCCGGCTTCAACTGCTTCAGCATGGCGTTCATCACGCACTTCTGCCGCAGCATCCGCTCGTAGTCGGTCGAGTACTCGCGGGAGCGGGCGAACCACAGGGCGTGGAAGCCGTCCAGCTTCACGTTCTTGCCCGGCTCGATCCAGCCGTAGACACCCTTGGGCCCGTGCAGGCTGCCGATCGGTACCCGCTTGCCGATGTCCAGCCGGATCCCGCCGACCGCGTTGATCAGCTGCTGGAAGCCCTTCAGGTCGATCATCGCCCAGTAGTTGATCTTCAGGCCAAGGGTCTCCTCGACCACGCTCTTGGTTGCTTCGACCCCGGGGTACTTGGTCTTGGGGAACAGCTTCTTGTTCTGCACCCCAAGGGAGTAGACACCGTTCAGCAGGCAGGCGTCGGCGAGGTCCTTGACGTGGCAGAAGTAGCCGTTGGGGTACTTGGCGTGCAGCGGCGAGTCGGCAGGGAAGGGCGCGTGCTGCAGGTTCCGGGGCAGGCTGAACAGGACCGTGCGCCCGGTGTCCGCGTCGATGCTCGCCACGGTCAACGAATCCGGGCGCAGTCCCGACCGATCGGCGCCGGCGTCCCCGCCGAGGAGCAGGACGTTGTACCGGCCGTTCTGCTGCTGGCTGGAACCGCCGCCGGTGAAGACCTTCGTGATCAGGTTCGACTGCGTGGCGAACAGCCCGGAGGTCGCCCAGGCCGCGCCCCCGCCCGTGGCGACCAGGACGAGCGCAAGGAGGCCGGAGATCCACCTGCCCTGCGTGGACATGTTGCGCGGGTTGGCCAGCCACCAGGCGTCCAGCAGCAGCAGCACCCAGCCCGCGCCGAGGGCCAGCACCAGCCAGCGCAGGAAGGTGAGGGTGACGGGGTTGGCGTAGAGGCCGATCATGCCGGAACGGAACGGGATGAGCAGCAGCAGGAACACCACCAGCAGGGCGATCAGGGACAGCCAGGTGCGTAGCGCGAGGCGGCCGAGCCGCCGCTTGCCCACGGCCAGCTGGGCCGAGCCGGGGACGATCACGGTCATCAGCATCAGGATCAGGCCCCGGCGCAGCGCAATGCCCTGACTGCGCTGCTGCGGCGGGCCCAGCGCCTGACGTGTCGGCTGAGCGGCGGTCGTTGCCATCGATCTCCTGCGGGGAAGGTGAAGCGGGCGTCCTCCAGTATTGCCGCAGCTGCCCAAAGCCCTCCGCTGGCGCGCCGCCGGGAGGCGATGCCGGGGCTACCCGGTGCCCCCGTTCATGCCACCGAGGCTGTCCCCGAACCGGCTCGCACCAGCCACCGGGATCCCCCCGCCCGGCGCCCAGAACCTCGGGGTGCCGCCACCGAACGGGATCACGTCCACCATGCCAGTGGTGTTCGCGGTGTCGTCGGGGACGCCGACGAGCAGGACCCGTTCAGTCGCGCCGGCGATCGTCGAGATGGTCTCGCCGAACCGGTCGCCGTCGTCCGCACCGCCCGGCACCCCCGGGCTGCCCTGCGTCCAGGTGACCTCCGAACCGAGGTTGTTGGTCGGGAAGACCTGCACCATGCCGGCGTCTGTGCCGGCAGTGGTGTTCTCCTTGGGGGCGCTCACGGCCAGCCTGGTCCGGATGTCCCCGAGGCCGGGGGCGACCCAGGCGACCTCGTCACCGAAGATGTCACCGGGCTGGGCGGAGTCACCCACCCCCGGGGTGTCCTGGGTCAGTGCCGTGCCGGGGTCGATGTCGGTGAGGTCGGAACTGAACAGCTGCACCAGCCCGGCGTTGCTGTCCGACCCGATGTTCTCCCCGGGTGCACCGACGGCGATCCGTGAGGTGCCGCCGACGAGGATGGTGTCGATGCTGCGTCCGTAGAAGTCGCCGGCCTCCGCCGAGTCCGGGACGCCGGCAGCGTTCTGGTCGAGGGAGACCCCGACCAGTTCGTCGTCGAAGTAGATGTCCTGCACGACCGTGACCGAGCCGGCGTCCTGCTTGGAGCCGATGTTCTCCTTCGGCGCGCCGACGGCGCAGTCGATGGTGTCGGCATCGCCGGAGAGGTAGTTGCAGGAGACAGCTGCACCGAACTCGTCACCGGCCTCGGCCGCCCCGGGGATGCCGTCGGTGTCCTGGGTGATCCAGAAGGTGACCGTCCCGCCGTCATGCGCTGCCTTCACCGCCAGCGCTCCGGCGTCGTTGTGCCCGCCCACATCTGCTCCCGGAACCCCGATCGCCAGCGCGTAGGCGTCCGGGGCCGGCGTGCCGCCCTGCCCGACGTCCTCCACGACGTCGACAGCCTGGCCGAACCGGTCGCCGGCAGTGATCACCTGCCCGAAGCTCGCCTTGGTGTAGCTGGTGGTGGCATCCGAGATGGCCAGGCCGCCGGCGCCGCCCCAGAGGACCTGGACGAGTCCGGCGTCCTGGTTGCCGCCGAGGTCCTCCCGTGGGGTGCCGACCACGACGTCGGTGTAGCTGTCGCAGTCGATGTCGGCCATGGCCACGGCCGTGCCGAACCGGTCGCCGGTCTCCGGGGTGTCGGAGACCTCTGCCTCGCCCTGCCAGAGGACGTCGCGGACACCCTCACCGACCAGGCCGTCAGCGTCGCCGTAGAGCACGATCAGCCGTCCGGCCTCGACCACGCCGTCCACGGTCGCGAAGGGGTCCCCCACAACGGTGTCGGTGCGGTTGTCCCCGTTGAAGTCGGACTTGACCGTTGGTGCACAGCCGTCCGCGGCAGCCTGCGCCGGCGTCGTCGGGACGGTGAACGGTGCGGCGACGAAGACCGCCAGCCCGGCGAGCAGAGCCCGTGTACGCATGATGTCCCCCTGATCGACGATGACCAATCGGAGCCCTCAGATCGCCTCACGATACGTCGGGGCTGCGGTCGGGTCCCTCGGCACAACTACTGGCGGCCTCAAGCCGGCAGGACGTAGAAGTAGATCAGCAGGTAGTTCAGCAGCGCGGCAACCACCACCAGCAGGTGCCACAGCTCGTGGAAGCCGAACACCCCGGGCAGCGGGTTGGGCCGCTCGATCACGAAGATCACGAAGCCGGCACTGAACACCAGACCTCCTGCCGCCATCAGCGCCATGGCGCCGACCGGCACGCTCACGGCTGCCCCCAGCAGGAGCACTGACATCCAGCCGAGCACGATGTAGAGCGTGTTCGTCACGTACTTCGGCACCCGGCGCCAGACCGAGCGCAGCACGATCCCGAGCACTGCGATGGTCCACACCGCGCCGAGCACCGTCCAGCCGTAGAGGTTGCGGAACAGGACCAGCACCAGCGGGGTCACGGTGCCGGCGATGAGGAAGAACACCGAGTCGTAGTCGAGCGTTCGCAGCACCTCGTTGAGCCGGGGGCTGCCGTCGATGCCGTGGTGCAGGGCGCTGGAGACGAACAGCAGCAGCACGGAGGCGCCGTACACGCCCACCCCGACGAGCTTCCAGGGGTCGCCCTGGACGCTCGCCTGCGCGATCAGCAGTCCGGCTCCGACCAGGGCGAAGCAGGCGCCGACGAGGTGCGAGATCGCGTTGAACCGCTCGTCGGTGACATGGATGCTGCCATCCCGACTCCTGGGAACTGTTTCCACCTGCCCGCCTTCCGCGACGGCCCGCCCTCAAGTCCTTGCGCCCGGGAACTGGCGGGACGAGTGCGCTCACGGCGAGTCTATCGGTGCGGCGCCGGCTCGGGACCGTCAGCGCAGGTCGAGCCGCATCAGCACGCGCCGGAAGCCGTTCAGCACCGAGTCGGTTTCGGCAGCCTTCGTGAAGCCGGCGTCCTCGAACAGCTTCCTGGTGCCGACGTAGGCCATCGTGAGATCGACCTTCGACCCGGCGTTGTCGACCGGATAGCCCTCGATGGCCGGCGCGCCGCGGTCGCGAGCGAACTCGACGGCCCCGGCCAGCAGCCGGTGGGAGATGCCCTTGCCGCGGTGCCCCGGTCGCACCCTCAGGCACCACACCGACCACACGTCCAGGTCGTCGACGTGGGGAATCCTGCGGTTCGTGGCGAAGCTGGTGTCCGCCCGTGGGTGGACGGCAGCCCAGCCCACCACCTCATCGCCGGAGAAGGCCAGCACTCCCGGTGGGGGGTCCTGGCGGCAGAGCTGCGCCGCCCGCTCGCCGCGCGCCTCGCGGTGGAGGGCCCGGTTCTCCTTCGGGCTGAGGCGGTAGCTGATGCACCAGCACACGTCTGCGTCCGGCCGCTTCGGCCCGAGGATCGCCCGCAGGTCCTCGAACTCCGAAGCCGGTCGCACCTCGATCACCATGCGATCACCTTGCCAGCCGGTTCCGCCGGCCGGGAAGCGCCAGTCATGCGATCAGTTGCTCCGCCGGATGCCCCGGATGCCGACCCAGAGGCCTACGGCGGCCAGCGCCGAGGCCGACACCAAGCCCCAGAGCACCGCCGGCTCGCCCAGCTGCCCGGCGAAGAGGGCCCGTTCGGCCTGCACCACCCAGTTGATCGGGTTCAGGGCCGCTACCGCCCGCATCCAGCCGGGGGCTGCGTCGAGGGGCAGGAGCATCCCGGACAGGATGAGCAGCGGGAAGATCAGCGTCTGCTGCACTCCCCAGAACAGCCACTCCCGGTCCTTGGTGGCCAGGGCGAGCGCATAGGAGAGCGAGCCCAGCCCGACGCCGAAGACCGCGAGCAGCACCAGCCCGACGGCCATCCCGGCCAGGTGTGGGGCGAACCCGAAGGGCCAGGCGATGGCGACGATGATCAGGCTCTGGGCGATGATCGGCGCGATCTCCTTCAGGGCCCTGCCGACCAGCAGGGAGGAACGGGCCAGCGGGGCGACGAGGGTGCGCTCGTGGGAGCCGGTCATCATCTCGTACTGCAGGTTGGAGCCGGTCGCCCCGGTGCCGAACAGAACGATCATCACCAGCACGCCAGGCACGAACCACTGCAGGGTCTCCCCGGTCGAGGCCCCCGACTGCCCGACCAGCAGCGGCGCGAACAGCCCGAGGAAGACCAGCGGCTGGACCAGGCTGAAGATCAGCGTGAACGGGTCGCGGACGACCGGCTTCAGTTCGCGGACCAGGACGTGCCAGGTATCGGTGGCCACATTGCCGGCGACGGCGGTCTGGCTGCGGTCGGTGGTGCTCATGAGATGGCTCCGCTCAGCTGGGGGTCGGGTTGGGCTCCGGCTTCCTCGGTCGGCGCGCCCTCGCCGGCCTCCCGCAGAGTCCGCCCGGTCAGGGCGAGGAAGACGTCGTCGAGGGTCGGCGGGATGCCGCTCGCCCTGGCCACCGAGATCCCGGCGGCATCCAGCGCCCGGACCAGGCTCGGCAGGAGGGAGTCGCCGGCGGGTGCGGTGAGTTCGATCACTTCCGGGCCGCGCCGGTGCACGGTCCGTCCGGTGTGCTCGCCGACGATCCCGCCGGCCCGGTGAGCCTCCTCGGCGGAGCTGAACCCGAAGCTGAGCAGGTCGCCGGAGAGGTTCGCCTTCAGGGCTGCGGCCGTGTCGTCCGCGATCACGTGGCCCTTGTCCATGACCATGACCCGCTCGGCGTAGCGGTCGGCCTCCTCCAGGTAGTGGGTGGTGAGGAAGACGGTCGTGCCGTGGTCGGCCCGGAGCCGCAGGATGTGGTCCCAGAGGTTCGCCCGGCTCTGCGGGTCGAGCCCGGTCGACGGCTCGTCGAGGAACAGCAGTGGCGGCGCGTGCACCAGGCCGAGCGCGATGTCCAGCCGCCGCTTCTGGCCGCCGCTGAGCTGCTGCACCGTCTGGGTGGCGAAACCGGTCATCCCGAGGGACTCGATCAGCTCCTCGGCCCGTGCCGAGGCCGCCCTGCGGGTCATGCCGTAGAAGGCACCCTGGCTGACGAGCTCGTCCCGCGCGCGCTGCGCGAAGCTGCCGCTGGTCAGCTGGCCGACGTACCCGATGCGCGCCCGGACCCCGGCCGGCTCGCGCAGGATGTCGTGACCGACGACGGTCGCCGTGCCCGAGGTCGGCGGGATCAGCGTTGTGAGCATCCGCAGGCTGGTCGACTTGCCGGCACCGTTGGGGCCGAGGAAGGCCACCAGCTCGCCGGCGCCGACGCTGAAGCTCAGGTCTACCACGGCCTCGACCGTCTTCTTCTTGCCCGTGAATCGTCTGGTCAGGCCGCTGGCCTCGATGATCGGTTGGTCCATGACCCGAGCGTAAGTCGCATTGCGGACAGTTCCCGTCCGCGATCTCCGGCATTCTTTCTGCATGGCGGACACCACTTCGAGGGCGCTGTCGATGCTCAACCTGCTCCAGACCCACCGGCACTGGGCCGGGGCCGAGCTGGCCGAGCGGCTCGGCGTCACCCGACGGACGGTGCGGCGCGACATCGAGCGGCTGCGGGAGCTCGGCTACCGGATCGAGTCGACGCCGGGCGCTGCCGGCGGCTACCGGCTGGAGGCCGGCGCGGCGCTCCCGCCACTGCTGCTGACCGATGACGAGGCCGTGGCGATGGCCATCGGCCTGCGAGTGGCGGCTGCCCAGCGGCTGGTGGACGGCCACGACACCACCCTGACCGCCCTTGCCAAACTCGAGCAGGTGCTTCCAGCTCCCCTCCGGCGCCGGGTGAACGCGCTGGCTGACGCCGTCCAGCCGGCGGGGATCCGTACCGGGGCCGCGGTCTCGCCCGAGGTGCTGGGCGAGCTGGCGCTGGCGTGCCGCGACCACGAGCGGGTGCGGTTCGACTACACCGCGGCCTCAGGGGAACAGGGCCGGCGCCGGGTGGAGCCGTACGCCCTGGCCCCGGCCGACCGGCACTGGTACCTGGTCGGCTGGGACGTCGACCGGGACGACTGGCGCACTTTCCGGATCGACCGCCTCAGCGACGTCGAGCACACCCGGGCGCGGTTCGAGCCCCGCGCCCTGAAGCCGGAGGAGGTCGTCGAACGCGTCCGGGCCGCCCGCTCCTGGGGCAAGCGGGCCGGGGAGGTCGTCGCTGTGCTGGACCTGCCGCTGGCACAGGTGGTGGACTACTTCGGACCCTGGGGGAAGGGGGCAGAGGCCGTGGATCCCGGGCGCACCAGCTGGCCGGTCGGTGGCGGCAACGTGCGGGAGACCATGGGCGGGCTGTCCTGGATTCCTGCCGGCGTGGAGTACACCACCAACCTCGGCGAACCGGAGCGAACCGAGCTGCGGGAGATCGTCACCCGGATGCTCCGCGCGTTGGCCTGACCGGCAGGCGCCGGTCCCGGCTACTGGCGTCCGCGGCGGAACCTGCGCTTGAGCCGGAGGTCCGGCGGCAGCGGCGGCGCAGCCAGCCTCGGGACGGCACCCCGGTAGCCGGCCACCCGTCCGAACCGGTCGTCGGGAGCCTCGTTCCACTCCTCGCGGAGCGCGACGATGTCGTCGTGGCTGCGGCCGATGAAGTTCCACCACATCACGACACCCTCGTCGAAGGGTTCCCCGCCCAGCAGCATGATCCGGGCCGGGGCATCCGTGGGGTTGGTCAGCCGCAGGTGGTCGAGCCCGGCGTCGCGGACCCCGAGCACCGTCCGGTCGAGACGGACCCCGTCGAAGTCGACGTGCCCGGTATCGACGAGCACACCGTGCTCGAAGCCGGGGTCGACAGCCAGCTCCCAGGTGGTACTGGGGGCGATCACCACCTCGGCACCCAGCAGCGGCGTCTCGGTGTGCA
>JADLEH010000114.1 GCA_020846255.1 Propionibacteriaceae bacterium
GCGACCGCCTCGACGAAACCGGTCAGGAGGGGCGTCCCTTCGGCTGGTTGGCCGTGGTCAGGGCCGGGTCGCGCTGCACCACGTCGCCGAGGACCTCATCGATCCGGGTCATCAGCTCTGCCGGGATATCCACCCCGGAGGCAGCGACGTTCTCGCTGACCTGTTCGGGCCGGGAGGCGCCGATGATGGCGCAGGCGAGGTTGTCGTTCTGCAGCACCCAGGCAACGGCCAGCTGGGCCATCGAGAGCTCCAGCTCGGCGGCGATCGGCCGCAGCCCCTGCACCCGTGCGATCACCGTGTCGTTGAGGAACCGCTGGATCATCCGGGCGCCGCCCTTGTCGTCTGTGGCCCGGGAACCCTCCGGCAATGGCTGTCCCGGCAGGTACTTGCCGGTGAGGACGCCCTGGGCGACCGGCGACCAGACGATCTGGGAGAGCCCCAACTCGCGGCAGGTCGGGACCACCTCGGCCTCGATCACCCGCCACAGCATCGAGTACTGCGGCTGGCTCGAGACCAGCTGGAAGCCCAGTTCGCCGGCCAGCGCGTGGCCCGCCCGGATCTGCTCCGCCGTCCACTCGCTGACGCCGATGTAGAGCGCCTTGCCCTGCCGCACGACGTCGGCGAAGGCCTGCATGGTCTCCTCGAGCGGGGTCTCGGTGTCGTACCGGTGCGCCTGGTAAAGGTCGACGTAGTCGGTGCCCAGCCGGCGCAGCGAGCCGTTGATCGACTCCAGGATGTGCTTGCGGGAAAGGCCGGAGTCGTTGTGGCCCATCGGCCCGGTGGGCCAGTACACCTTGGTGAAGATCTCCAGCGACTCGCGCCGCTCCCCCTTCAGGGCGTCGCCCAGCACCTGCTCGGCGACCGTGTTGGCGTAGACGTCGGCGGTGTCGAAGCTCGTGATCCCCGCGTCGAGGGCAGCCCGGACGCAGCGGGTGGCCGTGTCGTTCTCGACCTGGGAGCCGTGCGTCAGCCAGTTGCCGTAGCAGATCTCGGAGACCTGCAGCCCCGAATTGCCGAGGTAGCGGAACCTCACGCGTTCGTCTTCTCGTCCACAAGGACCTCGGTCTCGGTGTCGGTCTCGGTCTCGCCCGCGTCCTCTCCCGCCGCCGCTTCCGCAGCCTCCTCCGCCGACGCGGCCTCGGAATCGGTCTCGGCCTCGGCCTCGGCCTCGGTTTCGGCCTCTGGCTGCTCCGGCTCGGGGTCCGCCAGCGGGTTCACGATGGTGGCGCCACCCAGCGTGGCGAGCATCTGCCGGACGTTGGTCAGCTGCGCTGTGATCGAGTCACGACGCGCGGTCGCCGCCTGTAGTTCCCGCTCGGACTCGCGCCGGATCTTCTCGGCGGTGAGGCGTGCGGAGTCGATGAGCTGGCCGGCCTCGTCACGCGCAGCCTTGAGGTGCGCCTCGGCCTGGGCCTTGGCGTCGGAGAGGGTGCGGTCGGCCTCCGCGTCCAGCGCGGCCTGGCGTTCCTGCGACCTGGCGATCGCTACCTCGTTGACCTGCATCTGGTTGGCGAACTCCTCCGCTGCCCGGTCGCGGCGCTCAGCGAGGGTCTTCTCGAAGTCGGCGGCAGCGGCCGCGGCGCGGGCCCGCTGGTGCTCGTAGACGGCTTCGGCCTCCTCGCGGCGGGCCATCGCCTCGCGGTCGGCGTAGTCGAGGATCTCATCCGACTGCCGCTTCGCTGCCTCGAGGACGCGGGTCGCCTCCGCGTCGGTCTTGCTGGTCACGTCGGCGGCGTAGCGATCGGCCGCGCCGGTGGCTGCTTCCGCCGCTGCCTGCGCCTCGGCGACGAGCTTGTCGGCCTCTGCCCTCGCCTTGGCGCGAAGCTCGGCCGCCTCGTCCTCGGCCAGCTTCAGCATCTTTCCGATGCGGGCACCGAGGTCGGTGAAGTTCGGCGCGCTGGTCGCCTCCTTCTGTTCCTGCTCGAGCGTGGCGAGGCGCAGCCGGTAGTTGTTGGCCTGCTCCTCGAGTTGGGCGACCTGGGACCGCAGCTTGGTGAGGGCCACCGAGCTGTCGCCGGCCTCGGCGCGGGTCTGGTCGAGGGCCTTGCGCGTCTCGGCGAGCACGCGATCGACCTCGCTCGGCTCGTAGCCGCGCATCACCGTCCGGAAGGCGGGGTTCTGCTGGGTCATGATTCCTCTTCCATTCCTTGCTGGGTCTGTGGTGCGGGGCGTTCAGAGACGGCCAGCGCCTCGATCACCCCGGAAAGGTGCCCGAGCTGGGCATTGATGTCGTCGCGTCGGCGGGCAAGGGTCGACACCTCGGTGCGCGCCCGCTCCATCATCGCCCTTGCCTCGGTCCGGACGGCGTCGGCATCCTGCCTGGCCTGGTTGAGCAGCGAGACAGCTTCTTCCCTGGACGCCCGCGACTTCTCGTAGGTTTCACGCTGCAGCTTCTCCAGGTCGGACGCGGTGCGCTCTCGGATCAGCTTCGCCCCCGACTCGGCCTCGGCCAGCCGCCGCTCGGCGCGCTCCATCTGGGCACGGGCCTCTGCCGTGGTGTGGGCGAGCAGGCGCTCGGATTCCTCCTTGGCCTGCTGGCGGGTGTTGGCTGCGTCCCGCTCGGCGGCTTCGAGGACGGCCAGGGCCTTGGCCTGCAGGTCCTCGGCCACAGCGGTCGCCTCCGAGACCATGGCCTGGTTCCGGTGCGCGACCGTGGTCAGCGCCAGCTCGGCCTGTTCCCGGACGGCGCGCACGTGCTCGGCCAGCTCGTTGTGCATCTGTCGGGTCAGCGCTTCGGCCTCGGCCTCCGTGCTGGCCCGCATCTCTGCCATCGCCTGCTCGGTCCAGGCGACGTGCGCAGCTGCCGAAGCCAGCTGCTCGTCGGCCCTGGCCTGCGCCGCCGCCTCGAGGGCCTCCCGCTCGGCCTGCGCCGTTGCCCAGGCCTGCGCCGATTCGGTCTCGAACCGTTCCCGGTCGGCCGCCAGCTCTGCGACCAGGCGGGCGTGCTCGGCTTCCTGCTCGGACCGGAGCCGTGCGAGTTCGTCCGTGACGTGGCCCTGCAGCGCGGCCAGCTCGGCCTCGAGCAGGTCGCGACGCCTGGCTTCCTCCGACTCCATGGCCAGGCGACGGTCGGTGAGCTCTGCGTCCACCGCGACCACCCTCGCGTCGAGCCGCTGCCGGACCTCGGCGTCGGTGCGCTTGGCGGTGTTGAGCATCGTTGCCGCCTTCACGCGGCCGTCGGCGATGATCCGTTCGGCCTCGGCCCTGGCCTCGGCGACCACCTCTGCAGCCGTCGACTCGGCCGTCTGGGTGATCAGTGCGGACTGCTCGGTCGCGTCCTGCAGCAGGGTGATCGCGTCCAGCCGGGCCTCGTTCAGCCGGGCGGCGGCCGAGGCCATGGCCGCCTCTGCGTTCGCCGTCCGCTCGGCCACCTGCCGGGCGAGTTGGTCGTTGAGTTCGCGGTTACGTGCCGTTTCTGCGCGCACGGCATCAGCCTCAGCCTGGGCCTCGGTGCGGAGCTGATCGGCCAGGTTCTGCGCCTGGGTCAGGATTTCGGTCGCCTGCCTGGTCAGCTCGTTGCCGGCCGGCTGAGCGAAGGGACGCGCGGCAGGATCGAGCACCCTTGAATGATCCAAGGCGGACTAGGTAAAAGGCAACCTGAGCCGTCTCATGAGACAAAGGTCTTAGGTGAAGGTCAAGCCTTGTCGCCGACCACGGCCACCGGCACCGCTGGGTACAGTTCTCGCCGTGCGCTACCTCTCCACGCGAGGCGGACCCGACTCCCCGGGGCTGGGCTTCTGCGACATCCTGCTCGAGGGACTTGCCCCCGACGGCGGCCTGTTCCTGCCCGAGTCGTACCCGAGGGTGGACGCGCAGCTGCTCGCCCGCTGGCGCAACCTGCTCGCCACCGAGGGGTACGCGGCGCTGGCACACGCCGTGCTCAGCCTCTACATCGACGACATCCCGGACGCCGACCTGCGCGGCATCTGCGAGCGCGCCTACAACGACACCGTCTTCAGCAGTCCGGAGATCGTCGGGGTCACCGAACTGGACGGTGGCCTCTGGCTGGCCCACCTCTCCGGCGGCCCGACGGCCGCGTTCAAGGACCTCGCCATGCAGCTGCTCGGCCAGCTGTTCGAGTACGAGCTGGGCCGCCGCGGCGCTGAGCTGAACATTCTCGGCGCCACCAGCGGCGACACCGGCTCTGCCGCCGAGTACGCGATGCGTGGCCGGGCCGGCGTCCGGGTCTTCATGCTGACCCCGGCCGGGCGGATGACCCCGTTCCAGCAGGCGCAGATGTTCAGCCTCGACGACCCGGCGATCGTGAACATCGCCGTCGAAGGGGTCTTCGACGACTGCCAGGACCTGGTGAAGGCCGCTGCCGGGGACCTGGAGTTCAAGCAGCGGCACTCCCTCGGTGCGGTGAACTCGATCAACTGGGCCCGGCTCGTGGCGCAGGTGGTCTACTACGTCGCCGCCTGGCTGCGGGTGACCACGGCTGATGACCAGCGGGTCTCCTTCTGCGTGCCCACCGGCAACTTCGGGAACATCTGCGCCGGCCACGTGGCACGGATGATGGGGGTGCCGATCGACAGCCTGGTGCTGGCGACCAACGAGAACAACGTGCTGGACGAGTTCTTCCGCACCGGCAGCTACCGGGTGCGCTCCAGCGCGGAGACCCACGCCACGTCCTCGCCGAGCATGGACATCTCCAAGGCCAGCAACTTCGAGCGCTTCGTGTTCGACCTGCTCGGACGCGACGCCGCCCGCGTCCGGGAGCTGTTCGCCGTGAAGCTCCCGCAGGACGGCTGCTTCGACCTTTCCGGCACCCCCGAGTTCGCCGGGCTCCGGGAGCGGTTCGGCTTCGTGTCAGCGGCCTCGTCGCACGCCGAGCGGCTGGCGACCATCAGGGCTGTGCATGCAGCGGACGGGATCCTGGTGGACCCGCACACCGCCGACGGGATCAGGGTCGCCCGCGACTTCGTCCGCCCCGGCGTGCCGATGATCGTCACCGAGACGGCCCTGCCGGTGAAGTTCGCCGCGACCATCGTCGAGGCCATCGGCATCGAGCCGGACCGCCCGGCAGCGTTCGTCGGCCTCGAGGACCTGCCCCGCCATGTGGTCGACCTGCCCAACGACGTGGAAGCGCTCAAGTCCCTGATCGCGTCCGTGACCGGCCGCTGACC
>JADLEH010000115.1 GCA_020846255.1 Propionibacteriaceae bacterium
AGCGCAGCGGCCGGTTGTCCATCGCCGAGGGCAGCCGGAAGCCGTGCTCCACCAGCGTGCGCTTGCGGGACATGTCGCCCTCGTACATGCCACCGATCTGCGGCACGGACACGTGGGACTCGTCGATCACGAGCAGGAAGTCCTCGGGGAAGTAGTCGAGCAGGCAGTTCGGGGCGCTGCCCTGATTGCGCCCGTCGATGTGCCGGGAGTAGTTCTCGATGCCGGAGCAGGTGCCGATCTGGCGCATCATCTCGATGTCGTAACCGGTGCGCATCCGCAGCCGCTGGGCCTCCAGGAGCTGGCCGTTGGCCTCCAGCTCGGCCAGCCGGACGCCCAGTTCGGTCTCGATCTGCCCGATGGCGCGCTCCATCCGCTCCGGACCGGCGACGTAGTGGGACGCGGGGAAGACGTACACCTCGGTGTCGTTGCTCAGCACCTCCCCCGTGAGCGGGTGCAGGGTGGACAGGGCCTCGATCTCGTCGCCGAAGAACTCCACCCGGACGGCGTGCTCCTCGTACATCGGGAACACCTCGATCGTGTCGCCCCGCACCCGGAAGGTGCCGCGGGTGGCGGCCAGGTCGTTGCGGACGTACTGGATGTCGACCAGCCGGCGCAGCAGGCCGTCGCGGTCCATCGACTCGCCCCGGCGCAGCCGCACCATCCGGTCGACGTACTCCTGCGGCGTGCCCAGGCCGTAGATCGCGGACACGGTGGCGACCACGATCACGTCACGCCTGGTCAGCAGCGAATTGGTGGCCGAGTGCCGCAGCCGCTCCACCTCCTCGTTGAGCGAGGAGTCCTTCTCGATGTAGGTGTCGGTCTGCGGGACGTAGGCCTCGGGCTGGTAGTAGTCGTAATAGGAGACGAAGTACTCCACAGCATTGTCGGGGAAGAACTGCCTCAGCTCGTTGGCGAACTGGGCCGCCAGGGTCTTGTTGGGCTGCATCACCAGCATCGGGCGCTGCAGCCGCTCGGCGAGCCAGGCGATGGTCGCGGTCTTGCCGGTACCGGTTGCGCCGAGCAGGACCACATCCTGCTCACCGGCGGCGATCCGGCGTTCGAGCTCGTCGATCGCGGCCGGCTGGTCGCCGGCCGGGCTGAAGTCGGCCACCATCCTGAAGGGGGCAACGCGGCGCTGCAAATCGGTTACTGGTCGCACGACGTCGAGCATAGGCCGACCCTCTGACACTGCTCGGCCGGACAGGGCTACGCCCGGCGCAGCAGGGCTGCGCCGGGCGTGGTCCGCTTGCGTTCAGCCGACCGACTGGGTGGTCAGCACCACCGTCAGCATCCGGTCGATGTCGTTGAAGGTCTCCTCCGGGGTCGACTTGGCGAAGACCATCGTGCTGAGGCTGGCCACGCCGTCCGTCTTGCGCACCGCCGCGAACGTCACGACGTACATCTGTGCGCTCTTGCCGTTCGAGGTGGAGACGAAGGTCGCCGGGCAACTGGCGAGCCCGAGGTTCTTCAGGTCGATCGGCAGGTCCTTCGGCTCGCCGATCTTGGCCCCGGCCGACTCGGCCAGCACCTCCCGGTTGAAGGCGTCACAGAGCTGGCTCGGGTTGGTGTTCTTCTTCTGCTGCACCACCCGGGTGACCAGCACGGCCCTGCCGTTGCTGACGGAGATCGCTCCCGGCGCCTGCTCCTGGATCTCCCAGCCGGCTGCCGGGAGGAACATCACACCGTTGCCGAGATCCACCAGTTCGTTGTCGGGCGCCGGCTGTTCGGTCGGTTCCGTGGTCGGCTCGGTCGTTGGTTCCGTGGTCGGTTCGGTCGTCGGCTCCGTTGTGGTCGTCGGCTCCGTCGTCGGGCTGACCGGGGCGGTCGGCTGGATCGTCGGCTGCGGGGTCACCGGGTCGATGGTGGGAGTCGGCTTGTTCGACATCATCAGCAGCACCCCGCCGGCAAGGACGAGCAGCAGCACCGCGCCGATCACGATCATCAGGATCTTCGAAGACGACTGACGTCCCGCGGGCGGCACCGGCGCGCCCGGGTAGGGTCCCTGCGGCCGGCCGGGCTGGCCCGGGTAGGCCTGCTGGCCCTGGTAGGCCGGCTGGCCGGAGTACGCCGGCTGGCCAGGGTAGCCGGGCTGCTGTGGGTAGGTGCCGGGCTGCTGGGCGTACCCGGGAGGCGGGAATGCCCCCGGCTGGGGGTAGCCCTGCTGGGGCTGCTGCGGGTAGCCCGGCTGTTGCGGCTGCTGCGGATAGCCGGGCTGAGCCTGCTGCGGGTAACCCGGCGGCGGCTGCTGTGGGTAGCCCTGTGGCGCCTGCGGAGGCTGCGGGGTGCCGGCAACGGGTTGCTGCGGCGGCTGGCCGCCCGGAACCTGGGGTCCGCTGGGTGGGGTCTGGCTCATTTCTCCTCCTCCGCGTCCAGGTCGTCGGTCTCCGCATCAACGGGTCGCCGGAGGTCGGGATCGGGTTCGGGTGGTGGACCGGCTGCCGGCGCGGCCGCTGTGGCCGTGGCCAGGACCGGCTCCTTCGCCAGGGCCCGCATGGAGACACCGCAGGCGCTGCAGAAGGCGGAACCCGGCAGCAGCGGCATCTCGCAGCGGAAGCAGAACTCGAGGTCGACTCCCCCGGCCAGTTCTGTCCGGGAGGCGGCTTCAAGGGCGCCCTCCAGCAGGGCTGTCTGCAGGACCGTCCGCAGTCGCAGGATCAGCGCGCCGAGGACGAGCAGGCCCCACAGCACCTGCAGCGGCAGGGCGACGCTCGGGCTGCCGACATAGCCGAGCAGGTGGATGCCGGTGGCGTAGAGCACGTTGGCCCCGATCGCGAACCCGACACCGACGAAGTAGCGCGGCGTGAACCCGTCGTAGCCCTTGCCGAGTCCGGAGAACTCGGCGACCGCGAGCCCGGTAGCAGTGCCCATCACGAGCGGCTTGATGAAGCCCTCGAGGAAGACCAGCGATGCGAACTGGGCCGGCTGGGGGTCGACCAGGCCGCCGGTCAGCAGCGGCCAGTGCCGCACCAGGGTGTCGAAGGACGCGTATGCGACGCCGCTGACCACACCGAAGGTGACGCCGTCCATGAGGTCGTCGTGGGCCGGCTTGCTGGCCAGCAGGACCGGTCCCACCTGGCGGATCGCCTCGCCGACCACCGGGACCAGGACCGCGACGATCAGGAACGTTCCCCACTGGGGCCCGCCGAGCAGGTCCCCGTCCGGTCCACGCAGGGTGGTCGACAGCGGCAGGAGGTTGGTCCACAGCAGCGTGAACAGCACGGCACCGACCCCGGTCAGGGCGAAGGCGAAGCCGGTGACCGTGAGCGGGGCGTCCTCCCAGAGGTTCACGTCGTAGAGATAGGTGATGTACACGATCGGGATCGCGAAGGCTGCGATCAGCACTGCGATCGGCAGCGCGCCGAAGATCGCGGCCACGAGGGCGGCGACGAGGGTGATGGTGAAGGCGGTGCGATAGGTCTGCGGGTGGCGCCCGGCCTCGCGCGGCATGATCGAGCTGATCAGGGCGAAGGAGGCCACCGGCTCGTCCGGCTGGAGGGCGAACCGGCGCCGGCCGCGGGCGTCCCCCCTGACGAGGTCCTGACCGCAGCGATGACAGAAATGCGCCACCTCGGGGACCGGGGATTGGCAGCGTGAACAATGCATTTAAATGACCCTCCTGCCTTGCCGTTGGGCACAGCATAGGGGTCACCGGGTGAGGTCAGTCCAGAGGTGGCGCGCCCTTCGTTTACGCGTCTTTTGTTTTCCAGGTCTTCAGCGCAGCCCAGAAACGATCCACTTCCTCGCGGAGTTCGGCCAGGGAGCCATTGTTGTGCAGCACCACATCGGCGGCGGCCAGCCGCGTCTCGCGGTCGGCCTGGGCCCGGATCCGGGCCAGTGCCGCGGACTCGTCGAGACCGTCGCGCCTGCGGATGCGCTCCACCTGGACCGCCGGGTCCACGTCGACCACCACCACCAGGTCGAAGGCCGCCTGCTGCCCGGTCTCGACCAGCAACGGGATCATCTGGACCACCACCGAGCCGGCCGGGGCGGCAGCAGCCAGCGCGGCGGCCCGGGCGCGCACCGCCGGGTGGATGATCGCCTCCAGGTCGCGCCTGGCTGCCGGGTCACCGAAGACCACTGCGCCGAGGGCTCCCCGGTCCAGCGTCCCGTCCTCGCGCAGGACGCCGTCCCCGAACCGCTCCACGACCGCGGCCAGACCCGGCGTGCCGGGTGCAACGACCTCGCGGGCGAGCACGTCCGAGTCGATGACGACGGCGCCACGTTCCCGTAGCAATTCTGCTACCGATGATTTCCCGGAACCGATACCCCCGGTCAGCCCGATGTGCATCAGAATGACCCGCTCAATTGATCAACCATTTGCTGCGCCTGCCCGGCTACACCGGAGGTCGGTTTTGCGGTGAGGATGCGAGTCGTCAACAACCCCCCGCCGGTGTCGCCGATCCAGAGTTCTGCCAAAAGCCGTGCGGACTTGCCCTTGATTTTCCCGGTGCCGGACATACCCGTTGCCGCCGTCGCCGGCCAGCTCCGCACCGGGGACGCCGACCTGCTCCGGCGGGTAGTTCTCGAACCGGCTGGGCGGCTGGCTGGACACGGGCGCTCTCCTCGGGGGTGCCAAGTGGCTCCCAGCATGTCAGATGACCAACCTGCGCTCTCGCCTCACCGGAAGTCGGTGGTGAACTCCAGGACGAGCAGGTCGGCCTGCTGGTCGACGGTGGTGCCGAAGGCAGTCGTCAGGGTCTGGACCACGAGGAGGGCATCCAGGAACTCGTTGATCCACAGCTGGGACCGCAGTTTGGCCGGCAAGCCCTGCGCCGTCCCCTCGGCCTTGAGGAGGGCGCGAGAGGCCCATTCCTCGTTGACGTCGGGGTCCGGGGTCCCGAGCGGGCCGACGAACGCCCCCAGGTGCTCCTTCGTCAGGGGTGCGAGAAGGTCCTCCGGCCTGTCGTCGCGGTCAGCCACGAAGGCATAGGCAAGCACCCAGTTCGCCCCTGCGCTCAGGATGGCCAGGTTGGCGCCGTTCTCATCGACCGTCCACCCTGCCGGCACCCACGCCCGGTTACCGGCGACGTTCACCCGCATTCGTTGGGTCGCTCGGCCCGGCGAAGCACTCGCTGTGGCGACCCGGCCGGGAGAGTGATCGGGTGTGGATCCCCAGCGACGCCAGGTGCTGATCCCGGCGATCAGCACCCCTACCGGCGCTACCGCCAGCGCGGCGATCAGTCCGCGCCTGGAGGTTCGGCCATGCCCCGGCACCAGGCCGGCCGGCGGAGCAGGCGCGTGGCTGGGCTCCGGCTCGCTGTACCTGCGTGCGTCAGGGTCCGGTTCATCGGGGTAGTTGACGAACCCCGAAGGGGTGTCCCCGGTCACTGGAACTCTCCTTTGTCTGGCCGTCCACGAGAAGGATGGCAGAAACCGGCCGGCCGCAATGCCAGGGACCCTGCGCGACCGGGATTCACAGGTCGAGCGACAGCTCACGGACCACGCGGTCGGCCGCAGCAGCAATCTCCGAGCCGGAGACGGCAGTCAGCGTCTTCACGGTCAGCAGGGCCAGATTCCTCTCGTCGATCCACAGGTCCGCACCGAGTCGTGCCTTCATCCCGTCGAGCGTGCCGCGGGCGGAGACGGCAGCATGCCGCACGTAGAGATAGGCGCCGTCGTTCACCGCACCATCCAGCGAGCCGACGAAGTCCCCCCGGCTCCGCTCGGTCAGAGCTCCGATGAGGTCTTCGGCCCGGTCGGTCGTCCGGGCGGCGAAGACCCGGGCAAGGACACGGTTGCTGCCGGAGGTCAGGATCAGCGCGCCGTTCACGTCGTCAGCCACGTCCCAGCCCTCGGGGACCGTGGCCGAGTGCCTCCCGATGCTCACCCGGTCGGGCTCGGCCGACGGCGTCACCTCCGACGATGGATGGTCGGGTGGCGAAGGCGGATCCGGCGCGAGCAGCATTCGTCCGAGCGTGACCGAGCCCAACCACAACACGGGGAGGCCGACCCCGACCCCGATCAGGGTGCGTCGCATGACCCCGGACCCCGGTGCGTTCGGAGGAGCGTCGGGGCTCGGTTCGCCAAAGCCACCCGACTCCACCGGATCGGGCGGGTAGTTCTCGAACCGGGTCGGCTGCTGGCTGGTCAAGGGATGCTCCTGCGGTCACACGGTGAGCCCAGCATGGCAGAAGGGGCAGGGACGCAACGTGCCCCCCACCCGAAGGTGGGGGGCACGTCGAACGAGCTTGGCGTCAGCGACCGCCGGTGAGCTTCTCCCGCAGCGCCTGCAGCGCCTCGTCGGAAGCCAGCGAACCCTCGGGAGCAGCGTTGTCGGCTGCGCTCCCCGAAGAGTAGGCGGCGGTGGTGGCATCGGTTACCGCAGCCTGCACGTCGGCAGCCTCGGCCTCCTCGACCTGCTTCTTGTGGGCCTCCCACCGGGCCTGGGCCTCGGCGTACTGCTGCTCCCACGCACGCTGCTGGGCCTCGTAGCCCGGCTTCCACTCCTGGGTCTCCGGATCGAAGCCCTCGGGGTAGATGTAGTTGCCCGCATCGTCGTAGGAGGCGGACATGCCGTACAGGGCCGGATCGAAGTCGTCGGCAGCGATGTCGACACCCTCGTTGGCCTGCTTGAGGCTCAGCGAGATGCGGCGACGCTCGAGGTCGATGTCGATGATCTTGACCATGACCTCGTCGTTGACGGTGACGACCTGCTCCGGGATCTCCACGTGGCGCTCGGCCAGCTCGGAGACGTGGACCAGGCCCTCGATGCCCTCTTCGACCCGCACGAACGCGCCGAACGGAACCAGCTTGGTGACCTTGCCGGGCACGATCTGGCCGATCTGGTGGGTCCGGGCGAAGGTCTGCCACGGGTCTTCCTGGGTCGCCTTCAGCGACAGCGAGACACGCTCGCGGTCCATGTCGACGTCCAGGACCTCGACGGTGACCTCGTCGCCGACCTCGACAACCTCGGACGGGTGGTCGATGTGCTTCCAGGACAGCTCGGAGACGTGCACGAGGCCGTCAACGCCGCCCAGGTCGACGAAGGCGCCGAAGTTGACGATGGAGGAGACGACACCCTTGCGGATCTGGCCCTTGGTGAGCTGGTTGAGGAACGTGTGCCGCACCTCGGACTGGGTCTGCTCGAGCCATGCCCGGCGGGACAGGACCACGTTGTTGCGGTTCTTGTCCAGCTCGATGATCTTGGCCTCGAGCTCCATGCCCACGTAGGGCTGGAGGTCGCGCACCCGGCGCATCTCCACCAGCGAGGCCGGCAGGAAGCCGCGCAGGCCGATGTCGATGATCAGGCCGCCCTTGACGACCTCGATGACGCGGCCGGTGACCACGCCGTCCTCTTCCTTGACCTTCTCGATGGTGCCCCAGGCGCGCTCGTACTGAGCCCGCTTCTTGGACAGGATCAGACGGCCTTCCTTGTCCTCCTTGGTCTGGACCAGGGCCTCGATCACATCCCCGACACTGACCACGTCGAACGGGTCAACATCGTGCTTGATGGAGAGTTCCTTGGAGGGGATCACGCCTTCGGTCTTGTAGCCGATGTCGAGCAGGACTTCGTCCCGATCGACCTTGACCACGGTTCCGGTGACGATGTCGCCGTCATTGAAGTACTTGATGGTCGCGTCGACCGCTGCCAGGAAAGCTTCGGCTGAGTCGAAATCGTCGAACGCGACGGTAGCTGCCTCGGGAGAAGAGGTCATGTAGTAGGGCTCCGATGGGTTGATGAATGAAGGTTGTGGACGCACGCCGACCGCCACTTCATCGACAGGGGAACCAAACTGACGTCTGGGAAACCGTCAAGAAAGCATGCCGACCGCCAGGTCTGAGGTCAGGCCGGTCGTAGTGCAACCGTCAGCCTAGCTTTTGCGTTGTCGGAGGGTCAATCCGAGCCCCCCGTCCGGGATACTGTAGGAAGCGACCCTGAGGAGGACCATGAGCGGCACTGCCGAGATTCACGATGCGACACTGACCCCCACCAAGCTCGAGTTGCTCGCCGGCTGGCTGCCGGCCCAGGAGTGGTTCGTCGGCGACTCCGAGGACCTGGCGCGGGTGGCCTCCTACCGGTTCGTCGACCCCGACGGCGAGGTCGGCATCGAAACCATCCTGGTGAGCTCGCAGGGCATCACCTACCAGGTTCCGTTGACCTACCGTTCCGAGCCCCTGGACGAGGCCGACGACTCCCTGATCGGCACCCTCGATCACTCCGTGCTCGGCACCCGGTACGTCTACGACGCCGTGGGCGACCCGGTGTACATGGTCGAGCTGATGCGGGTGATCCACGAGGGCGACACCGAGGCCGACCTGACCCAGGGCGAGAAGACCATGACCGTCGAGGGTTCCGGCATCGTCCCGGTGTCGAACGCCGCCGGCGAGTCGATGCGCGTGGTCCGCGTCCTGGACGGCCAGCACGTGCCCGGCGCCCGGACGCCGCTGGGCACCCTGACCGGCAAGTGGGTCGCCGACGGCGCCGAGGTCGAGCAGATCCTGGCCGTCCTGCGCTGAGCGATCCTGCACCGGGTGCAGGCAGGAAGAACTGAACGAGCGGTGGAGTGCGTGCACTCCACCGCTCGTCGCGTTGGCCCGGGGAAGTGTCACCACCAAGAACCCCGAAAGTGTCACCGATGTCCTGATGCACAACTGCCACCGATGTCCCGAGACATGACAGCCCGGGGAAGTGTCGGAGTGACGCTCTAGAATAGAACACGTGAACGATTTCAGTGCTGCCGAGTCGGCCCGCCTCCGGGCGGTGTTCGAGGCGCAGGCGCGGGCAGAGGTTGCGGCGGCCGTCGCGATCGCGGAGATCGCGGAGGCCCACGCGTGGACGGCCGATGCGCCGTTCGACGTGATCGGCACGCGGCCGGTGCGGATCGGCGCCGACGGTACGGCGCTGGTGGACGAGTTCCTGCCGCTGGAGGTGGCCACGGCGAAGGGCATCTCGGTCGCGTCGGCCACCTGGCTGATCCGTGACGTGGTGAACCTGAAGGTCCGCCACCCGCTGCTGTGGTTCCAGGCGACCAAGGGGCTGGTGCCGATGTGGCGGGCCTGCCAGCTCGCGGCCGAGGTGGCCCGGTTCGACCTCACCATCGAGCAGGCCCAGGCGCTCGATGAGCGGTTGGCGCCCAAGGTGCCAACGCTGCCGTGGCGGCGGGTGCTGCAACTGGCCCGCGGGCTGGTCGCCGAGATCGCAGCCGCGAAGGTCGCGGCCCTGCAGGAGCGCGAACGGCCCGGTTCGTGCGAAAGCTCCCGACCGACGACCCCGGCGTCGCCTACATCTCCGCCCGGGTCGACACTCCGGACGCGATCGTCTTCGACGCCATGGTCGACCGGGTCGCCGACCTCCTCGGCGAGCGCGGCGACACCGATCCCAAGGACGTTCGGCGGGCCAGGGCGATCGGCGTGCTCGCCACCCCGGCCCGGGCCCAGCTGATGCTGGCCGAGGCGGCCGGCCGGCACGGCCCGGTCAGCTCCACCGATCCGCGACTGCTGCCAGAGGCCTGCGTGTACGTCCACGTCGCAGAGGAGACCCTGCTGCACGGGCGCGGCACGGCACGGGTCGAGGGAGTCGGTCCCCTGGCCGCGACCATGCTGGCGTACCTGGTGGGCCACAACCGGATCCGGGTGACCCCGGTGATCCGGCCTTACGCCGAGATCGCGGTCGACTCCTACGAGATCCCCGAACCGATCCGCCGCCAGGTGCTGTTGCGCGACACCTACGAGGTGTTCCCCTTCTCCTCCCGCACGGCCCGCGCCGGCGACCTCGACCACACCGTCCCCTATCGGCCCGGCGGGAAGAGCCAGACCCGGGCCAGCAACCTCGGTTCGCTGTGGCGCAGGCCCCACCGGGCCAAGACCCACGCCGGCTGGGCCCTGGAGCAGACCAGACCGGGCATCTTCTGGTGGACCACACCGGGGGGCGCCCGGTACCGGGTCACCCCCAACGGCACCAGCCGGCACTTCACGAACCCTCGGCACCGTGCTTTCGACGAGGCGCTCTGGAAGTCCGACCACGAACTCGGGCCGACTACGCCTCCGTCAGCCGGAAGCCGAGCACCGGCTCGGCCTCCCACTCGTCGAACGGGTCGTCGGCGACGGCCTCGCGAGCCAGGTGGACGGACGCCTGGAACGCCGCCTCCGACTCCCAGATCGCCAGGCCCATCAGCACGTCCTGTTCGGCATCGTGCAGGGTGTTGACCGAGACCAGCCCGGGAGCGCCGGTGATCGCGGCACCGTAGCGGTGCATGGACGCGATCAGCTCTTCGCGCTTGCCCGGTGCCGGGTGATGGATGGAAACGCTGTAGTACACAACCCCTCCTCGGATCAGTGCGCAGCCTCGTGCCAGGATCGACCAACACCCACGGAGACCTCAAGGGGCACGGCCATCTCCACGGCGTGGCCCATCTTGTCCCGGACGAGCGCCTCGAACTCCGCCCGCTCCCCCGGCGCGATCTCGAAGACCAGTTCGTCGTGCACCTGGAGCAGCATGCGGCTGCGCAGCCCGCGTTGGGCGATCGCCGTCTCCACGTCGAGCATCGCCACCTTGATGATGTCGGCGGCCGAGCCCTGGATCGGCGCGTTCAGGGCTGCCCGCTCGGCCATCTCCCGGCGCTGCCGGTTGGAGGAGGTCAGGTCGGGCAGGTAGCGACGCCGGCCGAGGACGGTCTCGGTGAAGCCGGTGCGCCTGGCCGTGGCCACGATCTCCTGCAGGTAGTCGCGCACGTGCCCGAAGCGCTCGAAGTACTCCTCCATGAGGCCGCGGGCCTCGGAGACCTCGATCTTCAGCTGCTGGCTGAGCCCGAAGGCGCTCAGGCCGTAGGCCAGCCCGTAGTTCATCGCCTTGATCTTGGCCCGCTGGGCTCCGCTGACCTGGTCGGCTGCGACCCCGAACACCCGGGAAGCCATGATCGTGTGGAAGTCCTGCCCGGAAGCGAACGCCTCGGTGAGGCCGGCGTCCTCGGACTGGTCGGCCATGATCCGCATCTCGATCTGCGAGTAGTCGGCGGTGAGCAGGGTCTCGTAGCCGGCGCCGACGACGAAGGCCTCCCGGATGCGGCGACCGGCCTCGGTGCGGATCGGGATGTTCTGCAGGTTCGGGTCGGTTGACGACAACCGTCCGGTCGCGGCGATGGTCTGGACGTAGGTGGTGTGGATGCGGCCGTCGTCGGCCACCGACTTCAGCAGCCCGTCCACGGTCTGCCGCAACCGGATCTGGTCGCGGTGGCGCAGCAGGTGGGCGAGGAACGGGTGCTCGGTCTTCACGTAGAGGGTTTCGAGCGACTCGGCGTCGGTGGTCCAGCCGGTCTGGGTGCGCCGGGTCTTCGGCATGCCGAGCTCGTCGAAGAGCACCGTCTGCAGCTGCTTCGGCGAGCCGAGGTTGATCGGCCGGCCGAGGACGGCGAAAGCGTCCGCCTCGGCCGCGACGACGGCTGCGTCGAAGTCGGCGTACAGGCGGTGCAGGTAGTCGAGGTCGACGGCGACCCCGACCCGCTCCATGTTGGCCAGGGTGCGGGTGAGCGGGAGTTCCACCTCCCGCAGCAGGGTCGTGCCGCCTTGTTCCTCCAGCTGCTCCTCGAGCTTGGCGGCGAGGTCGATCACGGCGCGGGCGCGGACCATCGCGTCGTGGCTGTCGGTGTCGTCGAAGCTGAACGCCGCCTGGTCGCCGGCGTCCGCTCCGCTGCCGGCGACTGCAAGGTCGCGCTTCAGGTGCCGTGCGGTGAGGTCGGCGAGGTCGTAGACGCGCTGGTCCGGACGCAGCAGGTAGGCCGCGAGCTGGGTGTCGCTGACCAGCCCGGCGAGGTCCCAGCCCCTGGACCAGATCGCCAGCAGCGGGCCCTTGACGTCGTGCATCGCCTTGGGGGCCGACTCGTCGGCGAGCCACTCGGCAAGGGCTGCGTCGTCGTCCGGGGAGAGCCCGGTGACCTCGAGCCAGGCGGCGGCGCCGTCGGCAGCAGCCAGCGCGAGGCCGGTGATGTCCCCGGAACCCGCGCGCCAGCGGCCGGTCACGTCGATGCCGACGACGCCGGAGCGTCCGTGCGCGTCCAGCCAGGCCCGGACCGAGCCGGTGGCCAGGATCTCGCCGGTCACTTCGAAGCCGCCCTGGGATTCGGCGTCCTCTGCCGGCAACGTCTCCAGCAGCCGGTCGCGCAGCACCCGGAACTCGAGGCCGTCGAACAGCGAGTGGACGGCCTCCCGGTCCCAGTCGCGGCGCAGGAGGTCGGACGGGCCGAGCGGCAGCTCGAGGTCGCAGATCAGTGCGTTCAGGTGCCGGTTGCGGATCACGCCGTCGAGGTGTTCGCGCAGCGAGTCGCCCACCTTGCCGCCGATCTCGTCCGCGTGGCGCAGCAGGTTCTCCAGCCCGTCGTAGGCGGCCAGCCACTTCGCTGCCGTCTTGGGGCCGACGCCGGGAACGCCGGGAAGGTTGTCGCTGGACTCCCCAACCAGGGCCGCGAGCTCCGGATAGCGGTCGGGCGTCACCAGGTACTTCTCCACCACGGTGGCCGGGTCCAGGCGGGCGAGATCGGAGACCCCCTTGCGCGGGTAGAGCACGGTCACCTGGTCGTTCACCAGCTGCAGCGTGTCGCGGTCACCGGTGCAGATCAGCACGTTCAGGCCCGACGCCGCCCCCTGCTTGGCAAGGGTGGCGATGATGTCGTCGGCCTCGAAGCCGTCCAGCTCGAGGTGCACGATGTTGAGGGCGTCGAGCACCTCCTTGATCAACCCGATCTGGCCGCTGAACTCGGCCGGGGACGCCGACCGGTTGGCCTTGTACTCGGAGTACTCGGCGCTGCGGAAGGTCTTGCGGGAGACGTCGAAGGCCACGCACAGGTGGGTCGGCTTCTCGTCGCGGAGCACGTTGATCAGCATCGAGGTGAACCCGTAGACGGCGTTCGTGTGCTGGCCGGTGGTGGTGGAGAAGTTGTCGACCGGAAGCGCGAAGAACGCCCGGTAGGCCACCGAATGGCCGTCGATCAGCAGCAGGGTTTCGGGCTGTCCGTCGGTTGCGGCTGGGTTCGTCACAATCCGGAACCTTACCGGTCGGCACCGACGGGCCCGGTCGGCGGTGTGCCAAGGTTGGCGCCATGAATGTGCCCGAATGGTTCACCGGCCTGCGCAGCCCCCTGGACGACAAGCTGGGCGTCGAGCTGCTCGAGGTCACCCCCACCCGCGCGGTCTGCCGCTGCCCGGTGGACGGCAACACCCAGCCGTTCGGCCTTTGGCACGGCGGGGCGTCCTGTGTGCTGGCGGAGAGCCTCGCCTCGCTCGCTGCTGCTGCCGAGGTCGGCCCGCACGGTGCGGTCACCGGCGTGGACATCAACGCCACGCACCTGC
>JADLEH010000116.1 GCA_020846255.1 Propionibacteriaceae bacterium
ATGCGGCGCCACGGCCAGGCCCTTGAGCAGGACTTCGTGGTCGCGACCCTCGACCAGCGCGGCACCGGGTCCTCCTACGACCAGCTGGAGCCGTTGGCCACGCACACGCTGGCCAACGCGGTTGCCGACGTGATCGACGTCAGCGACTACCTGAGCACCCGTTTCGGCGGGCAGCGCGTGTACCTGGTCGGCCAGTCCTGGGGAAGCATCATCGGGGTGTTCGCGGCCCAGCAGCGTCCGGACCTGTTCGCGGCCTTCGTCGGGGTCGGACAGATGGTGGACGTCGCCGAGACCGACCGCGCGTTCTACGAGGACACCCTTGACTGGGCCAGGCGGTCCGGGAACGCCGAGTTCGTGGCCCAGCTGGAGGCCGCCGGCCCGCCGCCGTACTCGAACCTGCTGGACTACCCGATGGTCTTCGCCCACGAGCAACAGGTGTTCGGCTACGACCATTCCGCCAATGCAGAGGGTGCCGGCCAGATGCTGGAGAACCTGCCGGTGAGCGAGTACAGCCCGCTGGACATGGTGAACATAGTCCGCGGCCTGCTGGACACCTTCTCCGCCCTCTACCCGCAGCTGCAGGACCTCGATCTCCGGGAACGTGCGGCCGTGCTCGAAGTGCCGGTCTACCTGGTCGAGGGACGTCACGAGCCGCGCGGGCGGAAGGACCCGGCCCGGGACTGGTTCGAGCAGCTCAAGGCGCCGACGAAGCAGTGGGTGGAGTTCGACACCTCCGGCCACCGGCCCATCTTCGAGCAGCCCGCCGAGTTCGCCGGGTTGATGCGGACGATCTCAGCGGGCCGGTGATCGACGGCCCCGGGACGTGGCGCTCTTCCGGCCCGGCCCCTCCGGCCTGCCATTGCCCGGGCGGGGCGGTACCGGCAGGGGTGACCCGGGAGGACCGCGGTGTCACCCGTTAGGGGACTTGGCTGCTCGGAATCCGGATCTAGCGTGGAAACGCACCGTCCGGTCGATGTCGGGGGGCGTCGCGGGGCGGTAGGCGTGTGAAGCGTCGGGGGGGCGCGGATGCACGCCCCGGCCTGGGCGACCGCGTCCGCAATTGCGGAGCCCAGGCCGGCACTTCGGCAGACGGCGGGGGACCCCGGCCGCACCACCCGGACTAGTCGACGGCCTCGCGGGCCAGCTGCTCGAGGCGGTCTCGATAGGCCGACCACCAGTCGGCGTCACCTTCGGGCAGGTTGCTGTTGCCGGCTCGCCAGCCGACGGCCCCGTCCACCAGCTCCCTGACCAGGTCGGCGTGACCGGCGTGGCGATGGGTCTCCGCGATCACGTGGACCAGGATCTGCTCGAGACTCACCTCGCGACGGTCGGGATGCCACCAGGGAACCGATCCGACGGCATCCAGGGGAAGCTCGGCAACGGTCGCGTCGGTGTGCGCCCAGGCCCGACGGTAGAGGGCAACGATCGATTCCACCGACTCCGATGCCGTGGCGTACAGGTCGGCGTTCGGCTCGTCATCCATCGCGTCAAGCCAGTCGGGCGGGTCGGCCACCGGCCGCCCGAACACTTCGCCGAAGTAGCCGAACTCGACTCCGGCAAGGTGTTTCACAAGCCCGAGGAGGTTGGTGCCGGTGGGCACGAGCGGCCGGCGGGCGTCATAGGCGGAGAGTCCGTCAAGCTTCCAGAGCATCGCGTCCCTTGCGGTCTGCAGGTAGTGCTGCAGCAACTCCTTCGGTTCCGGTGGCATGCGACCACTCTGTCATCAACGGCACTGGGAGCGGCACCCCGGCCGGCCGGTCGACCAGACCGGTGATGCCCGCCCGTAACCTCCGCCGCCCCGCGGGCGGTTCCCTTGGCAGGAGCACCGCAGCGCCGACGTCCACCCGACCGATCGAGACTGGAGTCCCGTGCACATCTGTACATCGACCTACCTTGGCCCCGACGGTCAGGTTGTCACCTGCGTGAAGACCGAGGGCCACGGCGGCGACCACTTCTCGGTCGACGGCGAGATGTGGGCCGACGCGGCCGAGCTGGACGGCCCTGCGCCCGAAGCTCCACCCCGGAGGGCAACCGGCCTGCCCCAGGGGCCCACCGGCGAACCGCAGCGGCTCGTTCCCAGCTAGCCCGGGAACCGACCGCGCAGGGTGCCCTCGAGGTCGGAGGGCCGGTCGTGGGAAGCGTACTTGCGCACCAGGCTGAGGTGGCCGCCGAGCATTCCCCCGCCGCTGAAGGCCGCACCGGCCACGCCGGTCAGGACTGCAGCAGTGGGCGACCAGCCGCGCCTGCGGACCAGGTAGGAAGCGACTGACGCCAGGGCTCCGGCGACGTTCAGGGCTGCGTGCGCGATGCCGACCCGCTTGGTGCGGTCGTCGGCATTGGCCCACTCCGCCCAGCCCGACAGTGCAGCCGGCAGCACAGCCAGGCAGGTGACTCCCATCAACAACCGGCTCTGGCCGCCGGCCCGCGCGCCCTGGGCGAGGTCGAGGACGCTGGCCGACAGCATTGCGCCCAGCGGCACCTGGACCAGAAGCGGATGCAGGGCGTGACCGACCGCACGTCCGCGAAGTGCGTCGCTCAGCGGCCCGCTGCCCAGCACAGCGCCGACCGGCGCCGATACCGCCGCGGCCAGCCGCCCGAGGGTTTCGTTCTGCTCCAGACGCTCAAGGAGGACGGTGGCTGCCGCCGGCTCCCCGTTCCTACTCGGCATGGCTCTCCTCAGGGTGTTGTCCGGAATCCGGGCTGCCGGCCTCAGCCGGCGCCTGGGATGACTCGTGGCCGGTCGCCTCCGGGTGCAGGGTCCGCTCCTTCGACTCCTCGAGGATCGCCTCTGCCTGGGCCTCAGGATCGTCGCTGCCGGCGGCGACCTCCTCGGGCAGGAGATGTGCGCGGGCCTCCACCGCCTCTTCATCGGGCATCTCGCTCATGCCCCACCCGTACCCGCTGCGACCGGTTTGCACTGCGCCACGCCGAGACGGCAACCGCACCAGGACCTGCTTTCCCGGCGGCGCTGCCCGCCCGAGGTCCCGGACTCTGGTGAATTCCGGCAAGGCCCTGCACGGCCGTGCGGACGGGCGTATGTTGCTGGCAGGCCGGTTTGGATCTTTCAAGCAGCGGACGAATTCGGGCCGGCTCCACGAGGACACAGCCATGACAGCTCAGCAATGGAAGCCGGAACTGGAAGGACTGCCCCAGCCGCTGGCAGCGGCCACGCCGACCCGGCCTGCGCGGGTAACCGAGGGCCGGAGCCTCGATCCCCAGCTGGCCGTGAAGTTCGCGGCGCTGGGTATCTGCCACTCGAGCCAGACTGTCCACTGCGGCCTGACCGTCGTCCTGGCCGGCCACGCACCCGAGCCGGTGGCTGCCACCGATGACCTCCCGGTTCGGGTGGACTGGCTGCAGCACGAACTGGGTCAGGGACCCGGTGTGCAACTCGTGCCCGGTGAAGTGCTGGTGAGCAAGGACCTTGCGGCCGACGATCGGTGGCCCGACTTCGGCAAGCTGTGCGTCTCCGTGCTGGACCTGCGCAGCATGGTGTGCATCCAGATCCCCCTCGAAGCCGGGAATCGGGCCCTGCTGAGCTTCTACTCCGGCGACCCCACGGCGCTCGACCACCTCGACGTGGACGCCGCCCGGCGGCTGGCCCGGCTGGCCGCACCCGCCACCAACTCATTGATTGACGAATTCGGGGAGGAGCTTCGCGGGGCACCTGACAGCTCGAGCTGTGTCGCCACAGCCCTGGGCATGGTCGTGGCGCGCTACCGGGTCCGTTCCCCTGAGGCGTTCGACCTCCTCCTGGAAGCCAGCCATTACCTGGATCGGCCACTGCTGGACGTCGCCCTCGAAGTTGTGGTCGAGGGTTGCCTGCCGGAAACGGTCACCCGCTGGCGACACCGGACTGGTGCCGGCCCGGTCGGGGCGAAGCCCGCTCCCGGCCGGGACGCCGTGCCGCCCTGGGTGGCTCGACAACCCGACGCCACCCCGCCGAATCTGGGCAATGCCGATCCGCCGGTCACGGACCGCATCCCGCAGGTCGGGGGTCCCGAGTTGTGGGGACACCCGGAACCGGAACCGGAGCCGTGCCCGGGGTCCTCGCGCGCGGCACCATCCCCGCCCGCCCTGGTGCCGCAGCTGACCGGCGTCCGACCGGCGTCGGTTGAACCGGACCGGTACCGGGCAGCTGGCACGACAGCCCTCCATCGACTGCCCTGATGGCCGGACCCATCCAGGTCCTGGGGTCTCGCGGAAAGGGGGGCATCCGCGAGGCCCCGGCCGGGCCGCCGACGACCCGCGGCTCACCGGGAGACCGGCGAGATCCGCGGCGAGGGGTCCTGCCGACCCGCGACCCGGCCGCAGTGGTCAGGCCTCGCCGCCCGGGGCCGGCTCCGCTTCGGGTGGGGGCACCGACACCGGGGCGCGCCGGGCGCGCGTCCGGCGAACGGGCGGCTTCGGTTCGACCGGGGTTTCGGGCTCGTCGCTGGGCAGGTCCGCGTCCTCGGGATCGACGTACTTCTGGGGGTGCTCGCCCGACTTCTCCAGGGCCGCTGCGTAGTCGGGCACATAGTGCTGCAACTCGCGTTCGGTCCGGCGGTAGCCCGTGGAGGACGGCCGCTTCGGCAGCTTGAGGGCGGGGCGCTCGATCCGCTCGTAGGGCACAGAGGCGAGCAGGTCGGCGATCATGTTGAGCCGAGCGCGCTTCTTGTCCTCGGCCTCGACCACTCGCCAGTGGTTGCCGGGCAGGTCGGTGTGCACGAACATCTCGTCCTTCGCGCGGCTGTACTCCTCCCAGCGGGTCAGCGACTCCAGATCGGTGGGCGAGAGCTTCCAGCGACGCATCGGGTCGGTCATGCGGGAGCGGAACCGCCGTTCCTGCTCCTTGCCGGAAACGGAGAACCAGTACTTGCGGAGCATGATCCCGTCCTCGGCGAGCATCTGCTCGAAGATCGGGCACTGGCGGAGGAAGCGCTGGTACTCGGCGGCTGTGCAGTAGCCCATCACCCGCTCGACCCCCGCGCGGTTGTACCAGGAGCGGTCGAGCAGGCGGATCTCGCCGGCAGCCGGCAGGTGCTCGATGTAGCGCTGGAAGTACCACTGCGTCCGCTCGCGCTCGGTGGGCGCCGGGAGCGCAACGATCCGCGCGACGCGGGGGTTGAGGTACTCCATGATTCGCTTGATCGCACCACCCTTGCCGGCAGCGTCACGACCTTCGAAGATCACGACCAGGCGCTGGCCCGACGTGCGCATCCATTCCTGCATCTCGACCAGTTCGGCCTGGAGCCTGGTCAGTTCGGCCTCGTACAGCTCG